>JBKPDO010000381.1:0-13664 GCA_046727955.1 bacterium | reverse complement strand
GGCAGCGACCTGCGCGCGGTGGCGCTGCTGAACCTGGGGACCGTCGAGGCGTGGTCGCTGGGGCTTCAAGACGCCGAACGCCACCTGCGGGAGGGCGCCGCCCTTGCCCGCAGGATCGGCCGGCCCTACCTGGAGGTCGGCGGCGCTGTTGCATTGAGCGATCACTCCGTCCGACGCCCTCCACTCGGACTCTCAGGCGCAGCCGATCATGGGCACGATCGAGTGGTTCAAGTGCTTCTTCGGCGCCGTCTACGAGAGAGAGCCTCCACTTTGCTCGGCTCCGCCCATGCCTTCCGGCTCAATGCAACAGTCCCCGTATGGCTCGCTTCAGGGCACGGAAATGCCCTGGGGGGCGAAGCGGGTTGCGTCGCCGCCGGCCTCGGCCCGGATCACGTGCATGACCGCATTGATCAGCGCCAGATGGGCGAACGCCTGCGGGAAGTTCCCCAGGTGCCGGCCGCTGCGCGGGTCGATCTCCTCGGCGTACAGCTGCAGCGGGCTGGCATACGACAGCAGCTTCTCGCACAGCCGACGGGCGCGGGCGACCTCGCCGATCTCCACCAACGCCGAGACCAGCCAGAACGAGCAGATCGTAAACGTGCCCTCCTCGCCCGAGAAGCCATCGTCGGTCTGGTCCACGCGGTAGCGCAGCACCAGTTCGTCCACGGTCAGCTCGTCCGCGACGGCGAGCACGGTGTTGCGAATCCTCGGGTCGTCGGGTGGCAGGAAACGCAGCAGCGGCATGAGCAGGACCGAGGCGTCCAACGCGGTCGTGTCGTAGTGCTGCACGAACACGCCCCGCTCGTCCACGCCATGCTCGCAGATGTCGGCGTGGATCTCGTCGGCCACCTTGCGCCAGCTGACGGCAAGGTCGCGATCGCCATGCAGCTTCGCCAGGCGGGCGCCACGATCGCACGCCACCCAGCACATCAGCTTGGATGCGGTGAAATGCTTGGCCTCGCCGCGCACTTCCCAGATTCCCTGGTCGGGCTTGTGCCAGTTGGCCACCGCGCACTCGACCGCTCGCTTCAGGGTCGGCCAGACCCGCTCCGGCAGGTAGTCCCGCGACTTGGTGTGCAGGTAGACAGAGTCGAGCACGGCACCCCAGACGTCGTGCTGGACCTGGGTCGCGGCTTCGTTGCCCACGCGTACCGGCACCGCGCCGTCATAGCCGCTCAAGTGGTCGAAGGCCTGCTCAGGCAACTCCTTCTCGCCACCCACCCCGTACATGATCTGGAGGTCCTCCTCGCCACCGCAAACCTCGGCCACGAAGTAGAAGAAGTCGTTCGCCTCGCGATCCAGGCCGAGCGTGTACAGGCCCCAGAGCATGAAGGTGGCATCACGGATCCAGGTGTACCGGTAGTCGTAGTTGCGTTCGCCAGCGGGCGTCTCGGGCAGCGACGTCGTGGCCGCCGCCAGCAGCGCTCCGGTCGGCGCATAGGTCAGGCCCTTGAGCGTCAGCGCGCTGCGCTGCAGGTAACTCTGCCAGGGGTGCTCGGGGAACACTCCTTGGTTGATCCAGCCGCGCCAGAACTCCGCGGTCCGCTCCATGCGCTCGAAGGCCTCGTCGCAGGTGGCCGGTGGGACCCGCTCGGCCCAGTACTCCTCGGAGGCCGACCACTGCGACCGAGGCCAGCACAGCGCCACATAGGCGCGCTCACCCTCGCGCAGCGTGGTGCGCGCGTGCGCCCCACGGCCTTCGAACCCCACGCGCAGGTTGGTGACCAGCCGCAACGGGACATCGCCGTCCCCGCCATTCGCGATCGCCTCGCCATAGCCTTGCCCCGCGTACTCCCACCGGGCCTCGGTCCGCCCGTAGTCGAACACCGGCTCGCAGTCCAGGCTGAGCTCGACGCTGCCGATGATGCACTTCACTGTGCGCAGCAGGATGTGCTCGGCCTCGTAGTCGGTCGGGGGCCGGCGGTGGGTTCCCGAGCGTCGCTGCTGGTGGTACCAGGGGCCGATGCACATCGCGTCGCGGACGACCAGCCAGCCGCTCCGCGCCCGCCAGGTGGTCTCAAGAACCAGGGTGCCGGGGAGGTAGCGGCGCCCGGCCGGCACCGAGACCCCGGTCGGCCCGAGCCGGAAGCCGCCCGCCGCACGGTCCAGGATCGACGCGAACACGCTCCGCCCATCGGGGCGGGGCAGGCATAGCCATTCCGCGTTGCCGCTCGGCGCGACCAGGGCGTTGGTCTCGCAGTCCGACAGGAACGCGTACTCGGCGATGGACGGGAACGGGCTCAGGCCCTCGTAGACCTCAAATTCGAACGCCGCCGTCGGCATCTCCTGAGCCCGAGCGGCCTCCCCCGCCGGCCCATCGCCGGCCGTCACCGGTGGCCCGGGGACCTTGACTACCTGGCCGCTTTCCTCGTGGCCTTCGGAAACGGCGCTGGCCATGGTCCTCGCCTCCCGCGGTGGGCCTGCACCTATCGTCGCCCTTGCACCCCGCCCCGGCAAGCGACGGGCTGTCCCCGGCCGAGCGGTTGGCGCGGCGCCCATAGCAAGACCCTCGAATTCGGACGGACGATGCGGCAATCCGAAACCCCCTACATCTGCAAGTAGGTGTCGGAGTGCGTGGGCCTCCTTCAACCGCATGCTGCTGACGCTGACCACGGCGGCGCCGCTGTAGACCTGCGTTGAGGCGAGCAGCTTGTAGACCACGCGACAAGACGCGACCCGCCATGCTGGCAGAGTGGCTATTTGGATTCCGCTTCAGGCGCAATCGGCTAACCGCGAACATTGCAGCGCGCCGGGTTGAGGTGGTGGACAGTAGCGCCATGAGACTACTGGTACTGGGCGGTACGGGCTTTGTTGGCGGAGCGACGGTCACGGAGGCGCTGCGGCGAGGCTGGCCGGTGACGGTGTTCAACCGGGGCCTGCACGGCGCGGTACCGGACGGGGTGCGACGACTGCGGGGGGACGCTCGGCTCCCGACGGGCTGTCGGCGCTGACAGGCGGCCAGTGGGACCTGGTGGTCGACACCTGAGATGGGGCGCCGCGTGCCGTCCTGAACGCCGCACGAGCGCTGGTCGGCTCGACCGGGCACTACGTCTACGTGTCCAGCAGGTCGGTCTACCGCGAGCCGGTGGCGCTGGGCGCCGACGAGCGCGCACCGGTCGTCGACGCCGCCCCGGACGCGCTTGACGGCAGCTACGCTGAGCTGAAGGCCGGCGGGGAACAAGCGGCGCTGGAGATCTTCGGCGAGCGCGCCCTGATCGCTCGTGCCGGTCTGATCCTCGGCCCGGGGGAAGACATCGGCCGGCTTCCCTGGTGGCTTCAGCGGGTGGCCCGTGGTGGCCAGGTGCTGGCTCCCGCTCCGGCCGACCTGCCGCTGCAGTACATCGACGTCCGGGACCTGGTGACCTGGCTGCTGGACCGGGCCAGGAGCGTGTTGGCGGCACGTTCAACGTGGTCAGCCGGACCGGGCACGCGACCATCGGCGAGCTGCTGGCGGCGTGTGTCGCGGTGACCGGCGCACGCGCCACCCTGCGGTGGGTCGACCCTGGACCGATCCTCGCGGCGGGGGTAGTGCCGTGGAACGATCTGCCGGTGTGGATCCCGGTCGGGCATGCGTTCCGGTGGCTGCACGAGGGCGATGTCAGCCGCGCGTACGCAGCCGGGCTGCGCTGCCGCCCGGTGGCGCAGACGGTTGCCGACACGTGGCAGTGGCTGCGCACCGTCGGCGGTGTGCCACCGCGCGCCGGCCGCCCGCAACGGGTCCAGGTGGGCCTGGACCCGGCGCGTGAGGCCGAACTGCTTACGATGGCGTGAAGCGCCACTGGTCACGCCACTGGTCCTGGTGACCAGACCGCCAAGGCCGAGCTGGACCGCGCTACTAGACCACCCGCGGCGCCGCTTGACCCGACCGGCTCCGCGGCGCAGCGGGCGTCCACGGTGCTTCTCGACGAGGGAGTCATGCCATAAGCTCTTGGATCTTCGAGCCCGGCTACACCAGGCTGAGTTCCGCACCTTCACCCTCATCGACCCCAAGCTGAAGAATCCGCAGACCGAGCAGTGGCGAACCGCCTTCCGCGTCTTCGACCTGCTGCTATAGGTCCGAGTGGGGAACGTGCTGGCGGTCAGGACTGAGGTCCTGGCTCCAGCGCCGGCCCTGGACCTCGGTGCGCAGGCGCGGCAGTGCCTCCGGGTGCTCGCGCTGCAGCCACGCCAGCAGCTCCTCGCGCACCTCGCAGCGCAGGTCCCAGGCTTTCGGCGCGCTGTCCGCGCTCACCAGCGCGCGCAGCGTCATGGTCCGCTCGGTGGCATCGACCACCTGCAGCACGGCGGTCTGTCCGTTCCACAGCGTGGACGCGGCGAGGATGCGCTCGAACTCCGCGCGCACCTCCGCGACCGAGGTGGTGTAGTCGACCGCCAGGTGCACCGAGCCGACGATGTCGGCGGAATAGCGCGTCCAGTTCTGGATGGGGCGCTCGACGAAGTAAGAGGACGGCAGCACCAGCCGCCGGCGGTCCCAGATCCGCACCACCACATAGGTGAGGGTGATCTCCTCGATATTGCCCCATTCGCCCTCGACCACCACGGCGTCGTCGAGGCGGATCGGCTCGGCGAAGGCGATTTGCAGGCCGGCGATGAGGTTGCCGACGGTGGAGCGGGCCGCCACCCCGGCGATGACCCCCACGATCCCAGCGGAGGCGAGCAGGCTCGCGCCGACCGCCCGCCCCTCCGGGAAGATCAGGAGCACGCTGACGAGCGCCAGCAGAGTGATCGCGACTATCATCACGCGGCCGAGCACGCGCACCTGGGTGCGCACCCGACGGGCGCGCAGGTTGTCGGGCACGTCCACGTCGTAGCGCCGCATTATCGCGCTCTCGGCCACGCGTACCAGGCGGATCGCCAGCCATGTCGTGGCCGCGATGAGCGCGAGCGCCAGCACGTACGTCACCGCCCGGTGGCTGCTGAGCTGCGGGCGCATGGCGGACAGCGCCAGCAGCAGGGCGGCGAGTGCCACCACGGCGCGCGCCGGCCAGCGGCAGCGGGTGCGCAGCTCCTTGGCCAGCGTGCGGTCCTTCATCAGCCGCAGCACCACCCGCCAGGCCAGGACGTGGACGATCAGCGCTGCCACCACGACGCTCGCCGTGCCCAGCGCCCGGGCCAGCCCGGAGTCGGGCGTCACGTCCATGGGAGGCAGCTTACGGCGCCGGTGACCAGCTGGGCTAGGACCCGAGCTGCTCGCGCATGCGCGTCACAGCGCGGCGCAGCACGCGAGACGTGCATCTGGAGCAGCCGAGCCGGGCGTCGATCTCGTCCTGCTTCAGGTCGTCGAAGAACCGCACACCACGACCGCCAGTCCACGAGCTGGCAAGGACGGGGCTCCCTCGGTGGAGGAAGTCGGACGGGGTCCCGCTGCCCGCCAAGCCTCGGCGAGGCCATTGATGGGCGCGAGGGCCAGCACCGGCAAGCGAGCCTTACGCTGGTGGAACTGCGGTGGGCGTGTGGACCGTGGCTACGGCAGCCAGTCCTTCTCATCCTCCTCAGCATGCTTGATCAGTGGCACGGTCGTCACCCGCTCGTGCTGGAGCAGATCCGCCGTCCTTATCTGAACGGATTCGGTCTGGCTCCCTGCGGCAAAGACCACCGTTTCGTGCTCGAGCACCTCCTGATCGACGTAGACCGGTGCGCCCAGCAGCGAGCCAAGCGGCGGCAGAGCGCCCAGCTCGATGTCTGGAAAGTCCCGCAGCAGCTCCTCTTCGGTGGCAAGCCGGACACGACGATCGCCCACCGCTGCTTGCACGCGATGTAGGTCGAGGCGACAGGTCGCCGGGACCGCCATCAGCGCATAGCCGCCCCCTACGCGCACCGCGACCGTCTTGAGAACCTCACCGGCATCGATGCCGAGCGCCCTCGCCTCGGCGATCGAGGTGTAGGTCTGCTGGTGCGCGATGGGCTCGAATGGGACGCCGTGGGTTTCGAGATGCTCCCTCACCTGGGTCATCACCCCACCCCCTCGTCTCGCCAGGGAACTGAGCGTACCGCGGATATCGCCGCCTGACGATGGCTTGAGATCGGCTCGAGCCCTGAGAGGATGCTGTCGCGTCGCGTCGCGTCGGGCGAGGCGGGGCAAGACGGGGCGCGGCCCGTTCACGTGCGTCAGCGGTCCGCGCAGCCAGCGCGGCGGCCCGCCTCAGCCACGAAGCGGACCACCTCGCCGATCAGCCGCTGGCCCGCCAGCAGCTCGAGGCTGTTGTGGTCAGCGCCGGGAACCAGCACAAACCGCTTCCGCTCGGGAATCGCCGCGGCCAGCCGCCTGCTCTGCTCCCAGGGAACGATGCCGTCCCGCTCGCCAGCCACCACCAGCACCGGGCAGCGTAGCCTGCCGACCTGCTCGATCGAGGCGTAGCGGTCCTTGAGCAGCAACCGGACCGGCAGGAACGGGTAATGGACCCGCCCGACGTCGGCCAGCGAGGTGAACGGCGAGCGCAGCACCAGCGCCATGGGCGGCCGCTCGGCCGCGAGCTGGACCGCCACCGCGGCCCCCAGCGACTCGCCGAAGTACACCAGCCGCGCCGGGTCGACATCGCCGCGCGTGGCCAGGTAGGCGCGCGCGGCTCGCGCGTCGGCCAGCAGCCCCCGCTCCGACGGGCTGCCTGGGTTGCCACCGTAGCCGCGATAGTCCAGCAGCAGCACCGACAGCCCGGCCCGCGACAGCTCAGCCGCCAGCGGTGCCCGCGCCGCCCGGTTGCCGGCGTTGCCGTTGAGCACTAGCACGGTCGCCTGGCTCTTGCCGGTGGCGGCGGGCACGAACCAGCCACGGAGCCGAAGCCCGTCCGCGGTATCGAAGGCGACGTCCTCGCCGGCAGGCAGGACGGTCGCGACGGCCGGTGCCCGCCCTGGCTCCGCAAGGTAGATCAGCCGTCGTTGGAACAGCCACGCCAGCGCAATCACGACGAGCACCATCGCCAGCAGGACGCTGACACCGACCACCATCCGCCTACCATGCATCGTGTACCGACCCGCTCAGGCGGCCAGCTCTGCCAGGCACAATGCCGGCACCGCATCAAGCATAGGCTAGCTCGGGTCGTCCCGACTGACAGCGCGGTAACGACAAGGACCACCGTGTGAGAACCGCGCGCCGCCGGCGATCAAGGTCGCCCGAGGACCTGGCCGAGGCGCTCCATGCCCAGGGCATCCGGGACAGCCGGGTCATCCCGCGTTCCGCGCTATCCCACGGGCCCGGTTCGTGCCGCCCACAGCCGCTCACCTGGCCTACATGGACGAGCCCATCCGCATCCCCACGAGCAGACGACCGGTGGGGCTCGGAAATCCGGGATTCGGTGAATCCCACTTGGTAGGTCCCTGGTCGCATGGCCTCTCCCGAGCCGGGTCCCGGGAGGCGCGAAGCGTCCCTATACCCCCGCTGACCTGGGCATTCCGTTGGTCGGGACCGGATTATTGCCGTACAATGAAGGCGTGACGAACGAACTCATTGCTCCTGACACTTCCGCCACCATGAGGCGGCGCGCCGGCGATGCGCCGTGGCACGCGGCGTATGGGCTCGCCGCCGAGGTTCGCGCCGTCGAAGGCGGCCACAACGCTCGCGTGCTGCCCGACGGCTCGGTCCTCGTCAAGTCCGACTCCCAGCCGGGCAGCTACCGCGTCTGGATCCGCGGCGTGCGCGACGGCACCCTGCTGCTCGGCTGCACCTGTCTCTCAGGCACCCACCGGGCGTCGTTCCCGGTACCCTGCAAGCACGCCGCACTCGCCGGTCGCCGGCTCGAGCGGGAAGGCCTCGCCCACTGGCAGGACGGCAGCTGGCGGTTGCGTGAGCGCGCCCAGGTGCGCGGCCTCCGGCTGCTGCTCGCCACCGCCATCCGGAGTCAAACCCAGACACGCGCCCGAGCCGAGGGCACCAGGTCGGACGCCATCGAGCAACTCCAGCACGCGGCCGAGGCGGCCTGACGCCATGACCATCACCGAGGGCACGCAGCGGCTCCCGGCTGCGGCACTGCGGAGGCTGTTCCTGTTCGAGCGGTTCTCCGACGACCAGCTCGAATGGCTCGCCGAGCACGGCTGGGTCGTCGAGCTGCCAAGCGGTGCCACGGCCGTCGAGGAGGGCGCGCCGGCGGAGGTGTTCATCGTCCTGCTCGCCGGTGCCATCACGATGACCCGCCGGGTCGGGCAGGACGACGTGGAGATAGTCCGCACCGACCAGGTGGGCGTCTACGCCGGCGCCACCCAGGCCTACGCCCATGTCCGCGACGAGGACGAGCAGGGCTATACGGCCAGCGTGCGGGTGGTCAGCGACGCCCGCTTCTTCGTGCTGCGCCGCGAGGACTTCGCCTGGATGATGCGCACCTGGTTCCCGATAGCGATCCACCTGCTGGAGGGCCTGTTCCTGGGCATGCGCAGCTCCCAGCACATTATCGGGCAGCGCCAGCAGCTGCTGGCGCTGGGCGCGCTGTCGGCCGGGCTCACTCACGAGCTGAACAACCCTGCCGCCGCCGCGGTGCGGGCAACCTCGGCGCTGCGGGACCGGGTGGCCGGCATGCGTCACAAGCTGGCTATGCTGGCGCACGACAAGCTGGACAAGCAGCTGCTCGAGCTGCTGGTCGACGTGCAGGAGGAAGCGGTCCAGGCAGTCTCGGAGGCGCCCAAGCTGACCGCCGTGCAGGAGTCCGAACGCGAGGATTCCATCAACGACTGGCTGGACGAGCACGGCGTCGAGGGCGGATGGGAGCTGGCGCCGATCCTCGTGGGTGCCGGGACCACGCCCGAGTTCCTGGACAAGCTCGCCGCCGGGGTGAGCCCTGCCCTGCTGGGGAGTGCCCTGCGATGGCTGGCCTACACGCTGGAGACCGAGCTGCTCGTCAACGAGATCACCGACTCGGTCATGCGCATCTCGTCGCTGGTGGCCGCGGCCAAGCAGTACTCCAATATGGACCGCGCGCCGCACGAGCGGGTCGACATCCATACCGGGCTCGACAGCACGCTGGTCATGCTCGGCAGCAAGCTCGAGCACGTCGAGGTCGTCACCGACTACGACCGGTCGCTGCCGCCGGTCCCGGTCTATGCCGGGGAGCTGAACCAGGTCTGGACCAACCTGATCGACAACGCCGTCCACGCCATGAATGGCCACGGTAGGCTCACGGTCCGCACCGCCATGGAC
Source organism: bacterium (assembly GCA_046727955.1). Taxonomy (GTDB): domain Bacteria; phylum Actinomycetota; class CALGFH01; order CALGFH01; family CALGFH01; genus DASVXQ01. The sequence continues at coordinate 4,540 of JBKPDO010000381.1, read as the reverse complement.
GGCGAGCGGGTGCGGGTCGAGATCGGCGACACCGGGCCAGGGGTCCCCGAGCACCTACGCCAGCGGATCTTCGAACCGTTCTTCACCACCAAGCCGGTCGGCCAAGGGACTGGGCTCGGGCTGGACATCTCCTACCGGATCGTGGTCGGCCGCCACGGAGGCGACCTGACCGTGGAGTCGCAGCCCGGCGATACCCGCTTCATCGTCCGGCTCCCCCTCACCGAGCGTGCCCAGCAGTGAGGGAGCCCGCTGGGCATCACCCTGCCACCCGCCCGCAGCGGCTGGCCCTGCAGCGACGCCGCCACCCCGAGGCGGGGATGGGCTCGCCTGCCAGCGGTGACCGGCGAGCATGCGCCCCGTTCACGGCGCGCCCGTTCAGGGCGTTCTGATCCCGGCGGTGTCGCCGCGTTCGGCGGCGATGGCCGGCTGAAGCTCGCTGTCCGCGGGTGGGCGGATTTCGTCGGGGTGGGTGCGGGGCCGGGCGGGGAGCAGGAAGAACACCACCAGGGCGCCAGCCGCGGCGACGCCGGCGGCGACCAGGCAGCCACCAGCGAAGCTGTGCATGAACGCCAGGACCGCGGCGTCGTTCAGGCGCTGCGCGATGCCACCCAGCCCAGCCTGGCTGAGCTGTTGGGCGGCGACGGCGGCGCCGCCCACCGATCCCTTGGCGGCGGCGACAGCCCCCGCCGGAAGCCGCGGCGGCAGCGTCGCCAGCAGCCGGTTGGCGTACAGCGACGCCGCCACGCTGCCGACCACCGCGACCCCGAGCGTGCCGCCAAACAGCCTGGTCGAGCCGTTGACGGCCGACGCGACGCCGGCCTTCTCCTTGGCGACGGCGCCCATGATGGCCTCGGTGGCCGGCGCCTGCGTCAGCCCCATGCCGATGCCGAGCACCACACCCACCACCGCCAGCAGGCCGTAGGAAGTCGCCTGGGACACCGTGGCGGTCCACAGCAGCGCCGCGCAGTAGAACACCAGCCCCGCGCCGACGATGATCTTGTTGCCGATCCGCACGGCCAGCCTGGTGCCGACGACCGAGGCCACCGCCACCGACCCGGCCACCGGCAGCAGGCGGACCCCCGTGCTGAGCGGGCCGTAGCCCTTGACGACCTGGAAGTACTGGGTCATCAGGAAGATGAACCCGTTCAGGGCGAAGAACGCGATCGCCACCGAGGCGCTGGCGGCGGTGAAACGCGGGTTGCGGAACAGCGCGACGTCCACCATCGGGTGGGCGGTGCGGCCCTCGGCGGCCACGAAGGCGGCCAGCACGGCGGCGCCCCCCACCAGCACGCTGATGGTGGTTGCCGAGCCCCAGCCCCAGCTGGGTGCCTGGATGACCCCGAGCACCAGCAGGCCCATCCCGGCCGCTGACAGCACCAGACCGCGCCAGTCGACCGGCGGGATGTGCGGGTCGCGGGAGGTGGGCACCGCCCACGCGATCACGACGGCGACCACGGCCGCGACCGGCGCCATGAACAGGAAGATGCTGCCCCACCAGAAGTGCTCCAGCAGCCAGCCCCCGACGATCGGGCCGGTGGCGATCCCGACCCCGGCGGTGGCGCCCCACAGGCCGATGGCGATGGCCCGCTCACGCCGCTGGGTGAACACGTTGGTCAAAAGCGACAGCGTGGACGGGAACAGTATCGCCGCCCCCAGTCCCATCACCGCCCGCGCCGCGATCAGCTGGTTGGCGGACGTGGCGAACGAGCCGGCCAGGCTGGCGGCGGTGAAGACTCCCAGGCCGGCCAGGAGCAGGCCCTTGCGGCCCAGCCGGTCCGACAGGCTCCCGCCGACCAGCACCAGCGCGGCGAACACCAGGTTGTAGGCGTCCACCACCCACTGCAGGTCGGTGGTGGTGGCGCCGAGCTGGCGCACCAGCGCGGGCAGCGCCACGTTCACGATGGTGATGTCCAGGCTGATGATGAACGCCGCCAGGCACAGCCCGGCCAGGATCACCCCCCGGTGTCTAACGAGTGTGGAACTCGTGGAGCCGCGGTCATCGGAGCGGTCATCGGAGCGGTTCACTGGCATGGCTCCTTCACGTCGGCGCCCTCGTCCTTCTCGCTGCGGCGCGACCAGTGCTCGTTAGTAGCGTGATGCTACCTAAGTTGGTGTCGTCACGCAACCCACCCCTGGTAGACTGGGCGCATGCTCCCAAGGACCTACACCGGCCAGCACTGCTCGATCGCCGGCACCCTCGAAGTCGTCGGCGACCGATGGACACTGCTGGTCGTCCGCGAGGCCTTCCAGGGCACCAGCCGCTTCGACGACTTCCTGGCCAGGATCGGCCTGGCACGAACCGTGCTCACCGACCGGCTCAACCGACTAGTCGACGAGCAGATCCTGGAGCGGGTCCGCTACCAGCAGCGCCCCGACCGCTACGAGTACCGGCTGACCCAGAAGGGCCTGGACCTGTTCCCGGTCATTGCGGCCCTGATGGCGTGGGGGGACCGCCACGTCATGGGCGGACGCCCGCCGTTGGTGTTTGTCCACCGGGGCTGTGGAGGCGCGGTGACCGACCGCCGGGTGTGCGAGCGCTGCGGCCAGGAACTCGGCCCCCACCAGGTCGAGCCACGCCCCGGGCCGGGCGCGCTCAAGGGCAGCTGATCCTGTTCGTGGGGATGGCCTTTGCCGTGTCGACGGTGGCTTGAGCACCGCCGACTTGGGCTCGTCCGCCTCGAATCTCTCGACCACGGAACCGCCGCCCGACCTGCTCGCCTGACGGCGACGCCGGGCCGCAGCGTGGCCCATGGGCGCGCGACAGGCGGACGCACCGCGGGTCAGGCGTGGGTCAGGTGCTCTGCCATGCGATCGAAGAAGGAGGACCACCCTTGCCCGGCGCGCTCGTACTGCTTGGCCGACAGGCGTCCGCGCTGCTGGAAGCGCATCTCGGTGCGGCCGTCGCCCAGGTCGGTGAGGACGACGATCACCAGCTCGTACTCGTCGCCGGGCTGGTCGGAGAGAGTGAAAACCAGCCGTTCCGGCGCGACCACCTCGAGGTACGCGCCCTTCCATTGGATCTTGTGGATCTTGCGGCGGCCAGGGCCGGCGAACATCGTCGCCCGCCACGCGCCACCCTCCCTGACGTCCATCGAGACCGCGGACACGGGCACCTCGGCCTCGCTGCCGCCAAACCAGTCCGCAAAGCGCTCGGGCTCGGTCCACTCCTTCCATACACGCTCGCGCGGCGCGTTGAACACGCGGGTGATCGTGATCCCCTCGGCCGCGGCGCCGGGAGTCGGTGCCTCGGCCATTGGCGGACCCTTCTCGGTCGCTTGCAGGCGCGCGTCGAGGCGGTCGAAGCTGCCTTCCCAGAAGGCACGGTACTCCTCGAGCCAGTCGGCGGCGTCCTTGAGCGGCGCGGCCTGCAGCCGCGAGGGCCGAAGCTGGGCGGTGCGACCCCGCGTGATCAGCCCGGCGTGCTCGAGCACCTTAAGGTGCTTGGAGACCGCCTGCACGCTGATCGGGAACGGCTCGGCCAGCTCGTTCACCGTGGCCTCACCCTGCGCCAGACGCCCGAGGATCGCGCGGCGGGTGGGGTCGGCGAGGGCCGCGAAGGTTCTCGTCAACTGGTCGACTGCCATCTTCTATCCAACCACATTGTTTAGCAACTATATTGTTTAGCAACTATCTGGTAGGGTAATGATACCGGGCGCTCGGATGGACCGGCAAGCGCCAACGCAAGAGGAGGAAGCAAATGGGGAGGATCGTCGTAACCGAGTTCGTGTCGCTGGACGGCGTCATGCAGGCGCCGGGCGGTGGCGAGGACTCCCAGCACGCAGGTTGGACCTTCGAGATCGACCAAGGAGAGGATGGCGCCAAGTTCAAGCTCGACGAGACCCTCGAGAGCCAGGCACTCCTGCTGGGGCGGGTGACCTACGAGGGCTTTGCCGCATCCTGGCCATCCATGGAAGGCGAGTTCGCCGACAAGTTCAACAGCATGCCCAAGTACGTCGTCTCCTCGACCCTCCAGGAGCCCGAGTGGAACAACTCGACGGTGCTCCACGGCGACGTGGTGGAGGAGGTCTCGAAGCTGCGGCAGAGACTGGATGGGGACATCGTCGTCCACGGCAGCGCCCAGCTCGTGCAAACGCTAGTCGAGCACGACCTCGTCGACGAGTTGCGCCTGATGGTCTTCCCGGTCGTCCTTGGGACCGGCAAGCGCCTGTTCGGCGACACCAGCGACAAGAAGCGCCTGCGGCTCACGGACTCCAAGACGATCGGTGACGGCGTCGCCATCCTCATCTACCAGCCCTCGGGCGAGGAAGCGAAGGCGTCCAGCTCCAACTAGGCGCTTGCGGAGTCCGGATCGACAAAAGGTTGTCTATGCCGCGGCGCTGGTGGTGATGCCGAGGTCGGCGAAGAGGGCCTGCATGCCTGGCGCGGCCGGTGCCGGTTTTCGTGCAGCACGTACGTCACCCGCGGTGGAGTCCGGCTCGCGTGCGCCAGGCGCCACAGGAGGGGAGGCACGGCGTCATCACGCCGCGCGCTCGAGGATCACCACCGGGATCAGCCGGTCGGTCCGGCGCTGGTACTGGTC
>JBKPDO010000380.1:0-10307 GCA_046727955.1 bacterium | reverse complement strand
GCTCCCACCAGAGCACGCCGGGCGCGCGGAGCGGCTGGCCAACACGCCGGCGGGGCTCACCGCGAGCCTGCGCCTGCTGGGCACCGGCACGCAGGCGCCGCTGTGGCGGCGCCTCGGCTCCCTGCACGCGCCGGTGCTGCTGCTGGCCGGGGCGCTCGACGGCAAGTTCGCGGCGCTGGCCGAGCGCGTGGCCGCCGCGATCGGCCCGCGCGCCCAGGTGGCGCTGGTCCCGGACGCCGGCCACGCCGCCCACCTCGAGCACCCAGGTCGGGTCAGCGCGCTGATCGAGCGCTTCCTGGACCGGCACGCTGGTCCCGGTCCCGGTCCCGAGGCCCGAGGCCCCGGGACGTAGCCCGAGGCCCGAGGCCTCCGGACGTAGCCCGAGGCTCAGGGCCGCGGGACATGGCGCGAGCGCGAGCCCCAGGCCTCCAGGACATGGGCGGTCCACCGCGGCCATGCGGCCCACCGAGGCGATCACGACAGCCACAGCCCCACGGCGAGCAGAGCGCAGACGGCGAGCTGCAGCCGGGCGGTGGCGCTCAGGGCCGCGATCAGGCCGGGGCCGTCCTCACGCCGGCGCACCAGGCGGACCGGGGGGACCGCCAGCGGCAGCGCGGCCATGGCGGCCAGGGCAGGCGGGCGGACCAGGCCGATAAAGGCGACGACCACGAACACCGCGGCCACGGTGAGCACAAACAGCGCCCGGGCGCGGCCGCGCCCGAGCCGCACGACCAGCGTGCGCTTGCCGGCCGCGCGGTCACCGTCCAGGTCACGGATGTTGTTGGCCAGCAGCAGCGCCACCGCCGCCAGGCCCACCGGGAAGGAGGCGGCCACCGCCAGCGCCGACACCCGCTCAAGCTGCACGTAGGCCGTGCCGGTGGTGGCCACAAGGCCGAAGAAGAGCAGCACGGCCAGCTCGCCGAAGCCAGCGTAGCCGTACGGGCGTGGGCCACCGGTATACAGCACCGCCGCCGGGATGCAGACCGCACCCACCAGGAGCAACCGCAGGTCGACCGCGATGGCCAGGGCGAGCCCCGCCACGGCGGCCACGCCAAGGGCGATCGCCGCCGCGCGCCGCACCTGGGCCGGGCGGGCGAGGCCGGAGGCGGTGAGCCGGACCGGCCCGAGGCGGGCGGGCGTGTCCGAGCCGCGGACGCCGTCGGAGTAGTCGTTGGCGTAGTTGACCCCGACCTGGATCGCCAGCGACACGACCAGGGCCGTCAGCGCCCGCCAGACGAGCAGCCGCCCCTGCGACGCAGCCACGGCGGTGCCGACCAGCACCGGGCAGACCGACGCCACCAGCGTGCGGGGCCGCGCGCCCTGAAGCCAGACGCCCAGGCCGGGCGCGGAGGGCGATCCCTTGCCGAGGACCTCGTCCATGTCAGACCTCAAATGCCACTCAGGGCCTGCGGGGAAACTTGGAGAAATCCGGCGTGCGCCGCTCACGGAAGGCGTCGCGACCCTCCTGCGCCTCCTCGGTCATGTAGTAGAGGAGGGTGGCGTCGCCAGCGAGCTGCTGGATCCCGGCCAGGCCGTCGGTGTCGGCGTTGAGGCCGGCCTTGAGCAGGCGCAGGGCCAGCGGGCTCCTGCTCAGGATCCTGCGGCACCAGTCGACGGTGACCTCCTCCAGGCGGTCGAGCGGCACCACCGCGTTGACCAGGCCCATCTGGAGCGCCTGCTGGGCGTCGTACTGGTCGCACAGGAACCAGATCTCGGCGGCCTTCTTGCGCCCGACGGTGCGGGCCAGCATGCCCATCCCGTAGCCGCCGTCGAAGGAGCCGACCTTAGGGCCGGTCTGGCCGAAGCGGGCGTTGTCGGCGGCGATGGTGAGATCGCACACCAGGTGCAGGACGTGGCCGCCGCCGATCGCGTAGCCGGCCACCATGGCGATCACCGGCTTGGGCAGCCGGCGGATCTGGATCTGCAGGTCGAGCACGTTGAGGCGGCCGACGCCGTCCTCGCCGACGTAGCCGTCGTCGCCGCGGATGTGCTGGTCGCCGCCGGAGCAGAAAGCCTCGGTGCCCTCGCCGGTCAGGATGACCACGCCGACCTCAGGGTCGTTGCGGGCGGCCTCGAAGGCGTCGGAGAGCTCGAACAGCGTCCTGGGACGGAAGGCGTTGCGCACTTCTGGCCGGCAGATCGTGATCTTGGCGATCCCCTCGGCGGTCTCGTAGCGGATGTCACTGTGCCCACCGTGCCCCTGCCACTCCACCGCCATGCCCCTTTCAGGCCTTTCCGGTCCAGCCAGCCGCCGCGAGTCACCCCATCGACAGCGCCGCGGCGCATGCTACCGCTGTCCCAGGGACTGCCGCCCCGCGTTGTCCACACCCCCGGCTCGAGCTGCTAGCCTCGCGTCCATGCCCGAGCGAGAGCCGAGTCAGGCGACGGAGCGGCCGCTGCTGGCGGTGGTGCTGCCGCGAGCCGAGGCCGCGCGGGCGGTGGTGCGCTGCTGGGAGGCGGAGGAGGCGGTGCTGCCGCTCGACCCGGCGACGCCCGCCGCGGAGCTGAGGCGGACGCTGGCGACGCTGCGCCCCACCCACCTGCTGGACCGCGACGGGCGCTCGGCGCTTGCTGGCGGCGAGCCGGTGGAGCGCGGGATCGCGGCGGTCGTCGCCACCTCGGGCACGACTGGGGCGCCCAAGGGGGTCGAGCTGACCGCCGCCGGTATCGAGGCGTCGTCTGGCGCGGTCTCGGCCGCGATCGGCGTCGGCCCCGGCGACCGCTGGCTCGCCTGCGTGCCACTGCACTCGGTGGCCGGCCTGGCCATCGTCGCCCGCGCCTGGCACTCGAGGCTGCCGCTCGAGGTCCACGAGCGCTTCGACGCCGCACTGGTTGACCGGGTGGCACTGGAGGGCTCGGCCACACTGGTGTCGCTGGTGCCCACCATGCTGGCGCGTCTGCTCGACAGCGGCGCCGGCGCCGGCCGCTTCCGCCGGATCCTGCTCGGCGGCGGCCCGCTGCCGCCCGCACTGCTGGTCCGTGCCGCTGACCGCGGTGTCGCGGTGGTGACCACCTACGGGCTGACGGAGACGTTCGGGGGCGTGGTGCACGACGGCCACCCGCTGCCGGGCGTGGAGGTGTCCATCACGGCGCAGGGGGAGATCGCCGTGCACGGCCCGATGGTAATGCGTCGCTATCGCCTCGACCCGGCCGGGACGCGGGCGGCGCTGCGCCGCGGGCAGCTCCATACCGGCGACCTCGGCCGCCTCGGGCCCGACGGGCGGCTGGCAGTCCTGGGGCGGCGGGACGACCTGGTCATCACCGGCGGGGTGAGCGTGCATCCGGCCGAGGTGGAGGCGATCCTGATCGACCATCCCGCCGTCGCCGAGGTTGCGGTGGCGGGCGTTCCCGACCCCGAGTGGGGACAGCGGCTGGTCGCCTACGTCGTCCCGGCGGACGCCGCGCGACCGCCCTCGCTGGAGGGGCTGCGCGCGCACGCCCGCGAGCGGCTGGCCGCCGCGAAGGCGCCGCGTGGGCTGGTCGTGGTGGGCGAACTGCCCCGCACCCCGTCGGGAAAGGTCCTGCGCCGCCGGCTCGCCGGCCTGGCGCCGCCCGGGACCTGAAGGACGCGGGGGTGGAGCGCTTCGAGAGATCGAGCCTCTGGGCGCTGCGGCTATGCCACCTCGGCGTTGGCGATAGGTGCGCGACCGGCGGGGGCGACCCCGTGTGCGCGGTCCAGCACCTGGTGCCAGAGCAGCCGCTCGAGCTCCTCCATCCGCTGGCTGGCCTCCTCGTTGGTGACCATGCCGCGCGCGTGGCCCTGCCGGAGCGCAGCGAGCTCGTTCTCCATGAATGACATGGGGGATCTGATCCTTTCCGCCCGGTCCTGCCCGGGCTTTGAGGCGGAATGACGGCGGGCAGCGCGAGCTGGGGGACCCGCCGACAGCCTTGCTGACCTGGAGATTCTTTCGTCCCAAGCGGTCCAGTGCAAGTCGGGCGCGAATTTGCGGGCCCGGTAGAGGCCGGGCGCCGGTGCCCCGGACGACGCGAGCGGGCCGGCACGGCTATCGTAGCGGGATGGAGGATCCCGCGGTCATGGGCGCCGCCGGCCCGGCCGGTGCCGGCCCGGACGCCGGCCCGGACGCCGGCTGGTTTGGCCCGGAGACAGTCTCGTGGAGGGTCCTGCGCGAGGGCTCGGTGATGATCGGCGGCCTGCGGGCGCTGCTCATGCACGCCACGCACCCGCTGGTGGTGGCGGGCGCGCGGCAGACCGGCATGTACGAGCGAGACCCGTGGCGGCGGCTCGAGCGGACCCTGCGGCAGACGTTCACGGTCGTCTTCGGCACCAGGCAGGAGGCGGCGGAGGCCACCAAGCGCATCGACGACGTCCACGGCGTGGTCAAGGGGATCGACCAGGTGACCGGGCTGCCCTACGACGCGCGCGACCCCGATCTGCTGCTGTGGGTGCACGCCTGCCTGGTGTCGAGCTTCCTCGAAATGGAGCGGCGCACCGTCGGCAAGCTCGACGACGCCGGCAGGCAGCGCTTCCACCAGGAGCAGATGCTCGCGGTGGAGCCGCTGCGGCTGCCGCGCGAGCACATCCCGGCCACCGTCCAGGAGCTGGAGGCCTATGTCGACGGGGTGATCGCCGGCGGGATCCTGCGCCGCACCGACGACGCCATGGCCGTCGCCGGCCTGGTGCGCCAGCCGCCACCACGGGTCCCTCGGCGCTGGCTCTGGCGGCTGGTCAGCTTCCTCGCCTTCCACACTCTGCCCCCGGGGGTGCGCCAGCTCTACGGCGTCCGCCACCGCGCCTGGCACGAGCTGGCCACCCGCGCGATCGGCTGGACGATGCGCCACGACCGGCCGATCATGCCGCGACGCTGGCGCTTCATCGCCCCGGCGCTGGTGGCCGGGGCGCGGCTGCGCGGCGAGCCCGGCCCCAGGGTGGCCGACGCCGGCCTGTTCCTCCCAGGCAGGGCCTCCCGACTGCTCCGGCGCCAGGGCCGGCGCTGAGGTCGCCTCCAGGATCGCCGGTAGCGGCACACGGTTCGAACCGCGTTTGCTGGGTAAGGGCTACGCCTGCCTTTATTCAGTGTCCATCGCATTGCTTGTCTTATTAGGGTTTGCAGTACACGGAGGACCTTGCGAGGACCGTCGCACGGTGGGACGCTTTGTGGTGGTGAACGGGTGTCCGGCCTATCCCTTTTTATACGCATCGCAGCGCGTCGGGACAATCCCGCAATCGTTCGCATTGCGGGATCGCCGGGGAGGTGGGTGGCGGGTCTGATCGGTCGGGGAGTGGCGCACTGGATCGCGTCGCTCGAGGCTTCGGTGAGGAACAGGGGGTCTGCGATCATGCAGAACGACGGGACTCAGGACCGGCAGAGCATCCAGACGACAGCGATCTCCCGGCGCGGCTTCCTGCGGACCACGGGCGCGCTCACGCTCGCGGGCGTCGGCTCGGGCGTGCTGGCCGCGTGCACCGGGCCGTCGAGCTCGCCCGGCAGCGGCGCCGGCGGCGGCAAGCAGCTCCGCATCCTGCAGTGGAGCCATTTCATCCCCGCCTACGACACCTGGTTCGACGGCTTCGTCAGGCAGTGGGGCAAGGACAACGGCGTCACCGTGACCATCGACCACATCGACAACGCCGACATCCCGGCGCGCACCGCCGCCGAGATCAACGCCGGCCAGGGCCACGACATGATCGAGTGGATCGTGCCGCCCTCGTCGCTGGAGCCCAGCGTGATCGACCTCAGCGACCTCGTCCAGCAGGTCCAGAGCAAGCACGGCGAGCAGATCTCGTTCTGCAAGGCGTCGAGCTACAACCCGACCACCAACAAGTACTACGGGTTCTGCCACACCTGGACGCCCGACCCCGGCGACTACCGCAAGAGTCTGTGGGAAAAGGCTGGCCTGCCGAACGGCCCCTCCACCTGGGAGGAGCTGCTCACGGGGTCCGCCGCGATCAAGCGCTCGCAGAAGGTCCCGGCGGGCATCGGCATGTCCCAGGAGGTCGACTCCAACATGGCGGCCCGGGCGCTGATCTGGTCGTTCGGGGGCTCGATCCAGGACGCGCAGCAGAACGTGGTGATCAACTCGCCAGCGGTGATCGACGCGGTCGACTACATGGCGAAGCTGTTCAAGCAGAGCATGACCGACGAGATCTTCAGCTGGACCGCGGCCTCCAACAACCAGGGGCTGATCGCGGGCCGGCTGTCCTACATCCTCAACTCGATCTCCGCCTACCGCAGCGCCCAGGCCTCCAACCCGGACGTGGCCAACGACATCTTCTTCGTGCCGGCGCTCAAGGGCCCGTCGGGCAAGGGCCTGGTCGCCGAGCACGTGGTCCGCAGCTACATCGTCCCCAAGCACTCCAAGAACGTGGACACCGCCAAGAAGTTCCTGCTCTTCCTCGCCGACCACTCCGTGGACGTGACCAGGAACTCCAAGCTCTACGACTTCCCGGCCTTCAAGAACGCCCCGTCGTGGACGCAGCTTCCGGGCTGGCTCGACAGCGACCCGTTCAACTCGCAGCCCGCCAACAAGCTCGCGCTGCTCAAGGACGCCCAGTCGTGGAGCACCAACGTCGGCTACCCAGGTCCCGCCAGCGCCGCCGAGACCGAGGTGTTCACTACCTTCGTGCTGCCGAACATGATGGCCGACGCTGCCCGAGGGACACCGGCCAAGGAGGCTGTGGCAAAGGCGGAGGCCGCGATCAAGCCGATTTTCCAGAAGTGGCGCAAGCAAGGGCTTGTCGGCGGCAGCGCCTGAGGCGAGGGGTCTGGGATGGCGGTCGTTGAGACCAGAGGCGTGCGCAAGGTCTTCGTCGGGGACACACCGGCGGTCGACGGCATCGACCTGCGCACCAACGAGGGCGAGTACCTCGTCCTGCTCGGCCCGTCGGGGTCGGGGAAGACGACCTTGCTGCGCATGATCGCCGGGCTGGAGCGGCCCACCGACGGTGAGGTGCTCATCGGGGGCAGGGTCGTCAACGACCTGCCTCCGCGGGTCCGTCGCATCGCCATGGTCTTCCAGAGCTACGCGCTGTACCCGCACAAGACGGTCCGCGCCAACATCGCCTTCCCGCTGGCCGCCGCCGGCATGCCGAAGGAGAAGCGGCCGGAGCGCATCCACTGGGCGGCCTCGCTGCTCGGCATCGACCACCTGCTGGAGCGCAAGCCGCGCCAGCTCTCCGGTGGCGAGCGGCAGCGGGTCGCCCTGGCGCGGGCGCTGGTCCGCGAGCCGCAGGTCTTCCTGCTCGACGAGCCGCTGTCCAACCTGGACGCCAAGCTGCGCGCGAGCGCCCGCGAGGACCTCAAGGAGTTCCAGCGGCGGGTGGCGATCACCACCATCTACGTCACCCACGACCAGGTGGAGGCCATGGGCCTCGGCGACCGCATCGCCGTGCTCGACAAGGGACGGCTGCAGCAGCTGGGGACGCCGCGCGAGATCTACCACGACCCGGCCAACACCTTTGTCGCCACCTTCGTCGGCTCGCCGCCGATGAACCTGATCGAGCACGCCGACGGCGAGCTGGTCGGCTTCCGGCCGGAGCAGTTCCTGCCCGAGTCGCTGGTCAGCGAGCGCGACGGCCGGGTGCTGTTCGGCTATCACGTGGACCGGGTCGAGTACCTCGGCTCCGACCGCCTGCTCTACGGCACCGTCCCCGCGATCTCCTCGAAGACCCGGGTGATCTCGAGGCTCCCGTTCACGGTGACCGCGCGGGTGGAGGAGGGTGCGGTCGCCCAGTTCGCGGTGGCCGAGTCGAGCCTGTGCTTCTTCAGCGCCTCCAGCGGGGAGCGGATCGCTCCGCGGCCGCTCAAGGGGGTGACGGCATGACCGCCACCCCCGAGGTGGCGACCGCGGCGCGCGAGCGCGGCCGGCGCTACCTGCTCGACCGGGAGGGGCTGCTCGGCTCGCTGATGCTGCTGCCGTCGGTGGCGTACCTGCTCGCCCTGGTCGGCTTCCCGCTGGTGATGGCGATCCTGTATGCCTTTACCGACATCACCACCGGGCGGCCGGTGCTGCACTTCGTTGGGCTGGACACCTTCCGCGCGGCGCTGAGCGACCCGGTGACCAGGACCTCGCTGCGCAACACGGCTGTGTTCACGCTGGTCTCGCAGGCGCTGGTGGTGGTGCTCTCGGTCGTCCTGGCCTTCGCGCTGCGCGCGAACTTCCGCGGCAAGTGGTTCGCCCGCTTCCTGATCCTGCTGCCGTGGACCACCCCGATCGCGCTCGGGACCATCGCATGGCTGTGGATGCTCGACTCGATCTTCAGCCCGATCGACTGGGTCCTGGCCCACGTCGGGCTCCTGGACCAGGGCAGCCACATGTTCTGGCTGGGCAGGCGCGGGCTCGCCATGGGCTCGGTGATCGCTGTGCAGGCCTGGCGGATGCTGCCGCTGTCCACGGTGATCCTGCTGGCCGGCCTGTCCTCGATTCCCCAGGAGATCCGCGAGGCGGCCGAGATCGACGGCGCCGGCTTCTGGCGGCGCATGTTCGGGATCGACGTGCCGCTGCTGCTGCCGATCACCGCCGTGGCGCTGCTGTTCGGCATCGTCTTCACCTTCACCGACATGACGGTGGTGTTCGTGCTGACCAGGGGCGGCCCCCAGAACGCCACGCAGGTGCTGGCGAGCTGGGCGTTCTTCCGCGGTATCGAGGGCGGCAGCCTGGGGGAGGGCGCCGCGGTCGCGGTCTTCATGTTCCCGGTGCTCGCCGGCCTGGCAGCGCTGATCCTGCGGATGGTCTCGCGACGGGAGGTGGCGTAGGTGGCCGCGGTGACCGGCCGGCAGGTCCGCACCCGGGTCCGCATCTACACGGTCGTCGGCCTCTTCGCGCTGTTCGCCTCGTTCCCGTTCCTGTGGGCGGTCATCACGATGTTCAAGACCGACCCCGACCTCTACAACGTCAACAACAACCCCTTCCTCTACAATGACCCGCCGACGCTCAGCCACCTGCGACTGCTGTTCCAGCAGACGCCATACCTCACCTTCGTGCGGAACACCGTGGTGATCGGCCTGCTGGTGGTGCTGATCACGCTGGCCTTCGCGATCCCCGCCGCCTACGCGCTCGCGCGGCTCACCGGGCGCTGGGGCGGCCGGCTCGGGGTGGCGATCTTCCTGGTCTACCTGGTGCCGCCGACGCTGCTGTTCATCCCGCTGTCGCGCATGGTCGCCTCGATGCGGCTCCAGGACACCATCTGGTCGCTGGTGGTCGTCTACCCGACCTTCACGATCCCGCTGTCGGTCTGGCTGCTGAACGGGTTCTTCAGGTCGATCCCGCGTGACGTCGAGGAGCAGGCGCAGGTCGACGGGTACAGTCGCATCCAGGCGTTCGCCCGTACCGTCCTGCCGCTGGCGCTGCCAGGGATCTTCACGGTGGTGGTGTTCGCCTTCACCCTGACGATGCACGAGTTCATCTACGCGCTCGCCTTCGTCGCCAGCTCGGACCATATGACGATCAGCGTCGGGGTGCCGACCAACCTGGTCCGCGGGGACGTGTTCTTCTGGCAGTCGCTGATGGCCTCGGCGGTGATCATTGCGGTCCCCGTCGCCCTGATCTACAACTTCTTCCTCGACCGCTTCGTCCAGGGCTTCACCCTCGGCGCCGTCAAGGGCTGAGTCGAAATCGAGATCCTCGCCGACCCCGCGCGCCTGCGCCGGCTCGACCTGGCGGTCCTCGACGACTGACGCGGACGACTGACGCGGACGACTGACGCGGACGACTGACGCGGACGACTGACGCGGACGACTGACGCGCCAGCCCGGCTATGACGTGAGGTGCCCGAACATGCGCGCGGGGCCTCGAGGCGTGCGACAGAACGCCACGGGCCCGCGGCGCGTGAGCGGCCGCGTCTTCGTCGATGATGTCGAGACGGAGCAAGCGGCTCCGACACAGAGGTGAGGGGCGCTCGCCCGGGCGCCACGGACCAGGAGCGACCTCATGAAATACCTGTTCCGCGAAGGCTATGCCGCCTCGTGACGCACGACTGCCGCCTCGCTGGTTCAGCCGACCCTGAGCGTGCCGACCATGCCAGCCTGCCGATGGCCGGGAACCCGGCAATAGAACTGGTAGCTGCCCGGCGGGACGGTGAAGGTGACCCGCCGCGCGCCGCCGACCGGGACGTCCACGTTCACCGCGAGCTGGTCGATCGTGAACGAGTGCCAAAACAGGTCACGGTTGGTCAGCTGGACGGTCACCCGGCCGCTTGGGCCGCTTGGGGCGGTCAGGGTCGCCGGGTGGAAGGCCGTGTTGCTGAAGTCCAGCGCAAGCTCGCCGACGGGCGGCGGCTGGCCTGGACCGGGCCCGACCGTGGCGGCGACCACCAGCGCGACCGCAACCGCGGCGATCGCCCCAAGCCC
>JBKPDO010000379.1:0-18153 GCA_046727955.1 bacterium | reverse complement strand
CCCGCCAGCAGCGGGCGGCGCCGGTCGGCGAGCGCCTGGGCGGCCGCGAGGTCGCCGCAGGCCCCGTGCACCCCGCCCCCTGGCGGTAGGGCGGCGCTCGCCAGGTACAGGCCCTTGACCGGGCTCCCCCAGCGCCACCAGGACCAGCCCGGCCGGAACAGCAACTGCTGGTCCACCGCGAACGAGCCGCTGACGATGTCGCCGCCGACCAGACTGGCGTTGGTTGCCTCGAGGTCGGCCGGAGTCCACGCTCTGCGCGCGAGCACGCGGTCGCGGAAGCCAGGCGCGTGCGCCTCGATGGCCGCTTCCATCCGCTCAAGGAACGGCTCGGCCGAGCGTGACCAGTCGCCACGCGCGCGGGGGCGCAGGGCATCGCCCACGGGCGCGGTCGGGACGTGCGCGTAGCCCCAGAGCACGTGCTTGCCGGCGGGCGCGCGGCTCGGATCTGCGAGCGTGGGCTGCCCGAGGATCAGCATGGGCCGCGCCGGTAGCAGGCCGTGGTTCGCTTCCCAGGCGGCTCGGCTCATCGCCATCACGGTGTCGCCCACGTGGACCACGGCAGCCCGGCGGCATTCCTCCGCCGACCATGGCACGGGGCCGTCCAGGGCCCAGTCGACCTTGAACGTGCCCAGCCCGGGCCGGTAGTCGCGGAGCTGCTGGAGCGCGCCGGCGGGGAACGACTCCGGGCCGGCGAGGCGGACGACCTGGTCCGGCTGCAGCGCGGCGATCACCGCACGCCGCGCGACCAGGGCGTCACCCCCCGCCTCGACCCCGACCGCGCGTCCCCGCTCCACCACGATGCGCTCGACCGGGTGTCCGGTCACGATCTGGCCGCCGGCGTCGCGGAGCTTGGCCGCCATGGCGGCGCTCAGTGCGCCCGTGCCCCCCTCCGCCACCGGCATGCCGTGGCGCTCGCCCAGGAAGTGCAGCAGCAGCGCGTAGACGCCCGTGCCGGGCTCCTCGGGCTGCAGGTCGGCGTGCATCGCGGGGCCGACCAGGAAGGCCCGCGCCTCCTCGGAGGCGAACCGCCGCCCGACCACGCCGGCACCCTGCAGCAGCATGCGGGTGAACCCCAGCGCCGCGCCCACGCTGCCGAGGCGGCGCGCCAGCCTGGCGCCCTGCGCCAGCGGCCAGCGCGCCATCTGCGCGCGCAGGAACAGCTCCACCGCGTCACCGAACCCCTCGTCCAGCTCCGCCCAGGCGGTGCCGTCGCCGAGCTGGACCTTGTCGATCGAGGCGGCCGTTTCCGCTGGCGAGCGGGCCAGGGCGATCGCCCGGTTGCCCGGGAACGGGTGCGCGGCCGGTAGCGGCGCGTGCAGCAGGCGCAGGCCGTAGCCGGAGAAGTCGCGGCCGGCGATCGCCGGCGCCACCGTGGCCAGCGGGAGGAAGGCCGCGCCGAGGTCATGGCGGAAGCCCCGCAGGGTCACTTCGGCCGTACGGGCGCCTCCACCGACCTCGTCGTTCGCCTCCACCAGGCAGACCGACCAGCCCGCCTCGGCGAGGCGCAGGGCGGCGGCGAGGCCGTTCGGCCCCCCACCGGCGACGATGGCGTCGTACTCGGACATTCGGGGCTTCTCCTTGGCGCTGTCCGTGCTGGGACCGGCTGCTCCCCTCACGGCGACGGGTCCAGGGGAACAGGTGAACGGTGTTGCTACACTGCGCAAGTGTAGGGGGATTCCCCCCTCGGCTCGTCCGGCGCTCGGCGCCTTGTGAGGTGAAGGCTCCCCATGGTCACTCGAGACGAGGTCTATGCGGCCCTCGGGCAGGTTATGGACCCCGAGATCCACAAGCCCATCACCGAACTGGAGATGGTGAAGGACGTCACCATCGACAGGGACGGTGTGGTCACCGTCGAGGTCCTCCTGACGATTCCGGGGTGCCCGCTCAAAGACCGCCTGAACAAGGACGTGACCGCCGCGGTGTCGCCCCTGCCGGGCGTACGACGGGTGGTCGTGGAGCTCGGCTCGATGACCGATGAGCAGCGCCAGGCGCTGGTCGGCAAGCTCCGTGGGCCCCAGGCGGCACAGCAGCGAAAGATCACCTTCTGGGGCGACGACTCCTCGACCCGGGTGCTGGCGGTCGCCTCTGGCAAGGGCGGCGTCGGCAAGTCGTCGGTCACGGTGAACCTGGCCGCGGCGCTGGCTGCCCAGGGGCACCGGGTCGCGGTGGTCGACTGCGACATCTACGGCTTCTCGGTACCTCGCATGATGGGCGCCGCCGGGCGGCCGGTCGGCTTCAACGGCATGATCATGCCGCTCGAGGCGCACGGGGTGAAGATCATCTCGATCGGCTTCTTCACCGAAGGCCGGCCGGTGGCGTGGCGTGGCCCCATGCTGCACCGGGCCATCCAGCAGTTCCTCACCGACGTGTACTGGGGCGAGCAGGACTACGTGCTGCTCGACCTGCCGCCGGGGACCGGCGACGTGCAGATCTCGCTCGCCCAGATGCTTCCGGGGTCGGAGATGGTGCTGGTCACCACGCCGCAGGAGGCCGCGGAGCGGGTCGCCATCCTGGCCGGGCGCTTCGCGCAGGAGAACGGCATCAAGGTGGCCGGAGTCATCGAGAACATGAGCTATTTCGTGTGCCCCAATTGCGACGAGCGCCACGAGATCTTCGGCATCGGCGGCGGCGAGCAGCTCGCCCGCGAGCTGGGCACCGACCTGCTGGGCAGGGTCCCGCTGGACGCCCGCCTGCGCGAGGGCGGCGACAGCGGCAAGCCGCTGGTGATGTCCGACCCCGACGCACCGGCCAGCCAGGAGCTGCTCAAGGTCGCTGCCTCCCTGCCGCCGCTGACCCGCTCCCTCGTCGGCAAGCGCCTGACGCTACTGACGTAAGGCGCGCTCTGCGCGCCAGCAAAGGCGTGGTGTCCGCCAAGACGGACGTCTGATCCACGCGCCACAACGGCACGGTGTCCGCCAAGGCAGACGTCTGATCCACGCGCCACAACGGCACGGTGTCCGCCAAGACGGACGTCTGATCCATCGTGACGGAATTGGCGAAGCCGATTCCGTCACGTAGCCTCGGGGTCCACTGGGGCAGGCTCGCGGTCGCTGGCCCGGGCAGAGCCTGCGTTGGCCGCCTTGAGCTCCTCGAGCTGCTCGGCTTCGGCATCAACGGTCGCCCTGAGCTGCTGGGTCTCGGCCTCCAGCGAGGCCTTGACCTGCTCACGCTCGCGCTCGAGCTCGGCCA
Organism: bacterium; assembly: GCA_046727955.1. Classification (GTDB taxonomy): domain Bacteria; phylum Actinomycetota; class CALGFH01; order CALGFH01; family CALGFH01; genus DASVXQ01. The sequence goes on along the minus strand of JBKPDO010000379.1, from coordinate 14,964 downwards.
TCTGCCCCTCGATGTCGAGCAGCTCGCGAACGTAGTCCCTTGCCTGAGCGCGCAGCGAGCCCACCCGAAGATCGGGGAGATTGACGTCCTTGAGGTCAGCCTCCTTCTTCAGCTGGTCGAGCGCGGCCTGGGTGGTGAGGCGGAGCTGCCCGAGGAAACGACCGATCTGGCGAGCGATCTGCGGCAGCCGCTCGGGCCCGAACACCACCAGGCACACGAGTACGATGACCGCGATCTCGCCGATCCCGACGTTGAACACGTTTCCGTGCCTCCCCTGCACCCTACTGTCGATGCCAGACTAAGGCCTCAGTCGTGCCGTCGGCCACTCCAACGGTCCGCTGACGTTAGGCTGGCCTCGAGCAACTGCCTGTCAACATTGCGCCAACGCCAAAGGAGTCGTCGTGGTCGTACAGGCCAATGCGATCGCTACCTACCTGAGCGAGCTGACCGCGGGCGAAGACGATGTCTTGCGCCACGCTCGCGAGCGCGCCGCCGCCGGTGGCATGCCACCGGTGTCGGCGGACACGGGCGCATTCCTCCGACTGGCCGCACGCTGGGTGGACGCTCAGGCTGTGGTCGAGATCGGCTCGGGCGCCGGCTACTCGGGCATCTGGCTCGCCAGGGGCCTCGCGCTCAAGGGAACGCTCACCACTATCGAGGCCGATCCGGAGCACCAGCGGCTCGCCAAGGCAAGCTACGAGGAGGCCCGCGTCTCCGCCCGCGTCCGCGCGATCCTGGGCCGCGCTCTCGACGTGCTTCCCCGGCTCAGCGACGGTGGCTACGACATGGCCTTCATCGACGCACGCAAGGACGAATACCCCGAGTACCTCGTACACGCACTGCGGCTGGTGCGCCCCGGCGGGGTGATCCTGGCGGACAACGTCCTGTGGTCCGGCCGGGTGGTCGACGCCAAGGCGTCCGACCCCGCCACCGAGGGTCTGCGCCTGTACGCCCGCCGGATCGCCGAGGACGAGCGGCTGGACTCGGTCATCCTCACCATCGGCGATGGCCTGGCGGTGTCGCTGGTGCGCCGCCCGGACGAGACGCGCTAGGCCGGCTGGCAGGTCGAGGCGCCGGGCATGCGCAGCAGACCGCGAGGCTGGGTAGCGCGGAACGTCATCGACGGCATGGTCGTGCTGGCCGTGCTGATCAGTGGCATCTGGCTGATACCGCGCGGTTTGGACTCGCCGAGCAGGTCCGCCAACAGCCCCACCGCCGAGAGCACCGTGCCGCCGCCCCCGACCACGGTCCCGGTCGTGCCGAGCACCGCCGCCGTGTCGACCACCCGGCATCAGCCTCCATCAGCGGTCGTCGGCAGGGTCCGGATCGACGGGTTCGTGGAGGGGCTGACCTTCGGCGCGGGCTCAGTGTGGATGGCGGTCGGTGACAGGCTTCTCCGCCTCGACCCCGCGACCGACCGGGTCACCGCCAGCATCCCGATCGCGCCGAAGGACTCCGGCCCGGCCGGACTGGCGTTCGGCGCCGGCGCGGTGTGGGCGCCGGTGGCCGTGCCCGGGTCGATCTGGCGCGTCGACCCGCGCAGCAACAAGGTGGTGGCGAGGATCCCGCTGGGCGAGTCGCTCGCCGGCTTCATCGGGGTCGCCGCCTCCGAGCAGGCGGTGTGGATCACCTCTGGCGAGCAGCAGGACGGCCAGCGGGGCGGCATCCTGATCCGCGTCGATCCGCGGCGCAACCAGGTGACGGCCAGGCTGCCGTTGCCGGGCGTGCCGAGCGACGTGGCCGCCAGCCACGATTGGGTGTGGATCGCGACCACCAGCGGGCAGGTACTGGTGGTCGAGCCGCATCGCGGCCGCATCGTGGGAGCGGTCGATACCGGCGGGCCGCTCGGCTTTACGCAGACGGTGGCTCTGGGAGCGGGCGCGGTCTGGCTGGCTGATCCGCTGGCCAGGGTGGTGTTGCGGGTGGACCCCGCCAAGCTGCAGGTGGTGGCTCACATCCCAACGGGGCCGGTGACGGCGCTGACGGTGGGGAACGACGTTGTCTGGGCGGTGGGACCACAGGGGATCATGCGCATCGACCCGTCCAGGAACCGGGTCACCGCCATGCTGCCCGCCACGGAGCTGAGCGGGGTCCTGACGGTGGCCACGGGAGCGGGCTGGCTGTGGGCAGGGAGCGCCGACTCGATCGCCAAGGTCGACCCCAAACGCGTCCACGCCTGAGCCGTGGCCCGGACCTTGCTCGACCTTGCCGCAGAACGGGTGCTATGTCGGGAAGAAGTAGACCTTGGCGGCGAACTCGGCGGCGAGGGCCATGATCACGGCCAGGTAGAACATGCCGGTGGCGGCCTGGATCGAATTCGAGCGCACCAGCACTCGGATGAAGCTGGCCAGCAGGCCGCACACGAGCACCAGACCGACTGCCAGGTAGACGGTCAGGTTCGGGAAGGCGAGCAGTGGCGACAGTGACTGGCTCACCTCTTCGCCCCGGGCGCCGCCGAGCGCGGCCGAGACGAGTGCGGCGGCGACCCCGGCGATGAACCAGGTGGCGAGCGCAAGGATCGGCCTGTTGGTGAGGCGCCGGTCGACTAGGTACCAGTGTCCGAGCAGCAGTCCGTCCACGGTGGCACCGAGGAACAGCGCCCCGGTCAGCAGAGCGAGCGCCCCGAGCAACGTCCGGCCGCTCAGCACCGCCAGCGGCCAGGCCGCCACCAGGCCAGGCGCGACCGCCGCGACGCCGGCCCAGCGCGACACCTCCACCCGGACATAGAGCAGCACCTGCCAGACCAGCACCGCCAGAGCGAACACCGCCAGCCACAGCAGCGCCGTCCGCCCGGTCGCCCCCGCCTTGTCCAGCCCGCTGCGGCCCGCAAGCCAGGCGAGCGCCGCGCAAGCCAGCACGGTGGCGCCCACCAGCTTGAAGAACCCTGGCCGCACCACCCCCCAGAGCGGCGCCGGCCACAGCAGCGCCAAGCTACCAAGGGCCGTCTCGAACAGCACTACCGTCAGCACCCCGGCCGGACCATGCACTTCCCGCTCGACCTCCTGTCGCCACCCTGGACGCTCGGAAGCGTAGCGCCCCATCGCATTCACCGCCCACGCGAGAAGCCGCAGGCGGCCGGCGTATGGAAATAGGCGCGCGGAGCCGCTGCCCCGGTAGGTAGTATCCCGCCGAGTATGCAGGTCCATGAAAGGCAGAGGGTGAAATGACTACGCGGGACCCCCTCGTGACTGGCCACGGCCAGTCGGCCGCCCGCACCCTGCCTATCTCTCGCAGCCCCGCCCGGCTGGCCAAGCTGGTCGCTGAGGGCAAGGTCCGACCCGCGCGCCCAGGCCCCCGCCCGACCCCGACGCCCCGGGCGACCCAAGGCACGGTCAGCGATTTGGTGGCCGAGCAGCAACGGCGACCACGTGAGGTTTCCTCACCCGTTCGACGCCGCCGGGTAGGGCGTGACGCTCGGCGCCGGGGGCCCAACCAAACTCCTATGTCCTAGAGGCCTTGACGAGTGAAAGCGCATTTGGCCTCTGACGCCTGATGGTGCACCGCATGGATCGCCACAGCTACGTACTCCTCGCCGTGAAGGCCATCAATCAGATCCTCGTACTGCAGACCTACACTCAGTTCATTCAGCCTCGTCATGATCTCAACTCAGTCCACCTCGAAGAGGTCCGTCAAGAACTCGGTTATTTAGATCTCCTCGTCCACGACGCAGCACACACGTCACTTACCAACTAGGCTTTCGCAGTTTGCTTGTGATGCTGTCGTGGCCAGCTGGGCTGCTTGAGGGTCACATGTGCGCTCGCGGTGACTGAAGGTGCGGGGTGGGCCGATGGTGGTGGGGACATCAGCGAAGCGTGCGTCTATCCCGTGGGGGTTTCCAGCCCGGCCGTGCGGTTACTTGGGTGGTGTTGCTGCCTCGCCCGCAAGGAGGGTGCCATGAGCTATGCCGGGCCTCCTCAGCTCATCTTGCTGGGTCCCGAGAGGAGTTCGCGGTTACCGACGCCGCCGCCGGCACTCGGTTCCTGCTCATGACAGGGCAGCCGGACGGGGAGGTCCCGGTGTTCAACGGGCCGTTCGTGGACTAGCCCTCCAGCTAGTTACTGATAGGAGGTCCCAAGATGGCGCGCGTCGAACTAGACCACGTCACCAAGGTCTACCCGGGCGGACCGCCAGCAGTCAACGACCTGTCGTTGGACATCCCCGACGGCAGCTTCATGGTCCTGGTCGGCCCCTCCGGGTCCGGCAAGTCCACCGCGCTGCGGATGGTGGCCGGGCTGGAGGACCTCACCTCCGGGGAGATCCGGATCGGCGGCCGGGTGGTCAACGACCTGCCCCCCAGAGAGCGCGACATCGCCATGGTGTTCCAAAACTACGCCCTGTACCCCCACATGACGGTGGAGGAGAACCTCGCCTTCGGCCTGCAGTTGCACAAGACCCCCAAGGACGAGCAGCGCCGGCGGGTCGCGGAGGCCGCCAGGATCCTTGGCCTGGAGCCGTTCCTGGAGCGCAAGCCGGCCGCGTTGTCCGGCGGGCAGCGCCAGCGGGTGGCGATGGGCCGGGCGATCGTCCGCGACCCGCAGGCGTTCCTGATGGACGAGCCCTCAGCAACCTGGACGCCAAGCTGCGGGTGTCGACGCGGGCGCAGCTGGCCGCCCTGCACGACCGCCTGAGGGTCACCACGATCTACGTGACCCACGACCAGATCGAGGCCATGACCCTGGGGACGAAGGCGGCGGTGCTCAAGGATGGGCAGCTGATGCAGGTGCATGCGCCGCAGACCCTGTTCGACGCCCCCGCTAACCTGTTTGTGGCCACCTTCATCGGGTCGCCGGCGATGAACCTGGCCGAGGCCCGGCTGGTCCGCGACGACGGCGGTGGCGTGGCGGTGATCTTCGCCGACCACAGGCTCCCGGTGTCCGACCGGGCCGTGGCCGGGCATCCGGGGCTTGAGCGGTTCCTGGATCGGCAGGTGATCCTGGGCATCCGCCCCAGCTCCTTTGAGGATGCGGCGTTCGCGCCCAAGGGGTGGCCACGGATCAAGGCCGAGGCAAAGGTGACCGAGCGGCTGGGCTCGGAGGTCGACGTGCTCTTCGCGGTCAAGACGCCGCCGGTGCAGCACGAGGTGATGGTCGCCCAGTTCGACACGGCCGCCAAACAACCGGCCGGGCAGGACCAGGAGCAGACCGGCGGGCTGGTCGGCGAGGGGGAGAGCCTGTGGACCGCCAGGGTCAACCCCCACACCAGCGTCCGACCCGGCCGCACCATCGACCTGGCCGTGGACACCTCGGCGCTGTACTGGTTCGACCCCGACAGCGGGCAGGCCATCCCCCGGCAGGCCGCCGGCGACCAGCCCAGCAGCGTCCAGGACGCCGCACCGGCAGAGTTTCAACCCTAACCGCGCCCACAGCTTTTCTGATCGCTATCTACCGACGGCGGGCGCTGAGTGGTAGGGGCGGAGCTGGTTGCTCGACCCGCACGCGCACGTCGACGATGGTGGCGCCGTCGGGCAACTGCTGGATGCCTGCCCACGCTCCTTCCACGTCGACGCCGGCGTGCCGGCCGCTACCATCGACGCGCTCAACCACAGCGCCTAGGCCTGCACCGCCGACGCCGACGCCGACCTCAGCGAGCACCCGGCCGCGCTGGTCAGCTGTGTCCGGCTGTGCCTGGACTGCGCGACGTCTGCGCGGCCACCGTGCGGGTCACCAGCCGCCACAGCGAGGACGACGCCGGCGTCACCAGGCCGCTGCTGGAGGCCTGCGCGTCCACCCGCCCAAGCTGCGACGACCACTGCGAGCGCCATGCCCGGCTGCACGCGCACTGCCCGGGTGGGCGCCCAGGCCTGGCGCTGCGAGCGGGCCTGCCGGGAGCTGCTGGCCGCCATGAAATAGGAGCTGAGCAGGCCAGACGCCGCGTCGAGCGCGTGGTTGGTCAGCGTTGCCGCAGGCCACGGCGGCGATCGTGGCCACGCCGGGTGGTCGGGTCCTACCATGGCGAGCTGGTCGGGCCAGGGCGGCTGGTCTGGCGGCCCGATCGAGGACGTTACGGGAGGGGAGCCAGGCATGCGGGAGGAGTGGGTGCGCGCCCTGTTGCGCGCGGAGCGCCGGCGGCTGGAGCGGCTGCTGGCATCGGTCGACGCCGACCACGACCGGGTTGCCCCCGCCGACGAGGTTTCTGAGGACCTGGTCGACGGCGCCGATCGGCGGACCAGCGAGGAGACCGACGAGGCGGTCGCCCGCCAGCTCACCCAGCGCCTGCAGGCCCTGCGGCGGGCCGAGGGCCGCCTCGCGGCGGGTACCTACGGCCGCTCGGTCCTGAGCGGCCAGCCGATCCCCGACGAGCGACTGGAAGCGTTCCCGCTGGCCGAGCTGACCGTCGAGGAGGAGGCCGCCCAAGAGCGCGCCGACCGGCCGTTCGTCCAGGCGGTGGAGCGCGCCGCGGACGGCGAGGACGGCGCCACCGTGGAGGGCGAGGACCACGCGGGCCACGACCGCGACCAGCTGGACGCAGCGCGGTTCGGCCCGTCGCGCGAGCCGTTCCAGGTCCTCGACGACCCGGCGGTGCAGGACGACCAGCTCGTCGAGGACGACGAGACGACCTACGACGAGCCACCCGCCGAGCGTGACCCGGCCATGCCCGACGTGCCCGACGGCGTCGCCGAGGACGACACCGGCCGCATCCGGCCCCTCCCCTAGCGCAGCGGCCATGCCAGGCGTCAAGGACGGTGAACGCGAGCTCTCCGATGTTGGCTCTGGGCTCTTGGCTCGCCTGTGGCAGCCAGGGCACACCCCGGGACGGCTCGACCTCGCCGTCGAGTTGGTCATGGTGGTCTGCCAGCACCTGGGTCCTCGCCGCGTCCACCTAGTCGTGGACGGCGCCTATGCCGGCAAGGCGCTGCGCAGCCTCCCCAAGCAGGTGACCGTCACCACCAGGCTGCGCGCCGACGCGCGCTTGTACCGGCTGCCGCGACCGCGGCGGCCCGGCATCCGTGGCCGACCCCGCACCAAAGGCGACCGGCTGCCCGAGCTGACCCTGCTTGCCGGCAAGGCGATGACCTGGGTCGAACAGCATCGGCGCCGAGGCCGGATCGGCCAGGTCCGCCTCGACCGCCTCGGCCTGCCCACCCATGGCCACGATCTCCTGAGCCACCTCCCCGCACAAGAGCGCGCTGCCGGCCATAGCTCTCCGGCAGGCTCGGCTCGGACCCGGCCGCCAGTCGCAGGTAGGTGAGCAGCACCGCGGCACCGCGGGCCGCCAGCGCGCGGGCCGTGGCGGCGCCGATGCCGTGGTTCGCCCCGGTGACGAGCGCCACCCGACCCGCCAGCGGCCCCTCGGGCATGGCTACGGCCCGGCCGGCGAGGGTGCCGCCAGGATCGACAGGACCTCGTCGTGGATGAGGCCGTTGGAGGAGACCGCGCTGCCGCCGTCGGGACGTGGCGCGCCCTCCAGGCTGGTGAAGCGACCGCCCGCCTCCTTGAGGATCACCTGGACCGCGGCCACGTCCCAGAGCGACACCTCCGGCTCGGCCGCGACGTCCACGGCGCCCTCGGCGACCAGCATGTGCATCCAGAAGTCCCCGAAGCCGCGTCCCCGCCAGCAGCGCCGCTCCAGCTCCAGGAAGCGGTCGCGCAGGCCGGCGGCCGCCCACGAGGAGATGCTGGCGTGGCCGAGCTGCGCATCGGCCAGCCGCGCGACGCGCGAGACGTGCACGGGCGCGCCGTTGGCGAACGCGCCCTCCCCCCTGGCAGCCCACCAGCGCCGGCCCAGGGCGGGCGCGGAGGCGACCCCGAGCGCGAGCGCCCCATCGCGCTCGAGCGCGATGAGCGTGGCGAACACCGGGATCCCGCGAACGTAGTTCTTGGTGGCATCGATCGGGTCGATGATCCAGCGGGACCTGCCCGGGCCGCCCGCACCGTCGGCGCCGAGCTCCTCGCCTACCACCAGATGGTCGGGACGCTCGGCGGCGATGTGCTTGCGCAGCAGCTCTTCGACGGCCCGGTCGGCCTCGGTCACCGGGGTGAGGTCCGGCTTGGTCTTGATCACGAGATCGTCGGCCCGGAACCGCTCCATCGTGATCCCGTCGGCGAGGTCGGCGAGCTGCAGCGCGAGCGACAGGTCCCGACGGTTGGCGTCCTTGTCGGCGTTCATACCGGGCAGCCTACCGTTTCCGGGCTCAGCCGACCGCGAGCAGCGCCACGCCGACCAGCGCGAGCACCACGCCAACGTTCTGCGCAAAGGACAGGCGCTCAGCCAGGACCATGCGAGCCAGCACCACCGTGGCCACCGGATAGAGCGAGCTGAGCACCCCGACCACGCCGAGATTCCCCTTGATCGAGCCGTAGGCGAAGAGAAGATTCGCCCCGGTGTCGAGGACGCCGATCGAGGTCAGCGCCGCTAGCCGGCGACCCGGCCAGGGCAGCCTCGCGCGCCGGGCCGCCGCGATGGTGAGCAGGACCAGCAGCGAGCCGCCGCGGCCGGCGGTGACCGCCCACAGCGGCGAGCCGCCAGGCCCCTGGGAGCCGGCATGCACCAGCGTGAAGTACACGCCGAAGCCGAGGGCCGAGTACAGCGCCAAGGCGACCATCAGGCCGGGCCGGCCCCTGGAGCGTTGGTCGGTGGTGGTCGACCTGGACACGAGCACGACGCCAGCGATCGCCACGACCATGCCGAGGAGCTCGGCTGCGGTCGGCGGGGTCCCGCCGAGCGCGGCGGCCACCACGGGCACCACACCCGCGCAGGCCGACAGCGGAGCGACCACCGACATGGCGCCCTCGGCCAGCCCGCGGTAGAAGGCCAGCAGGCCACTGCCCGCGAACGCCCCGGCCACGAGTCCGAATGCCACTGCGTGGAGGGTCGGGCGCTCCCCCTGTGCCAGCAGCGCCACCAGCAACGCCACGCCCCCGGCGAGCTGGCTCCAGAGCGCGACGGCCAGCGCGGACAGGCGGCGCGACTGCACGCCGCCGAAGAAGTCGGCCGTCCCCCAGCACAGGCTGGCGCCCAGGCCAAGGGCGATCGCAAACGTCACCTTCTCCCCCTGGTCCTCTACAATGATCTCCGCAGTTCATTTCAGTGTACCGGCGACAGGAAGGCGCCCCGTGCCCGACCCCAGAGAGGTGACCGTCGCCGTCGGCCGGAACGTGCGGGCGGAACGGCTGCGGAAGTTGTGGACGCTCGAGGACCTCGCGGCCCGCTCCGGGGTCAGCAAGGGCATGCTCGTCCAGGTCGAGCAGGCCCGGACCAACCCGAGCATCGCCACCATGTGCCGCCTCTCCACCGCCCTCGGCGTCCCGTTGGCGGCGCTGGTCGACGCGCCCGAGGCGCCGTCGACGCAGGTGGTCCGGGCCGAGGAGGGCGTGCCGCTGTGGCGGGGCCGGATGGGTGGCCTGGCCAAGCTGATGGCCGGCCTCGGCGCGCACTCCCAGGTCGAGCTCTGGGACGTGCGCATCCTGCCGGGTGACGCCCTGGTGTCGGAGGCGCACCCTGCTGGCACGCGCGAGCTGATCCTGGTCGTCGAGGGTGAGCTGACGCTCGAGCTGGACGGCACCACGCGCCAAGTCGGCCCCGGCGACGCGATCGTCTTCGTCGCCGACCGCCCGCACACCTACCGGAACGAGGCCGACACCGAGATGCGCTGCGCCATGACCGTCGTCCTGCAGTCCTAGGGCGCTTTTGGCGCCCTAGGACTGGTGCTTGCCGACTAACAACTTGGTGGTTCCGGGGCCAGGACACCGAGGTGAGCGGCACTCGACCGGCCGAGTTATTGCGCGGCGAGCCCTGGTGCAAGCGAGTCAACGCCCGAGGGCGGAGCCCTCACCGCTTTGGGGGTCTGCGGGGGGCCTGGGCCCCCCGCATCTAGCCCGCCGAGGCGGGCTAGATGTCAACAAACAAGTCAAGTTTCGAGGGCGGAGCCCTCACCGCTTTGGGGGGTCTGCGGGGGGCCAGGCCCCCCGCATCTAGCGGTAGTAGTCGAGGGCGTCCACCGCCGTCTGGGCGAGGATACGCACGCCGACCGGGATCGCGCCCTCGTCCGCGTCGAAGAGAGCCGCGTGGATGTCGAGGTCGGTTCCTGGGACCCGCACCCCGAGCCTCGCCATGGAGCCGGGAACCTCCTCGAGGTACCAGGAGAAGTCCTCGCCACCCATGCTCTGCGGGGCGATCAGCACGGCATCCGCCCCCATCGCCCGGCGGGCCGCGTTCGCCATCACCATGGTGGCGGCCTCGTCGTTCACCACGGGCGGGGCGCCGCGCTGGTAATCGATATCCCACTTGCAGTTGAGCGGCGTCACTGTCACCTCGAGCAGCTGCTCGATCAGCTTGGGCATCTCCCCCCACACGTGACGGTCGAGCAGCCGCACGGTGCCGCGTGCCAGCGCCTGCGTGGGGATGGCGTTGTGCACCGAGCCCGCCTGCACGCAGCCGAAACTGACCGTCAGCGTCGAGCGCGGGTCGACCAGGCGCGAGAGCGCGCCCGGCAGGTCGGCGACCACGCGGGAGATCGCGTAGACCAGGTCGGCGGTGAGGTGCGGCCGGGCGGTGTGGCCTCCCGGCCCGCTGAGCCGGATCTCCATCAGGTCGGACGCGGCGGTGATCGCGCCCACCCGCACGCCGAGCCGGCCGACCTCCAGCTTGGGGTCACAGTGCAGGGCGTAGATCGCGTGGACGCCCTTCAGCTCGCCGGCGGTGATCACGTCGAGCGAACCGCCCGGGATCTTCTCCTCCGCCGGCTGGAAGATCAGCCGGACCCGACCGGCGAGCCTGTCGGCGTGCTCGGCCAGGGCGAGGCCGGCGCCGAGCAGCGCGGTGGTGTGGACGTCGTGCCCGCAGGCGTGGCACACGCCGGGCACGGTGGAGCGGTACGGCACTTCCTTCTCGTCCTGCAACGGCAGGGCATCGACGTCCGCCCGGAGGGCGACGGTGGGGCCGTCGCCATTGCCGATGTCACAGGCCAGGCCGGTGCCGGCCGGCAGCAGGCGGGGCCGCAGGCCGACCGCCTCCAGGCGGCGGGCGACCAAGGCGGTGGTCTCGCGCTCGGCGCGGCCGAGCTCAGGGTGGGCGTGCAGGTGGCGGCGGAGGTAGACCAGCTCCGCCGAATGTGTCGCCAGGAAGGCGCTCAGGTCGAGGATCACGGTATGCCTGGCTCCCGACGGGACCGGATAAGGAACGTGAAATCGCTGTGCACGGGAGTTCCGATCGTGTGCCACTGTCTGCTGGGATGATACCGGCCTCCATCCCGAAATGGAAAAAGAAACTCCTGCTAGTTGCGTTCCTGCCGGTTCGCGCATTGCTGTTATGCCATCCAAGCAGTCTAACTAGAGCACCGGTCGAGTATGCGGCGCAGCATGCAGCGCCACTCTGGCGTGCCGCCTTGGAGCTTGCGCGCCGCCCCCGGCGGCCACACGATCCCTCGAGCCGGGTACTCGACCGGCGCTCTAGAGCACGATCAGCAGCCCGAACGAGCCCGCCATTGCTCAATTCTGGTTAGATTTGCTCGGTCATTTACCTGAGCATACCCGCCGAGAAGCCGACGGCAACTGTGACTCGGATTGTCTAGTCACTTGCCTGGTCGCCGCTGCGGCGCTCGAGCCAGGAGAGCAGAGTGCGGACGGCCTCGCCGCTGGCGCCCTTGCCGAGGTAGCCGTCCTCGGAGTCCCGCCTGGCCGGGCCGGCGATGTCCAGGTGCACCCACGGCCGGCCGTCCACGAACTCCTGCAGGAACAGCCCGGCGACCAGCGCGCCGCCGAAGCGGTCGCCGACGTTCTTCAGATCGGCCACCTCGCTGTCCAGCTCCTTGCGGTACTCCTCTGGAAGCGGCAGCCGCCAGGCGCGCTCGCCGGCGGCGCCCGCCGCCGCCAGCAGCTCGGCCGCCAGGGCGTCGTCGTTGCTCATCAGGCCGGTGTAGCGCTTGCCGAGCGCGACCATGCAGGCGCCTGTGAGGGTGGCCACGTCCACCATCGCGTCGGGCTGCGAGGTCGCCCCCAGCGCCAGCGCGTCGGCCATCACCAGCCGCCCCTCAGCGTCGGTGTTCAACACCTCGACGGTCTTGCCGTTCTTCATCTTCAGCACGTCACCCGGGCGGATTGCCGTGCCCGACGGCATGTTCTCGGCCGAGGCGAGGTAGCCGGTGACCGCCACCTTGACGCCCAGGTCCTGGAGCGCGCTCATCGCCCCGAGCACCGCGGCGGCCCCGGACATGTCGGTCTTCATCGTGATCATGCCGTCCGGGGGCTTGAGCGAGAGGCCGCCCGAGTCGAAGGTGATGCCCTTGCCGACCAGCACCACCCGGGCGCGCGCGCCTTCCGGCTCGTAGCGCAGCTCCACCAGGCGCGGCGGGTTGGCCGCGCCCTGCCCCACGCCCACGATGCCGCCGAAGCCCTCGGCGGCCAGCTGGTGCTCGTCCTTGACCGTCACCGTGACGCCCCTGCCGTCCAGAGCGCGGGCGGCGGCCGCGGCCAGGTCGGCGGGGTGGAGGTTGTTGGCCGGCTCGTTGACCAGGTCTCGAGCCAGGTTGGTGGCGTCCGCCCGCGCGCGTCCGGCGGCCAGCGCCCGCTCGAGCGCGCCCCGGTCCGACCCCTCGCCCGCCACCAGCTCCAGCCGCTCCAGGCTGGGACGCCTGCCGCTGTTGCCAGTGCCGTTCCCGTCGGCGTTCGCCTTGTACTTGTCGAAGCGATAGGCGGCCAGCAGTACCGCCTCGGTGAGCGCGCGGACCCCCGCCGCCTCGTCCCCGGCCAGAGCCTGGGACAGCGTGGTGACGGCGTGCCTGGCGCCACGCGCCTCGCGCACCACTCCGCCGGCGCCGCGGCGAAGGCCCTCCGCGTCGAGCTTGTCGCGCTCGCCGAGGCCAATCAGCAGCAGGGTCGTAGCCGGCAGGCGGCCGAGCGTCGGCAGGGCGACCGCCTCACCGGCCTTGCCGCTGAACCCGCGCGCCTCCAACAGTGGCTGGATCGGAGTCCCGAGCCCGTCGATGGCCGCGCTCGCTCCCGGACCGGGCTCGAGGTCGGCGAATACTCCAACGGCGAGCAGATCGGCCGGCGCCGCGAGCGCGGCGGCGGTGCCCAGTACAACCTCCATGACTCCTCCAGCAAGGGACGCAAATCAAAGGGACGCAAAGAATCGGCAATCGGCGGCGGCCTGACCAGGGATCAGACAATCGCTCCTGATAGTAGTCTCTCCTTTGCGCCTCAAGGCGCGCCGACGACCGGGAACTGGAGGAGCAGCACGCGATGGAGCACCGCAGGCTGGCCGACGTGATCGCCTTCGACCAGCAGCGGATGGCCAAACGGCGGGTCTTCGAGACCGACCGCACGCTGACCGACCTGTACTGCCTCGACCCGGGCCAGGAGCAGCTGCTGCTGGTGCACGAGGCGTCCGACAAGGTGGTGGTGGTCATGGCCGGGCGGGTAATGGCCCGGGTCGACGAGGATTCCGCCGAGCTGGCCCAGTACGAGGCGCTGCTGGTTCCGGCCGGCTCCAAGCACGCGTTCAAGAATCTCGGTCCCGACCCCGCCGTTCTGCTGGTGTTCGTCGGCCCGCGCCTGGCCTAGAGCGCCGGTCAAGTAGCCGGTATTGGGGTGATTGGGTGGTCACCGGGGGCGGCGCGCAGGGCTGGGAGCTGCACGTATGGTCCTAACGCTGCATGCTGCGCCGCCTACTTGACCGGCGCTCTAGATCACGCCGAGGGACCGTTGCAGGTGTCGTCGAGCCAGTGGTTGAGCGGCGCCAGTGCATGCCAGTCCACTGCCACGCGGTCGAGCAGCTCGGTGGTCACTAGCCAATGGCCACGGCGGTGGCGCCGCTGCAGGGTGACCGAGCGGGCGCGCAGCAGCTCGGCCCTGGGGTGGTCGGGCGGGTAGGACCTGGGCATCCGCCGCAGCGCGTCCAGGCTCGGCTCCAGGTCCACGCCGGCGGCTCGGCGCAGCACCTCGACCAGGCGGGCCCCGCGGTCGTCGTCGGCGATCCCGGCGCGCAGCCGCTCCAGCTCTGACCTTGCCGGGTGCCACATGCCGCCGGCAACGAAAAGCCCACCCGGGCCGAACTCAACGAAGTAGCCCGTCTCGACCACGCCGGGCAGCGGCGCGCGCTGCGCCACGTACCCGCGCATGGTGGTGTGGTAGGGCGTCTTGTCCTTGCTGAAACGCAGGTCGCGGTGGATACGGAAGACCCTGGCCGGCCCGTGGTCGGGCGCGAGCTGGCCGAGCCGCTCCGCCGCCGCATCGAGCAACGCGGTGAACGGCGCCAGCAGCCGCTCGCGGTAGAGGGCTCGGTTGGCCTGGAAGAACTCGCGCTCGTTGCGTTCCTCGAGGTCCTCGAGGAACGCCAGGCCCTCGTCGGGGATGCCGTCGAAGGTCACATCGTGAGGTTGAGCAGCCGGTCCACGAAGGCGCGGTAGCCGCGCAAGGCGATCCGCAGGTCCTCGGTGGAGCCGCCGTCGATGGCGGCCTTCAGCTTGGCGCGCTCGGCCTCCAGCGCGGCGACCAGCCGCCGCACCAGCTCGTCCACGAAGCGCTCGGCCTCCTGCACCGCCTGGCGAGGCTCGTCCACGAAGCCCGCCTGGATGTCCACGAAGCGACTGCGGATCGAGTCGCGATCGATCGAGGCGAGCAGTGAGGTCCGGCTGTCCGCCGGGCGAGGCGCCGACGTCCCGAGGGCGATTGGCGGGCGCTCCTCGCCCGGCCCGGAGGGCTCCGGGGGACCCCAAGGGGGTGCCCCGGTGGATCGCCCCGGCTCGGCCACGCGCGGCGGCTCGGCTACGCGCGGCGGCTCGGCCACGCGCGGCGGCTCCACGGCCTGCTCCGCCTGCTCCGCCTGCTGGGCCTGCTGGGCGCGTTCCTCGCCGATGTCGAAGACCGAGTCCCTGCGCGTCGGCGAGGCGGGCCGCTGCGCCTGGAGGTCGTCGGCGTCCGCGGCGGGCGCTCTGTCTCCGTGCTCGATGTGGTCGTCCTCGGAGACCTCGGGCCACACGGCCGCGCGCTCGTCGGCCGCGCGCTCGTCGGCCGCGCGCTCGTCGGC
>JBKPDO010000378.1:0-12805 GCA_046727955.1 bacterium | reverse complement strand
CCCGCAAGGGCCACGCCCCCACGCCGGCCCGGGGCCGGGCGGGGCGCCGCGCCGCCGAGCCGGCCGCCAGCGGCATGCCGAAGGACGATCTCGTGCGGCTCATCCAGTCGCTGGAGGAGGAGATGCACGAGGCCGCCAAGGACCTGCGCTTCGAGTACGCTGCGCGGCTGCGCGACGAGGTCGCCGACCTGCGCCGTGAGCTGCGCGCGATGTCCGAGGTCGGGGTGGGCTGAGCGGCGTCGCATTGCCCTCGGGTGGCTGCCGATCGGCTCTCATAAACGTGGTACAACCTGGCCCAAGGGGCGGCCCCACCAGGGGCGGCAGTCGCGCGGATCGGAGGTTGAGGGGTGCGGCGGTCCTGGATCATCGCCATCGTGATAGCGCTCGTATTGGTGACGGCTCTGGGCGCCGGCGCCGCGCTGGTGCTTCCGGGGCTGCGGGCCACGGCGGACCCGGTGGCCTCCGAGTACCTGGCGGCCTGGGCGCGGGCCGACTACCCGGCGATGCTGCGGCTGGTCAACCTGCCGCCGGACGACTTCGCCGAGCAGCACGAGCGCATGCGCGCGGACCTCAAGGTGACCAGGATGCGCCTCAACCTCGGCCGGGTGCGCACCGAGGGCGGCACCAGGGCGACCGCGCCGTTCACCGCCATCCTCAGCCTGCGTGGCGTCGGCAACTGGAGCTACCAGGGCCAGCTCCACCTCTCCAAGCCCGGCCGCTTCGGCCGCGACTGGCGCGTCGACTGGTCGCCCGCCACCATCCACCCCGAGCTGCAGGAGGGCATGCGCTTCAAGCAGACGAGGGAGTGGCCCGAGCGGGGCTCCGTCCTCGCGCAGGACGGCAGCACCCTGGCCGGCCCCGAGGGCGGCGGCTCCGGGCCGGCGTCCCTGGCCTGGCTGGTCGGCTCGGTCAAGGCGAAGGCCACCGCTGGCGACCTGAAGAAGCTGCACCTGGGCGCGCCCTACCAGCCCGGCGACGCGGTCGGCCAGGGCGGGATCGAGCAGGCGTTCGAGCGCCGGCTGGCCGGCAGCCCGACCGCCAAGGTGTCGCTGGTCGACGAGGACGACAACGAGGTCAAGGTGCTGCGCAGCTTCGGCGGCAAGCCTGGCGCCCCCGTGCAGACCACGATCGAGGCGCGCGTGCAGACAGCCGCCGAGAGCGCCCTGGGCGACGCTGGCGGCCACCTGGCCGCCCTGGTCGCGCTGCAGCCCTCCACCGGCGCGATCCGCGCCATGGTGAACCTGCCCAGCACCGGCTTCCAGCGCGCCACCCTGGGCCGCTACCCGCCGGGCTCCACCTTCAAGGTGATCACCACCGCCGCCCTGCTCGAGAAGGGCCTGCAGCTCAGCGATAAGGTGACCTGCCCCAAGGAGGTCAAGGTCGGCGGCATCACCATCCACAACTTCGAGCAGGAGCAGCTCGGCACGATCCCCTTCAACGTCGCCTTCGCCAAGTCGTGCAACACCGCGTTCGTGCAGCTGGCGACCGGGCGGCTGAGCGGGTCGGAGCTGGCGCAGGCGGCCTCCCGCTTCGGCTTCGGTGTGGCCCTCGCCCCGGGCATCCCCGCGGTGACCAGCAGGGCGCCGGCGGCGCAGAGCCAGGCCGAGCTGGCCATGTCTTCGTTCGGGCAGGCGCAGGTCACCGCCAGCCCGCTGGAGATGGCCAGCGTCGCGGCCGCGGTCGACTCCGGCACCTGGCGCGCGCCCAGGCTGCTCGACGACCAGGCGCTCGCCACCCTCGACGCGGACCAGCCGGCGCCGCGGGCGCTCGACGCGGGCGTGGCGGACACCCTGCGCAACCTGATGCGCCAGGTGGTCACCTCCGGCACCGCCGTCGGCGCCGGCCTGCCCGACGGCGTGGCGGGCAAGACCGGCACCGCCGAGTTCGGCAGCGGTGACAACCAGCCCACCCACGCCTGGTTCATCGGCTACCAGGGCGACCTGGCCGTTGCGGTGGTGGTCGAGGGCGGCGGCGTCGGCGGCGAGGTCGCCGCGCCGATCGCCGCGCGCTTCTTCCGCACGGTCGGCGCGGCCTGAGCGCTTCGCGAACACCCTCTATCCATGTGGGGGGAGCTCGCTCCCCCCACGGCGCGCGCTTCGCGCGCCGGGGCCGGTCGATCCATGTGGGGGGAGCGAGCTCCCCCCACGGCCCCCCAAGAGCGCCTGTGCCATGGTCGCTCTGCCGCTGTGCTGCAGGGCCAGCCCTCGCGCGCTCACCACCCTCTGGCCTTCCACTCGTCGAGCTGGGGAAGCTCCCGCGCCACCGCGGTGTCGTCACCGTGCCCCGGAGAGATCCGCGTGGAGCCCGGCAGCGACAGCAGGTGCCGCTCGGCCGAGTCGATGGCCTGCTCGAAGGCGGCCCGGCCGGTGGTCTTGCCGACCCCGCCGGGGAATAGCGCGTCCCCGGTCAGGACCTGGCTGGACGGCAGTCTGAAGGAGATCGAGCCCTCGGTGTGCCCTGGCGTGTGCAGCACCTCGACCTGGAAGCGGCCGACGTCGATCCTGGCGCCGTGCTCGAGCAGCCGGTCGGGCCGCACCCCCGCCTGGCTGGCGATATCGTCGGCGTCGGCCGCGTGGGCGCCGTTCCAGACGTCGTGCGCCTCGAGCACCGCCCTCAGCGCCTGGACGTGGTCCGGGTGGCGGTGGGTGGTCACGATGCCGACCAGCCGCAGCCCTTCGAGCAGACCGAGCAGCCGCTCGCCCTCATTGGCCGCGTCGACCAGCAGCACCTCCCCGGCCTCCGGGTCGGCCAGCAGGTAGGCATTGTTGTCGAAGGGCCCGACCGAGAGCTTGGTCACCGTCAGCAGCCCGCCCGGGTACCGGTGCGGTCGCCCATCCGGCTCGACATGGGCAGGGTCGAAGTCAGCCATCGCTCCTCCTGATGTCTCGAGCGGCAAGCACAGCCCCCGCATTGTGCACACTGGAATAAGCCCTGTCGGGTCGCCGCTTACAATGGCTGCGGCCGGTTCGCTGGCGCCCGATCGCGAGTTCGGGCGATGATCGCAACCCCATGAGCCCGAGGACGGGAACCCTGAGCGCTACCGATCGCCTCCTCATCCGAGGCGCCCGAGAGCACAATCTCAAGAATGTCAACCTGGACTTACCTCGCAACGCCCTGATCGTCTTCACGGGGCTGTCGGGGTCGGGCAAGTCCTCGCTTGCCTTCGACACCATCTACGCCGAGGGGCAACGGCGCTACGTCGAATCGCTCTCCGCCTACGCCCGCCAGTTCCTGGGCCTGATGGAGAAGCCGGACGTCGATTTCATCGAGGGGCTCTCGCCGGCGATCTCGATCGACCAGAAGTCGACCTCCAAGAACCCCCGCTCGACCGTCGGCACCATCACCGAGATCTACGACTACCTGCGGCTGCTGTACGCCCGCATCGGCCAGCCCCACTGTCCCAAGTGCGGCCGGCCGATCTCGCGGCAGACACCGGACCAGATCGTCGACCGCATCCTCGAGCTGCCCGCCGGCACGCGCTTCCAGCTGCTCGCCCCGGTCGTCCGCGGGCGCAAGGGCGAGTACGAGGCGCTGCTGCGCAGCTACTCGAGCAAGGGGTTCTCCCGGGCGCGGGTGGACGGCGAGGTCCGCGACCTCTCCGAGCCCATCAGGCTGGCCAAGACCTATAAGCACGACATCGAGATCGTAGTCGACCGGCTGGTCGCCAAGGGGCCGGACGCCGACGAGAAGTCCCGGCGCAGGCTGGCCGACTCGGTCGAGACCGCGGTCGGGCTGGCCGACGGCCTGGTCGTGGTGGACGTGGTAGGCGAGGAGCGTGAGCTGCGCTTCTCGACCCACCTGGCGTGCCTGTACGACAACCTGTCGTTCGAGGACCCGGCGCCGCGCAACTTCTCCTTCAACGCGCCCTACGGCGCCTGCCCGGACTGCACCGGCCTCGGGGTCAAGCAGGAGGTCGACCCCGAGCTGGTGGTCCCGAACCGGTCGCTGTCGCTGGCCGAGGGGGCGATCGCGCCGTTCCAGTGGGGCCGCGGCGCCAGCGAGTACTTCGACCGGCTGCTGGCCGCGGTGGCCGAGGGCTACGGCTTCGACCTCGGCACGCCCTGGGAGAAGCTCAGCGACGAGCAGCAGCGGGTGGTGCTGCACGGGGCGGGCGAGCCGGTGTACGTGCGCTACCGGAACCGCTACGGCCGGCAGCGGGCGTATCACACGAGCTACGAGGGGGTCGTGCCGTACCTCAACCGCCGCTACGCCGAGGCCGAGTCCGACTCGGTGCGCGAGCGGATCGAGTCGTACATGCGCGAGGTGCCCTGCCCGACCTGCAAGGGCGCTCGGCTGCGGCCCGAGAGCCTGGCCGTGACCATCGCCGACCGCAACATCGCCCAGGTGGCGGCCCTGTCGGTGGGCGAGGCGGCGAAGTTCTTCAGCTCGCTGGAGCTGTCGGACCGTGACCGCTACATCGCCGCCCGGGTGCTGAAGGAGATCAACGCCCGGCTCGGCTTCCTGCTGGACGTGGGGCTCGACTACCTCACCGTGGACCGGGCGTCGGCGACCCTGGCCGGTGGCGAGGCGCAGCGCATCCGCCTGGCGACCCAGATCGGCTCCGGCCTGACCGGCGTGCTGTACGTGCTGGACGAGCCCTCGATCGGGCTGCACCAGCGCGACAACCACCGCCTGATCGAGACGCTGCTGCGCCTGCGCGACCTGGGCAACACGCTGATCGTGGTCGAGCACGACGAGGCCACCATCCGGGCGGCCGACTACCTGGTCGACATCGGCCCGGGCGCCGGCGAGCACGGCGGCGAGATCGTCGCCGAGGGGAGCCTCGCCGACGTCGAGGCGGTGGAGGCGTCCCTGACCGGCCAGTACGTGTCGGGCAGGCGCTCGATCCCGTTGCCGCGCGAGCGCCGCCGGCCGGGGGAGCGCTGGGTCGAGCTGACCGGCGTGCGCGAGCACAACCTGAAGGACATCACCGTCCGCATCCCCCTCGGGGTCTTCACCTGCGTCACCGGGGTCTCCGGGTCGGGCAAGTCCTCGCTGGTCAACGACGTGCTGCTGCGGGCGCTGATGCAGACGATCTACCGCTCACGGACCTCGCCCGGGCGCTTCGGCACGCTGTCGGGCGAGGATCACCTGGACAAGGTCATCGACGTCGACCAGTCGCCCATCGGTCGCACGCCGCGGTCGAACCCGGCGACCTACACCGGCGTGTTCGACCACATCCGGCGGCTGTTCGCCCAGACTCCCGAGGCCAGGGTGCGCGGCTACCAGCCGGGGCGCTTCTCCTTCAACGTCAAGGGCGGACGCTGCGAGGCGTGCCAGGGCGACGGGACCATCAAGATCGACATGCAGTTCCTGCCGGACATCTACGTCCCGTGCGAGGTCTGCAAGGGCGCCCGGTACAACCGCGAGACGCTCGAGGTCCACTACAAGGGCCACAACGTCGCGGACGTGCTGGACATGTCGGTCGAGGAGGCGCTCAGCCTGTTCGGCAGCATCCCGCCGATCGCGCGCCACCTCGAGACCCTGAACGACGTGGGCCTCGGCTATATCAAGCTGGGCCAGCCGGCGCCGACCCTGTCGGGCGGCGAGGCGCAGCGGGTCAAGCTCGCCAGCGAGCTGGCCAAGCGCGCCACCGGCCGCACCCTGTACGTGCTCGACGAGCCCACCACCGGGCTGCACTTCGACGACGTGCACAAGCTCCTCGGAGTGCTGCACCGGCTGGCCGACGCTGGCAACTCGGTGATCGTGATCGAGCACAACCTCGACGTCATCAAGACCGCCGACTGGATCATCGACCTCGGCCCCGAGGGTGGCGACCGCGGCGGCGAGGTGATCGCCCAGGGCCCGCCGGAGCGGGTGGCCGCGGTCCCCGCCTCCTACACCGGCCACTTCCTGGCCGAGGTCCTCGGCAGGGGGGGGTCCGGGGGGCTCATCAGCGAGGCCAGGGCCGGGCACCAAGCGGCGAAGCAGGGCCGAGCGTAGCCCCCCGGTGGACGGGGGGGGTCCGGGGGGCTCTCCAGCGAGGCCAGGACCGGGGCGCCAGGAGGCGAAGCAGGGCCGAGCGTAGCCCCCCGGTGGACGCGGGGTCAGCCGGCTGCGGCGTCCCTCGACCCGTTGACCTCCTCGTCGGTCTGGTGAGCCAGGACCAGGCGCTGCATCAGCAGGACCAGGACGCGCCGCTCCTCCTCGCCCAGCGGCTCCAGCAGGCGCTTGCCCACCCGCACCACGTCAGGCAGCAGCCGGTCGTGCAGCTCGCGGCCGGCTGGGGTGAGACGCACCAGGTTGCGGCGGGCGTCGGCGCGGCTCCGCCTGCGCTCCACCAGGCCGCGCTCGACCAGCCTGTTCACCAGGTCGGCGGTGGTCGACCGGTCGATGCCGGCCGCGCGGCCGAGGGTGATCTGGTCGACGCTGCCCTGGCTGGCCAGGACGTCGAGCACGGCGAACTGCGGTGAGGTGAGCCGCGCGTCGCCGACCTCCTCGGTGAAGACGGCGGTGTGGATCTGCGCCAGTCGCCGGATCAGGTGCCCCGGCGCGCTGATCAGCTCGAACTCCACGACGACGGTACCCCCTACGCGTGTATTCACCGGGAAGCTACGCTCGGCTCTGCTCCGCTGCGTGGTGCCCTGCCGCGGTCTCGCTCTGGAGCCCTCTGGACCCCGCCCGCCGTCTGATCGTGCCACAGGTCACCTGCAACCGTCGGTCACTCGCTTTCGCCGGCGGTGGCGAGTTCGTGACCGGGCGTAGCCGCACGAGAGGGACCGGCGTCCGGAGGTGCCGCGGGCCCGGACTAGAATCTCAGTATGAGCGTTGCAACCTCGCCGAGGCCCAAGCCGGACGCGATCCCTGACCACCCTGGCGTGTACCTGTTCCGGGACGCGGCTGGGCGGGTGATCTACGTCGGCAAGGCGATCTCGCTGCGCAAGCGGGTCGCCAGCTACTTCCAGCCGCTGCGCAACCTGCACCCGCGCACGGCGGCGATGGTGGACTCCTCGGCCAGCCTCGAATGGGTCCTCGTGCAGAACGAGGTCGAGGCGCTGCAGCTCGAATACAACCTCATCAAGCAGCGCCGCCCCCGTTACAACGTGCGCTACCGGGACGACAAGTCCTACCCGTGGCTGGCGGTCACCGTCAGCGAGGAGATCCCCCGACCACGGGTCGAGCGTGGCGCCAAGCGCAAGGGCACCAGGTACTTCGGCCCCTACGCCCACGCCTACGCCATCCGGGAGACGCTCGACCTGCTGCTGCGGACCTTCCCCATGCGCACCTGCTCACAGGGGGTGTTCGACCGCCAGCGGCGGCTCGGCCGGCCCTGCATCCTCTACGACATCAACAAATGCTCTGGCCCCTGCGTCGGCCACATCTCGCCAGAGGACCACCGCGAGATCGTCGACGAATTCATCCTCTTCATGGAGGGCCGCGCCAGGCCGGTGCTCAGGCGCCTCGAGGCCGAGATGCGCGCGGCCGCCGAGCAGCTCAACTTCGAGGCGGCCGCGCGCCTGCGCGACCAGCTCGCCAGCGTGCGCAAGGCCATGGAGCGCCAGCAGATGGTGTCGTCCCAGCCGGAGGACTTCGACATCGCCGCCTTCGCCGAGGACGACCTGGAGGCGGCGGTAAAGGTCTTCTTCGTCCGCCGCGGCCGCGTGGTCGGCCAGCGCGGCTATGTGGTGGACAAGGTCGAGGCGCTGGACACTCCGGCGCTGGCCGCCACCTTCGTGCAGCAGCTCTACGGCGAGCGTCTGGACGAGGTGCCGCGCGAGGTCTACCTGCCGGTGGTGCCGGAGGGCGCCGACGCGCTGCGCCAGTGGCTGGCGGGGCTGCGCGGCGGGCCAGTCGACTTCCACGTTCCCCAGCGGGGCGAGAAGCGCGCCCTGCTCGAGACCGTCACCACCAACGCCCGCGACGCCTTCGTCAGCCACAAGCTCAAGCGCGCCTCGGACTTCGACGCCCGCGCCCGCGCGCTCAAGGAACTGCAGGAGCAGCTCGACCTGCCGGAGGCGCCGCTGCGGATCGAGTGCTACGACATCTCCAACCTGCAGGGCAACCAGGTGGTCGGCTCGATGGTGGTGTTCGAGGACGGCCTGCCGCGCAAGTCCGAATACCGCCGCTTCGAGATCCGCTCGGTCGACGGCCAGGACGACTACGCCTCGCTGCGCGAGGTGCTCTCGCGCCGGCTCGCCAGGCTCGCCGCCGAGCAGCAGGAGCCAGCGCAGGCCGAGGAGCCCGGGGCCGCGGCCGCCGGGGATCGCCGGGACCAGGGCAGGCGCAGGTTCGCCTACCTACCCAACCTGATCGTGGTCGACGGCGGGCGCCCGCAGCTCGGCGCGGCCATGGAGGCGCTGGAGGAGGCTGACCGCGTCGACCTTCCGGTGATCGGGCTGGCCAAGCGGATGGAGGAGGTCTACGTCCCCGGCTCGCCCGAGCCGCTGACCCTGCCGCGCTCGAGCGAAGCCCTCTACCTGCTGCAGCGGGTGCGGGACGAGGCCCACCGCTTCGCTATTGCCTACCACCGCAAGCTGCGCGGCCGCTCGATGACCCGCAGCGCGCTCGACGGCATCCCGGGCGTGGGCGAGGCCAGGCGCAAGGAGCTGGTCCGCCATTTCGGCTCGGTGCGCAAGCTGGGCCAGGCCAGCGTGGAGGAGATCGCCGCCGTGCCCGGCTTCGGCCCGCGGCTCGCCAAGACCATCTGGGACCACCTGCACGCGGGGGCGGGAGCGCGATGACCCAGGAGCTGCGCACCGAGGACCGGCTGCGGGCGGCCACGGTCGATTTCGTGGTGATCACCGGCCTGTCCGGCGCCGGCCGCTCCGAGGCGGCCAAGGTACTCGAGGACATCGGCTATTTCGTGATCGACAACCTGCCGCCGTCGCTGATCGAGCGGGTGGCCGACCTGGCGCTGGTGGGGCGGGACCGCTCCCGCGTCGCGCTGGTGGTCGACTCGCGGGGCGGCGCCTTCTCCAGCGACGTCTCCGAGCTGTACCACGCGCTCGACGCCCTGCGCGCTCAGAACGTCAACCTGCGCGTGCTCTTCCTGGAGGCGACCGACGAGGTGCTGGTGCGGCGCTTCGAGCAGACACGCCGGCGCCATCCGGTCGGCGCCGAGCGGGTGGTCGAGGCTATCGCGCTCGAGCGCGACCTGCTCCGCGAGCTGCGCGCGACCGCCGACCTGGTGATCGACTCGAGCGACCTTAACGTCCACGAGCTGCGCACCAAGGTGCTGGCGGCGTTCGCGGGCGAGGAGGCCGGCCTGCTGGTGAACGTCGCCTCGTTCGGCTTCAAGTACGGCCTGCCACTTGACGCCGACATGGTGCTCGACGTCCGCTTCCTTCCGAACCCGCACTGGGTCCCCGAGCTGCGGTCCAAGAGTGGCCAGGACGTGGCGGTGCGCGACTACGTGCTGGGCCAGGAGGGCACCAAGGCGTTCATCGAGCGGCTGGAGGGGCTGCTCGAGGTGGCGCTGCCAGGCTACGTGCGCGAGGCCAAGCACTACCTGACGGTGGCGATCGGCTGCACCGGCGGCAGGCACCGCAGCGTGGTGCTCGCCGAGGAACTGGGCGTCTGGCTGGGGGCGCAGGGCTTCCGTGCGAACGTCACCCATCGCGACATGGAGCGGGAGTGATCCCGGATAGTACGTCGGCGAGGGTCGTCGCGCTTGGGGGCGGTCACGGGCTGTCGGCGACTCTGACCGCGCTGCGGCTGCTCGGCGCCGATCCCACCGCGGTGGTGACCATGGCGGACGACGGCGGCTCCTCCGGCCGGCTGCGCCGCGACCTCGGCCTGCCCCCACCGGGCGACCTGCGCATGGCCCTGCTCGCCCTGGCCGATCCCGAGGCCGAGGTGCGCGACCTGTTCGCCTACCGCTTCCAGCGGGGTGACCTCGCCGGCCACAACCTCGGCAACCTGATCCTGGCGGGCCTGGCCGAGCTGCGCGGGGATTTCCTGGAGGCGCTCGAGGTGGCGTCCCGCTGGCTGCGGGTGCGCGGGCGGGTGCTGCCCTCCACGCTGGCGCCGGTGCGACTGCAGGGGCGGGTCGAGGACCAGGTGGTCTCCAGCCAGGTGGCGATCCGGGACGCCTGGGGCCGGGTGGAGGAGGTCTGGCTCGAGCCGCGGCGGCCGTCCGCCCTGGCGGAGGCGGTGGAGGCGGTCCGCTCGGCCGACCTGGTGACCCTCGGCCCCGGCTCGATCTTCACCTCGGTGGTGCCGAACCTGCTGGTGCCCGAGCTGGGCGCGGCGGTCGCGGCCGCCTCGGAGCGGGTGGTGTACCTGTGCAACCTGGAGCCGCAGCCGGGGGAGTCGAGCGGCTTCTCGCCCGAGGCGCACCTGGCCGCCCTGCTGGCTCACTGCCCCGGCCTGCGCGTTCCGGTGGTGCTTTGCCAGCGGCCGGCGACCGCCGCAGCGATGGAGCGCGAGGCCGCGGCCTTCGCCGAGATGGGCGCCCGCGCGATCCACGCCGACCTGGCCGACCCGGACCACCCCGGCCGTCACGATCCGACCCGGCTGGCCGTGGCCTTGAAAGAGCTGGTCTAGTGCCGGCGGGCAGGGGCCAGTTCACGGTGCGGGTCAAGGAGGAGCTCGCCGCCCTCCGCCCGGCCAGCCAGGCCGAGCGCCGCGCCCTGCTCGCCGCGCTGCTGCGGTTCGCGGCGACCTTGCACATCGAGGGCAAAGGCCAGGCTGGGGGTGGTGCGGGGACCGCAGGGCCTGGTGCGCCCGCGGGGCCCGCGGGCGGGACCTCGCGCTTCACGCTGGTGCTGGCGACCCGCTCCGGCGGGGTGGCCCGGCTCGCCTTCTGGCTGCTGCACACAGCCTACGGGGTACGGCCCGGCTTCCGGGTCCGCAGACCGGCGAGCGCGCTCGCCCCCGGCGCCCGCTACCAGGTGGTGCTGGCCGAGCGCGTCGAGCAGGTCCTGGCCGACACCGCCATCCTCGACACCGCCGGGCGGCTGTCCCACGGCGTGCCCGGCGCCCTGGTCCGCGGCCGCGACGCCGCCGCCTGCTACCTGCGCGGCGCGTTCCTCGGCCGCGGCTCGGTCTCTTCACCGACGCGCGAGCCGCACCTGGAGATCGGCGTCCCCGACGAGCGCACCGGCCTCGCCCTGGCCACGCTGCTCGCGCGCCTCGACCTGCCCGCCACCACCGGCGCCCGAGCCGACCAGGGCCATCACCGGGTGCTGCTCAAGAGCGGCGAGGCGATCGGCAGCGCCCTGGCGATCATGGGGGCGACCAGCGCGTACCTTGCCTGGGAGGACGGCCGCATCCGGCGTGAGGTCCGCGGCGGGGCCGTGCGGCTGGCCAACGCCGACCAGGCCAACCTGCGCCGCAGCGTCGCCGCGGCCATGGCCCAGGTGACGCTGGTGCAGTCGGCCGTGAGCCAGCTCGGCTGGGACGCCCTGCCCGGCGACGTCGCCGACGTGGCCGTGCTGCGCCTGGCGAACCCGGAGGCGAGCCTCGCCGAGCTCGGCGCACTGCTGGACCCGCCGCGCTCCAAGGGCGCCGTGCTGGCGCGGCTGCGGCGGCTGCGGCAGCTGGCCGAGCACGCCGAGGAGCCTACGTAGGTGGGGCTGTGCCCCTGTCGCACCCCTTGTGGATGACCCGTGGCGACCCCGCAGGCCGCTGGTGAAGAATGACTGGGCCGGCCCGTCGCCCACCGGGCCCGTGCCGGCCGCTGGTCATGAAGAGATCGAGAGCTCGCTGACAGGAGGATCCGGATGACCGTCCGCGTGGGGATCAACGGCTTTGGTCGCATCGGCCGTAACTTCTTCCGCGCCGCGCGCGAAGCGGCCAGGCAACAGGGGCACGAGAACGACGTCGAGATCGTGGCGGTCAACGATCTGACCGACAACAGGACCCTCGCCCACCTGCTCAAGTACGACTCGACCTTCGGGCGGCTGGACGGCGAGGTCAGCTACGACGAGCGGGCGATCATCGTCGACGGCAAGGCGATCCGCGCGGGCGCGGAGCGCGACCCGGCCAAGCTCGCCTGGGGCGACCTCGGCGTGGACGTCGTCATCGAGTCCACCGGCCGCTTCACCGACCGCGACAGCGCCTCCCTGCACCTCAAGGCCGGCGCCCGCAAGGTCATCATCTCCGCCCCGGCCAAGGGCGAGGACATCACCATCGTGATGGGCGTCAACGACGCCGCCTACGACCCCGCCTCCCACGACATCATCTCCAACGCCTCCTGCACCACCAACTGCGTGGTGCCGATGGCCAAGATCCTGCACGACGAGTTCGGCATCGAGCGCGGCTTCATGACGACCATCCACGCCTACACCAATGACCAGGTCATCCTCGACTTCCCGCACAAGGACCTGCGCCGCGCCCGCTCCGCCGCTCAGAACATCATTCCCACGACCACCGGCGCCGCGCGCGCGACTGGCCTCGCCATCCCCGAGCTGAAGGGGAAGATAGACGGCATCTCCGTGCGCGTCCCGGTCGAGGACGGCTCCCTCACCGACCTGGCGGTGGTACTTGGTCGCGAGGCCACCGTGGAGGAGGTCAACGACGCCTTCGAGCGGGCCTCGGAGGGCAATCTCAAGGGCATCGTGAGCTACAGCACCGACCCGATCGTCTCCTCCGACATCGTCGGCGACCCGCACTCGTGCATCTTCGACGTCCCCTCGACGCATGCCAACGGCAGCCTGGTCAAGGTCTTCGGCTGGTACGACAACGAATGGGGCTACTCGAACCGGCTGGTCGACCTGACAAAGCTCATCGGAAGCAGCCTTTAGGGGCGTCTGGAAGATGTGGCTGGCAGGCTTTCCACTTGCAGTCCTCGATCCACGTGGGGGGAGCTCGCTCCCCCCACGGCGCGCGCGTGCCCCGCCCGGGGCGATACAAACAATTTGGG
>JBKPDO010000377.1:0-31732 GCA_046727955.1 bacterium | reverse complement strand
TGAGGCTGGTGACCGCGTACACGGTCACGGTGCGCCAGTGGCGGCTGTGCAGGGAGCGGACCCGGCGGGTGATGCGGATGGCCTGGGTGGCGTGGGGGAAGTCCAGGCCAGCGATGGTGGTGACCTGCAGGCGGCGGAGCTCGGCGCGGCCGTGGCCGCGGTCGCGGGTGTGGTCGGCGATGGGGATCTTGCGCCAGGGCAGGTGTCGTAGCTGGTGGTGCAGGGTGGGCTGGTTGGCCTTGACGATCAGCAGGTAGGCGGCGTGCTGGTGGGCGACCAGCCAGTCGGCGTGCTCGCGTTGGGTGTGCATGGCGTCGGCGGTGATGATGCGCCCGGCAAGGTCCAGGCCCTCCAGCAGCGGCCGGAACCGGGTGATCTCGTTGGTCTTGGTGTCCACCTGGGTCTGGGCCAGGACCGCGCGGCTGGTGTGGTCCATCGCCGCCAGCAGGTGTGTCGGCGCGGTCTGGTGGTGGCCGCTGCCGCGCAGGGTCTTGCCGTCGACCGCGACCGCCTGCCGCCACGCCGGTGGCGGTCGGGTGGTCGGTGGCGGTGGCTGCTGGTCGGCCAGCCAGGCGCCGATGGCCAGGTCCAAGGCGTCGGGGTCGACGCGGGCCAGCACGCGCCGCACGGTGGCCTCGGCGGGTGGCCGATAAGCCCGGCGCAGCGGGTCGCGGCGCACCCCGAGCGCGGCCAGGACCGGCTGGGGCGCGTCGGCTGCCCACTCACCGATCGCGGCCAGGGACCTGGCGCCGGCCAGGGTGGCGGCGACCGCCACGGC
Source organism: bacterium (assembly GCA_046727955.1). Lineage (GTDB taxonomy): Bacteria > Actinomycetota > CALGFH01 > CALGFH01 > CALGFH01 > DASVXQ01. The sequence continues at coordinate 30,954 of JBKPDO010000377.1, read as the reverse complement.
CAGCACCGCGCCCAGCGCGTGCCGTCGGCCGCGTCGCTTCCTGGGGTCGGTGAGCCGGGCGAGGTCGTCGAGCAGGCTGCGGCACTGGTCGGGTGCCAGCGTGAGGGGGGCGTCCAGCCGCTTGGCGGCGGCGGGAATGGGAGATGATGTGGGGGCAGGCACGGGTTTCCACAGGGGTCATGGGCGTTGGCACCCACATGATCGCTGGAGTCCGTGCCTGTCTCACATTCACTCCAGACTGATCTCTACCTGCCTATCCGGACAACCCCGCACTTTGCCGAGGCCCTGCCAGTCACCTGAGCCGTCACCCGATGCTTCCGAGCGCTCGGCGACCATCGGCGACACGTCTGCGCCTTCTTTGAGCAACAGCTTGTTAACAGTCTGTTGCACAAAGCCCTCTTGTCGGTATCGGCGGTCCTCGGCTTGCTCCAATTCGTCATTGACCTGGCTCGGCGGGTAGAAGATGCTGACCGCGCCGATCAGCGAGTCGAGCGCAGGGGGGTGGCCGATGGCTTGGCAGCTTCAGGGCAGGTACTTCGAGAACTGCAACTGTGACATGGTGTGCCCGTGCAGCACCTCGGCGATGACCATGCCGGCCGATACCGAGCGGTGCCGGGTGGTGCTCGTCTTCCACGTCGACTCCGGCACGGTCGAGGGCGTGGACGTGAGCAACCTGACGGTGGCGATGCTCGCCGACACGCCCCCGCTCATGTCCGACGGCGACTGGCGGGTCGGGGTCTTCATGGACGCCGCCGCCTCCGAGCAGCAGGCCGACAAGCTCGGCGCGGTCTTCGCCGGGCAGCTCGGCGGCCCCATGGCGATGCTCGCCCCGCTGGTCGGCGAGATGCTGGGGGTGGAGAGCGCCCCGATCGAGTATACCGAGGACGGCCGCCGCCATCGGGTCAGGATCGGCGACGCCGTCGACATCGAGATCGAGGACTTTGTCCCGCCGCAAACCCCCGAGGGTGAGGTGTCCAGGCTCACCGGCGTGTTGCATCCGGCGAACTCGACCGTGACGATCGCGCGCGCGACCGCCTCGCGGGTGGACGCGTTCGGGCTGCAGTTGGACAACAGCGGCAAGAACGGCCACTCGGCCCCCTTCTCTTGGGCCGCGTGAGCACGGCCGCGCCCTCGCTGCGGCGCCTGACCCCGCAGGGGGCGGTGCTGCTGCTCTTGGCGGCCGTGGCCTGGCTTGCCACGGTGGGTCGGGCCGCGACGATGGGGGGCATGACCGGCACGATGGGCCTTGGGCTGGCCGCCTTCGTCGGCATGTGGGCGCTGATGATGGCGGCGATGATGCTGCCGTCGGTTTCTCCGGTGGCCTCCATGTACCAGCGCTCGGTGCGTTTCTACCGTGCGCTTCGACTGGTCGGGTTCACCGCTGGGTACCTGGTCGCCTGGGCCGGCGCCGGCATCCCGGCGTACTTGCTCACCGCGCTCGCGGCGCGGCTGGTGAGCGATCATCCTGCCAGAGCGACCGCCACCGCGGTCGCTGTCTTTGCCGCCTGCGGGGTGTACCAACTCACCCCGCTCAAGTTCCGCTGCCTGCGCCACTGCCGCTCGCCGCTGTCGCTGCTGCTGTACTACGGTATGTATCGCGGCCGCCTGCGGGACGTCCGCGCCGGCGCCCACCACGGCGCCTACTGTCTTGGCTGCTGCTGGTCGCTGATGGCGCTATTCATCGTCGTCGGGGTGATGAACCTGGCGGCCATGGTGGTCTTGGCGATGGTGGTGCTGGTCGAGAAGCTATGGGTGCACGGGGAGGTCCTCGCCCGGGCGGTCGGCGTCGCCGCGCTGGCGCTCGCGATCGCCGCGATCTGGGTCCCGGCGCTCGCGCCGGGCCTGCATGCGACCAGCCAGACGATGAGCATGGCCAGATCGTGAGGCGGCAACGCTGCGTGGGGCGGGCCGACGCGGCGGGCGCGACGAAAACCGCGGGTGGGCCTCGCATGGCCTACGCCCAGACCGCTGGGGAGGCGGAGAAACCTCGCAAGCGCTGGCTGTGTCCAGCTGATTTGTGCAACGCCCTGGTACCAGTACTTCGTTAGGTTCCGCCACGGTGTGGCGGGTGCGGCGCGGGCCCAGCGCGGACCAAGGCGTTCAGCGAAACGAGGGGCCCAAGCGGACCCCTCGCCCCACGATCGGCAAAGCGCTACGGGCAGCTCAGCCGATCGGTCTCGACCGTGACGGTGCCGTCCGAGTGCACGGTCACGTGGGCCACGAAGTGGTCGGTGATCCGTGAGCCGTCGGAGCCGAGCGCGTTGATGTGGCCGGTGAACGTCGCGGTGACGGTGTTGGTGGTGGAGTTTTCTCGCCGTCCCAGAAGGTTTCCCTGCCGGTGTAGGTCGGCTGGCTGGGATCGTTGGGCACGAACGTGAACGTCCCGATCCCGTGACACACATGGCCCGGCTGCGTAGCGTTGTCGCATGGGAGGCGCCACGACGGCAGGATCGCCCTGGCCGCGCCGGCTGGGCATGCTCGCCGCGAACCCCCGCGGCGCGATCTACGGCACGATCGTCGCCACCGCGGTGATCGCGGCCACCGCTGGGCACGAGCCCCCAGGGTTCATCCTGGCCGCCACCGCCGCCACCCTGCCGGTCTTCTGGCTCGCGCACGTGTACGCCGAGCTCCTCGACCGTCAACTGGGCCAAGCCAGGTTCGACCTGAAGGTGGTTCCCGCCGTCATGGCCCGGGAGCTGTCGATGCTTGCCGCCCCTGCCTTGTCCATCCTCTTCCTGCTACTGGGCGCGCTTGGCCTGCTCGATGAGGGGCTTGCGGTGCGGCTTGCGCTGTGGACCGGCGTGGCGCAACTTGTCGGGTGGGCCATCGAAGCGGGCCGCCGGCAAGGACGATCCCGGCCGGCGATGCTGCTTGGCGGTGTGATCAACGGCGCCTTCGGCGTGGTCATCATCGGGCTTGAGGCGCTGCTGCACTGACCGCACGCGCTGCTTTCCTCGTGTCCCGTCCGGCTTCACAAACGGCAGCAGCTTCACCGTCCGTTCGCACAGGTTTGTGAAACAGGGTCGTATGGCGAACCTTTGAGAACAAGAGGCCATGTAGGGGCCGACCTGACGGAGTACAGATACAAGCCTGTTTCACAAAGCGGTGCGAACGGTCCGGGAAGCTGGCGTCGGCTATCGAGCCGAACGGGATGCGCCTGTACCGCTCTGATCCTGGGATGCACTGACGGAAGGTCGCAGCCACAGCGACACGCTGGTCGGCTGCATGGTCTGCTCGACCACCACCAGCAGCTCAGCGGCCAGGCTATCCAGGTCGACCTGCTCGCGTAGCCGCGCGCTGAACGCCTGGATCGTCTGGGCGGCGTCGTAGCGGTGGCGGTTGAAGCGCCGGTCGACCGCCGCCTGTATGCGGCGGCGGGCCGGCTGGAACAGCGCGGCCGACGCCAGGGTCGCTCCCGCCACCACCAGGCTGGAGTCGCGGCCGAGCAGCTGGCCAAGGCCCAGGACCACGCCGGCGTAGCCGCCGCCGAGCAGGATCGTGAGCAGGCCGTAGGCCAGCGTGCGGCTGATGATGCGGTCCAGGTCGTACAGGCGGTAGCGCAGGATCGCCGCGCCGATCCCCAGCGGCAGGACCACTAGGCAGACACCGGGAAGCCAGTCGAGCGAGACCTCGCCTCCCGCCAGCGCCACCGCCGCCAGCACCGCCAGCGCCACCGCCACCGGCGCGGCCGCCACCGCCAGCCAGCGCAGCTGCTGGCGGTCCACCCCGCGGGCGCGGCGGAACCGCACCAGCAGCGACCAGGCGCCGACCGGGATGGCAAGCCCGGCGGCGGCGAAGCTCGCGCCGCGCACCAGCAGCAGCGGACCGGCCAGGGCGCGCACGGCCAGCGGGTTGGCGGCCGCCTGGCCAGGCTCCCGGAACGGCCCCAGCGCCAGCGCCACCAGCCCCGCCAGCGGCGCGACCGCCACGACCCTGGCCCACCAGCGCCAGCGGGGCGACGGCAGCGACCCGGTCGGGGTCAGCAGCAGCACGAAGCCGATCAAGGCCGACAGCACAACGACGGTGACGTCCTTGACCGCGGAGCCGACGGCGGCCGGCGCCCCACGCCAGGCCAACAGCACCCAGCTGGCATACACGTAGACGAACCACCACCCAAGGGCCAGCAGCAGCCAGCCCACCGGGTGGCGGGGCCGGCGGCCGGCCAGCACCGCCCCGACCGTGGCCGCGCTCACCGCCACCAGCCCGTAGATGGCGGTGTCGGCGTTCGACCCCAGGTCGGACCGGCCGGCCTGGCGTGGCAGCTGGTTCAACCAGACACCCACCGGGAGGCCGAGCACGACCAACGCCCACAGCACCCACGCCAGTCCGGCCGGCCACCAGCGCGGCCATACCGACCGTCCAGCGGTTACCGCCATGATCCTTGCCGCATGCAGGCTCCTCCGACCCCGGTCACCGTCCGAGCATCGTCGGTCACGCGCCAGTATGGCCGGCTTCCGTCCCGATAGCGTTACGGACGACGGACCTACCAACCATCAGGCCTTGCTGGCCAGGGCCTGGGGCAGCTTGTCCCCAAGCGCCTGGCCGTACTGCTGATCGTCGCGCTGGGAGGAGCGCACGCCGATGCAGTAACCGTGCAGCAGCACGCCCAGCAGCAGCTTGGAGTCGTCGGTGGGATGGCCGTGCCCGTCGTCGCGATGCTGGCGATAGAAGGGCATGAGGTGGAGCTGGTTGACCACGTCGAGGATGAACCAGGCGAGGTGGCCTTCGGGGAGCCAACCGCGTGCTGGCGATCCTGGCGCTGGCCCGCCGCGTCCAGGACGCACCACCCGAGGGCCAGACGAAACTCGACCTGGTCGGCACGGTCCTTTCGGCGACCGGGCTCGGCTTGGCGGTCTTCGGCGTGCTGCGGTCCAGCGAATGGGGATGGGTGCTGCCCAAGCCCGATGGACCCAAGCTGCTCGGGGTCTCGCCGGTGGTCTGGCTCATCATGGGTGGGCTGCTGGTGGTCTGGCTGTTCCTGAGCTGGCAGCGGCGGCTGGAGGCGAGGGGAGCCGAGCCGCTGGTGCGGCGGAACTGTTCGCCAACCGCCAGCTCGTCGGCGGGCTGCAGAACACCGGCACCAACCTGGGCGCCTCGATCGGCACGGCGTTGGCCGGCTCGATCCTGATCGCCGCGCTGACCGCGTCGTTCCTGACAGGGATCGAGCAGAACCCGGCGGTCCCCACGTCGGTGAAGTCCCAGGCAAACGTCGAGCTCGCCGGCGGGGTGCCGTTCATCTCCGACGCCGATCTCCAGGCGGCGCTGGATCAGGCAGGCGTGAGCAAGGAAGCCTCGAAGGCGATCCTCGACGTCAACCAGGAGGCAAGGCTCGACGGTCTGCGCACGGCGCTGGTCGTGCTTGCCGGGATCGCGTTGCTTGCACTCTTCGCTGCGCGGCGCATCCCGACACAGCAGCCGGGCTCGGCCTCCGGGTAGCGTTCGGGCTGGGCCGGGAGATGCCCTGTCGCCAGGCTCTCACGGGTCCGGGGAGCGGTGGCAACCTGGTCACATCTGCTTTGCGCAGCACCCTGGTTCGAGCCTGTTTTACAGAGCCCTTGGGACCGGGTCCCGAGGCCACTGTAGCCTGGCCGGACGCCGCAAATTCGTACCATGGAGGATGAGCCCGTCCCCAGGATGAGCCCGTCCCCGAGGAGGTCGATCATGCGTCGAATTGCACGCCGCCTCGCCGTCGTCGCGGCGATCCTGGTCGTGGTCGCCGGGACCGCCGCCGCAGCCTCCGCCGGCGCCAGGCACTTCGGCTATCACAAGGTCCGCGAGGGACTGCCCAGCGGAATCCGCCACTTCTCCCTCACCAGCACCGACATCCGCCAAGGTCGGCCCATTCCGCAACAGTTCTGGGGATGCACCGATGCAGGCGTCTCACCCGAGCTGGCATGGTCGGGCGCGCCGGGGGCGGCCCGCAGCTACGCGATCATGGTATTCGACCCCGATGCCCCCACCGGCAGCGGCTTTTGGCACTGGGTCGCATGGGACATCCCGGCAGCTACCACCTCGCTGCCCACCGGTGCGACGCTGCCGTCGGGTGCGGTCAACGGCACCAACGACGGCGGCGGCACCGGCTATACCGGCCCGTGCCCGCCGGTCGGCGACATCACCCACCACTACAAGTTCACGGTGGTGGCCCTGGACGTGCCGAGCTTGCAGCTTCCAGCCGACACCCACGCCGCCGTGGTGGGCTTCGTCATCGGCGAGCACGCCATCGCCTCAGCATCGTTGACTGCCACGGCGCGTCAGTAGCCGGTGCAGTTCACCGCCACCGGCCCACCGTCCCACACCAGGCGACCAGCTCCAGCGACGATCGGCCTGCCGCACCGCTGGCTGAACGCCCGCGCCGCGACCGCTGACGGGCACGGCCATCCCACCGACGACCCCAAGCCGGTGCTGGGCGTGCTGCTGTACGGCTACTGCCTGGGCCTGGGCGGCGTACGCAGCGGAGTGAAAGCTGCTGCGCGGCACCCACAATCTGCTCAAGCTGTGGCGGCGCATGGTGATGCGACCGACAGCCACGCCGGCCATCGCCTGAACCGCGACCAGGGCGGTGCGATCGTGGCGGTGAGCAAAGCCTGATGCTTTGGGCAGGTCCGTCGTCCGTAACGTTACCGGGACGGAGGCCGGCGACACTGGTCGGTGATCTGCGACGCTGGGAAGGTGGCGGTGCCGGTGGTGAGCTGCGTGCGGCAAGGACCATGACGGTGACTGGTGCGGTGACCAGTGCGGCCCGGCGCACTGGGCCGCGCTGGTAGCCGGCCGGCCTGGCCTGGGCGCTGTGGGCGCTGTCCATGCTTGGCCTGGCCGTGGTCGTCTGGTTGGACCAGCTGCTGCGCCAGGTCGGCCGGCCAGACCTGCCCGTGCTGACCCCCAGCGCCATCTCCCCCGTGGTCGGGGCGGTGATCGTGGCCACGGTCGGGGCGGTGCTGGCCAGCCGCCGCCCAGCGCACCCGGTCGGCTGGCTGATGCTGGCTTTCGGCTTGTCTTTGAGCGCGGCCGGGGTGGCCCTGGCCTACGCCAACTACGGGGTGGCCCGTGCCGGCACACTGCCAGGCGCCGGCCTGATCGCCCTGCCCACCACCTCGGGAAGGGCGTGCGCCTGGGCGAGGGCGTCGCGCTGCGCCTCGGGGTCGTCGGGGATCGACCCTCGGACCAGGTGGCGTCCGCGGGCGCCGTAGAGAAGCTGACCGGCTGGCTGAAGCGGAAGGGGCTCACTCCTTGGCGGGCGGCTCTCGGGGTCGGCACCTGGACCGGCGTGAAGCCGGCGTCCAGGCTGAAGCCGGCGATCGGCCCGGCGCCCCCCGCCTCGGCTGCCTCGGCCGCCTCGGCCGCCTCGGCCGCGAAGGCCGGCATGGACTCGCCGGCGAGCAGCGCGGCGTGGACCTGCGGTGGCGACCGGAACTGAACCAGGACCCGCATGGTGTGCCCTCCCTCGCGAGGCTGCGCCGCCCAGCGCCCGAGCCCGGGGAGCCCCCCCGAGGTTGCTCTGGTGAACGCTATGGCGGGAATTCGGCTGAGTCAATAGGAGCGATCGTCTCGATGGTCTCGATCGCCTGCCTCGGGCGGACTCAACGCGTACCTCCGCTCGCGGCCGGCGCCGCGGCACCGGTGCCCGAGCCGGTGGCGCGCAGGGTTGCGCAGTCGCCAGGCCCCGGCTGGCGCGAGAGGCCGCCGTCGACCGCGCGCACCACCAAGCCGACCGCGAGAGGGTCCCGCACCAGGTCGCCGTGGTCGACCACCGAATCCGCGCAGACGTCCTGCAGGCGGATGTTCAGCGCACCCGCGAGCGCCGCGGAGCTGGGCGGAGTGACCGTCCGGTCCAGCGCCGTCCAGATGCTGGTCACGTCCGGACCCGCCGGGGTCTCGACGCCGTTGACCAGACGGTTCAGGCGCTCCAGCAACGGCGAACCCGGGGCGAGCTGCGCGCAGGCGCCGTTGCAGAGCTGCGGCCCCAGCAGCGAGGCCAGACCGGCGAGCTGCGCCCCGTGGTTGGGCGTGCCCAGCAGGACGACGTGGCGGGCGTGGGCCGCGCGACCCGGCTGACGCAGGTAATCGCGCACCACGATCCCACCGGCCGAATAGCCGACCAGGTCCACCCGCGCCGCCCCGGTGGCGTCGACCGCCCGGGCCACCACCCCCGCGGACAGCTCGATGTCGCCGGTGCCGCGGTCCGGCAGCTGCACCGTCACCACCTGCCGGCCGGCCGTCCGAAGCCGGGCGGCGAGAGCGCTGAAGCTCGCGGGCGTACCGTCGTAACCATGCACCAGCACGATTGGAACCGGGCCCTCGGGGGGTTTGGCGATCTGCCCGGGGCGCAGACCGATAAGGAGACCGGCTAGGCTCCCGGCGACGGCCAGCAGCGTGACGGCGAGGAGTAGCAGGCGCCGGCGGGGACTGAGCGAGCGGAGCATGAATCCCATTGTGCTGCCTCAGCCCCCGGTACGCTTCCCTGGGCCGATAGGCTTAGATCTAGGCTTACATCGACATGTGTGAGCAGGGGAGGAGCCCATGACGACGAAGTACGTCTACGACTTCGAGGAAGGCAACAAGGACATGAAGTACCTGCTCGGCGGGAAGGGCGCCAACCTCGCCGAGATGACCAACATGGGGCTGCCGGTCCCGCACGGCTTCACGGTTACCTGTGAGGCGTGCAACGCCTTCCGCGCGGCCGGCAGGCGCTTCCCGGAGGGCATGCTCGACGAGGTCGCCGAGCACCTGCGCGCCCTCGAGCAGAAGATGGGCCGCAGGCTCGGCGACCCGGCCGACCCGCTGCTGGTGTCGGTGCGCTCCGGGGCGCCGTTCTCCATGCCGGGCATGATGGACACCGTGCTCAACGTCGGGCTGAACGACGACAGCGTCGAGGGGCTGGCCAAGCAGACCGGCTCGCACCGCTTCGCCTGGGACTCCTACCGCCGCCTGCTGCAGATGTTCGGCAAGACCGTGATGGGCGTGGACGGCGACCGTTTCGAGGAGGCCCTCGAGGAGGCCAAGAACGCCAAGGGCGTCAAGAACGACGTCGACCTGGACGAGGGCGACCTGCACGCGCTGGTGGCCCGTTTCAAGGCGATCATCGCCAAGGAGACCGGCCGCGACTTCCCGCAGGACCCGCAGGAGCAGCTCCGCCTCGGCATCCAGGCGGTGTTCGGCTCGTGGGACAACAAGCGCGCGATCGACTACCGCCGCAAGAACAAGATCTCCGACGACCTCGGCACGGCGGTCAACGTTCAGTCGATGGTCTTCGGCAACAAGGGCGACGACTCCGGCACCGGCGTGGCCTTCACCCGCAACCCGGCCAACGGCGATCCCGTTCCCTACGGCGACTACCTGCCCAACGCGCAGGGCGAGGACGTGGTGGCCGGCATCCGCAACACCATGAAGCTCGAGGAGATGTCGAGCGTCCAGCCACAGGCGTGGGAGGAGCTCCAGGCGCACATGAAGACCCTCGAGCGCCACTACCGTGACATGTGTGACATCGAGTTCACGGTCGAGCAGAGCCGGCTGTGGCTGCTCCAGACCCGGATCGGCAAGCGGACCGCCTTCGCCGAGTGGATCATGGCCTACGACATGCTCGAGGAGGGCCTGATCGACGTCGACACCGCGGTGCTGCGGCTGGACGCGAACCGGCTCGAGGAGCTGTTCAAGAAGGTCATCGCGGACGATTCCAAGGCCACGCCGATCGCCACCGGCCTCAACGCCTCGCCGGGCGCGGCCGTGGGCAAGGCCGTGTTCACCGCCGACGACGCCGAGGCGTGGGCGCAGCGGGGCGAGCCGGTGATCCTGGTCCGCCGCGAGACCACCCCGGACGACTACCACGGCATGATCCGCTCCCAGGGCATTCTGACCTCGGCGGGGGGCACCAACTCGCACGCCGCGGTGGTCGCCCGCGGCGAGGGCATCCCGGCGGTGTGCGGCGCCGACGCCATCCGCGTCGACAGGCAGGGCAAGCGCTTCACGGTCGGCTCCCTCACCGTCGCCGAGGGCGACTGGGTCACCATCGACGGCTTCACGGGCAAGGTCTACGCCGGCCAGCTCGAGCTGGCCGACTCGCCGATCGAGCGGGCGCGGTCGGGCGACACCACGGCCCGCGGGGAGAAGATCTGGCGGGCCTACGAGCGCTTCATGGCGCGCGCCGACGAGATCCGCCGCCTCAGGGTCCGGGCCAACGCCGACACCCCCCAGCAAGCGGCCAACGCGATCGAGCGCGGCGCCGAAGGCATCGGCCTGTGCCGCACCGAGCACATGTTCCTCGGCGAGGAGCGGGTGGCGGCGGTGCGCACGATGATCTTCGCCGCCACCGCCGCTGAGGAGCAGGCCGCCTACGACGCGCTGGCCCCGCTGCAGCGCGATGATTTCGTCGGCATCTTCAAGGAGATGGACGGCAAGCCCGTCACGGTGCGGCTGCTCGACCCGCCGCTGCACGAGTTCCTGCCCGACCAGGTGGACCTCGCCGTGGCCGTGGCGCTCGCCAGGCAGGCCGGCGCCGCGGAGGTGGAGGTCGGCGGTGAGCGCATGCCGCTGGCCCAGGCCGAGGAGCTGCTCGCGAAGGTCAACGACCTGCACGAGGTCAACCCGATGCTCGGCCTGCGCGGCCTGCGGCTCGGGATCGTCAAGCCCGGCCTGTACGCCATGCAGGTGCGCGCGATCGTCGAGGCGGCGTGCAAGGTCAAGGCCGACGGCGGCGACCCGGTCGTGGAGATCATGATCCCGCTGGTGGCCACGCGCGAGGAGCTGGCGCAGCTGCGCGAGGAGCTGGAGCCGGTCGCCGCGCAGGTCATCGCCGACCGCGGCGTGGAGCTCAAGGTCCTGTGGGGCACCATGATCGAGCTGCCGCGGGCTGCCCTCACCGCGGCGGAGATCGCCGAGGTGGCCGAATTCTTCTCGTTCGGCACGAACGACCTGACCCAGACGACCTTCGGCTTCTCCCGCGACGACATCGGCAAGTTCCTCGGCCTGTACGAGGAGCGCAAGCTGGTGCCCGCCAACCCGTTCGTGACCATCGACCGGCCGGGCGTCGGGCGGCTGATGCGGCTGGCCTGCCAGGAAGGCCGCGGCGCCAACCCGCGCCTGCACCTCGGCATCTGCGGCGAGCACGGCGGCGATCCCGATTCGGTGCGCTTCTGCCACGAAATCGGGCTCGACTACGTTTCCTGCTCGCCGTTCCGCGTCCCGACCGCCCGCCTGGCCGCCGGCCAGTCGGCCCTGGGCGAGGCCAGCAGCGCGAGCAAATAGGGCGATCAGGGTCCATCGGGGCGGCGGCCGGCCATGACCTCCGTCTCGATGCGGCCCAGACGCTCGAGCACCTCGCCCATGCGGTCGTGCAGCTCCACCGTGAGCGCACCGCTCGGCTCGATGACCGCCAGGTCGACGTCGCTGACGTTGGTCGCGCCTTGGCGCCGCACCGCCGCGAGCAACTGCTCGCGGGTGATCAGCTCGTCCCGCAGGTTCTTGGTCCTGATCCTGCCGTGGGAGATCAGCGTGGTCGGAGTCCCGTCGATCATCCGGATCAGCCAGGGGCGGTCATAGGTGGCCCGGTTCAGCAGCCGGTTGGCGGCGATCAGCACTGCCGCGCCGAACAGGCCGCCCCACAGCGAGTTGTCGTTGCCGATGATGGCGTTCTGCACGGTGTTGGACAGCAGCAGGAGCACCACCAGGTCGCCGTTGTTGAGCTGGGCGAACTCGCGCTTGCCCGCCAGGCGCAGCAGCAGGACGAGGAACAGGTAGACCAAGATCGAGCGGATGGCCTTCTCGGCGAGCGGCGTTCCGGCGACGAACAGGTTGTGGAGGATCATCGGCGTGCTCCCGGGTCCGGGGCGGCCCGGGTGTCGCAGGCCGCGCGCAAACTAGAGGTCCTCGAGACTCTACGGCGACGACCAAGGAGCCAGTGGTGAAGGCGACGCAGGACTGGGTCAAGCAGGGCACGATCCGGGCCGAGCTGGAGGCGGCCGAGATGCGGGCGCTCGCGCCGTGGGCCGCCAAGGCGGCCGAGTCGGCCGGCCGCGGCCACCCCGAGCCGGAGGACCCGGTGCGCACCTGCTGGATGCGTGACCTGGACCGGATCACCTTTTCCCGCGCGATGATGCGGGCGCACGGCAAGACGCAGTCGTACATCCCCGCTTTCTCGGGCGAGGGGCCCGCCGGCGGGCGGCACGGCGGCCCCTACATCGGCGACCACTACGTCACCCGCGCCACCCACGTGCAGCAGACCGGACGAATCGCCGCCACCATCGCCCAGGCGCTCTCACTCAATGTGCCGCTCGCCACGGCCATCGCCGTCGGCCACGACCTCGGCCACGCCTGCTTCGGCCACGGCGGCGAGGAAGCGCTGCAAGCGCTCGCGCCGGGCGGCTTCGACCACGCCGGGCAGGGCGTGCGCCTGCTCACCCTGCTCGAGCCGCGCAACCTCACCGCCGAGGTGCTGGACGGCATCGGCCACCATTCCTGGAAGCTTGAGCCGCCCTCGACGCTCGAAGGCAACTGCGTCCGCCTGGCGGACCGGGTCGCCTATCTCACCGCCGACCTGACCGACTCGCTGCGCGCCGGGGTGCTCGGCGGCCTCGACGAGGTCCCCGTCGAGGTGCGCCGCGCCCTTGGCGAGACGCCCTCGGACATGGTGGGCGCGCTGGTCGAGGACGCCATCCGCCACTCTCGCGGCGCTCCCCAGGTGGTCCAGGGGGACTCCTGCGCCGAGGTCATGGTCACCCTGCGCGAGTTCATGTTCGAGCGGGTCTACCTGCGGCCCGAGGCGGAGCGGCAGGCGGCGCGGGCGAAGCGTTTGCTCACCGACCTGTTTGGTTATTACCTGGAGCATCCGGAAGCGATGCCGACGGGCGCAAGCCTTGCGGGCGATCCGGTCGAACAGCAGGCGGTCGACGCCATCGCCGGCATGACGGACCGCTATGCCCTGGCCGCCTGGAAGGCCGCGTTCGCGTCCGAGCCGTGACGGGCGACAGGCTCATCGCGCCGGTGGCCGGTGCTGGGGGGCCGGTAGTGGAGCAAGCTCGGACTCCGATTGTCGGGTTGCCGACTGTGCCGCGACGGGTCAGTGGACTATGACAGGGCTGGAGGGCAAGGGCTGCTACTCTGGCCACAGCGAGGGCGTTATGAGTGGGAGCATCGGCATGGACTTCGAGCCAGGCCAGCGGCGGGCCGCGCTGCGGGCCGCTGACGCCGACCGAGAACAGATCGTCTCCGCCCTGCAACAGCATCACACCGAAGGGCGCCTGACCGTCGACGAGTTCACCGAGCGCATGCACCGCGCCTACACCGCCAAGACCTTCGGCGACCTGGACGTCCTCACCCGCGACCTGCCCCCGTTGCCGCCGCGGCTGCCCGATCCGCCGCGACCCGACCCGGCCGTGGTAGCCAGGCGCCGCTTCTACCGTCATCTGCTGAGCTACGCCTGGACCAACGCGTTCCTGGTGGTGGTCTGGGCGCTCGGCTCGCTGGCCGTGGGGCACCTGATGTTCTTCTGGCCCCTGTGGACGCTGCTCGGCTGGGGCCTGGCCGTCGGCTCGCACGCCATCCGGGCCTTCGGCCCCCAGGAGGACCCCCCCGACGCCTCCGACGACCGCGGCGACGGCTGGTCCCAGGCCCCGCAGCGCCGCCACGACGACCACTGGTCGCGCCGCGATCGCTCCCGGTCCCACGTCTCCTGGTAGGACCGCCTAGGACAACTTAGGGGTCTCCGCTCGACAACCTTGCCGGGGTGAACGTGACGGATCTGCGTGGGTTCATGCTATGAGGAAACCTTGCTGTGCGGCGATCCTTAGGACCGCTCCCGCGGGGTCCAGGCTGTTGACAGGCGGCCTGGCCGTCGCACCCGCCGCGTACAATGCCGCCAGCGCCCGACCGGCCGCCCTCTTCCCCGCCGTTGCCAGGCCCGGGTCGTGCGCGGCTGGGTAGGCAAGCATCGGGTCGAGGTGAGGGACAGCCGTGGCCGGCCGCATCCGTGACGAGTCGATCGCCCACGTGCGCGAGGCGACCGACATCGCCGTCCTCGTCGGCGAGTACGTCGCGCTCCGCCCCGCCGGCGGCACCCGCATGAAGGGCCTCTGCCCCTTCCACCAGGAGAAGACCCCCTCCTTCACGGTGGACTCAACCCGAAATCATTACCACTGTTTTGGTTGCGGGGAAGGTGGCGACGCCATCGATTTCCTGCGGAAACAGGAGACCCTGACGTTCATCGAGGCGGTGGAGCGGCTGGCGCAGCGGGCCGGGATCGAGCTGCAGTACGAGGGCCGCTCGGCGGGGGAGCGGGGCAGCCTCGGGCGCAAGAGCCGCCTGGTGGCCGCGCACGCCGCGGCCGTCGAGTTCTACCATCGCACGCTGCTGGAGTCGCCCGACGCCCGACCTGCGCGCGATTACCTGCGCTCCCGGGGCTTCGAGCGGGCCACCGCCGAGCGCTTCCGGCTCGGCTGGGCGCCCGCGGGCTCGTGGGAGGCGCTCGTCACCCATCTGCGTGGCAGGGGCTTCCAGCTCGAGGAGCTGACCGAGGCCGGACTCGCCCGCACGGGCAGCCGCGGCCCGCGCGACGCCTTCCACGCGCGGGTGCTGTTCCCGATCTTCGACGTCGGCGGCGGCCCGGTCGCCTTCGGCGGGCGCCTGCTCGACGAAAGCAACAGCCAGGGGCCGAAGTACGTCAACACCGCCGAGACGCCGATCTGGTACAAGGGCCGGGCGCTGTACGGGCTCAACTGGGCCAAGGTCCCGATCGTCCAGGCCGGCTTCGCCGTGGTCGTCGAGGGCTACACCGACGTGATCGCCTGCCACCGCGCCGGCGCGCCCCAGGCCGTGGCGACCTGCGGGACAGCCCTGCGCGCCGAGCACTTCAAGCTGCTCAGCCGCTTCACCGGCAAGGTGGTGCTGGCCTTCGACGCCGACGCGGCCGGGTCCAAGGCCGCGGAGCGGGGCATCGGCGAGCTGGTCGCCGCACCCGAGGCGTCCTTGTCGGCGCACGTGCTCACCATGCCCGCCGGTCTGGACCCAGCCGATTTCCTCGCCCAGCGCGACGGTGACGCCTTCCGGCAGTTGCTGGACCAGGCCCAGCCGCTGGTGCGCTGGTGGCTGGACTGGAGGCTGGCCCAGTTCGACCTGCGGCACCCCGAGGGCAAGGCACGCGCCGCCCGCGAGCTGCTCCCGGTGCTGCAGAGCATCCCGGACAGCCTGCAGCGCACCGAGTACGCCCGCTCGGTGGTACAGCGCCTGCACCTCGACGAGGCCCAGTACCTGGCTGTGGTCGCCGGCCAGCGCCCCCGCGCCACGGTGGAGCAGCCCAAGGCGCCGCCGCGCTCGCGCAGCCCGCAGGCGCGGGTCGAGTGCGAGGCGATCAAGTTCGCCCTGCAGCACCCGGAGTGGGCGGGCGAGGCGGCCGCGCGCTGGGGGGACGACTGGTTCACCACGCCGGCGACCAAGGCGTCGTTCGCCGCCCTGGCCAAGGGCGGCGGCGCCGGCGCCTCGCTCGAGGCGGTGCTGGAGGCGGCCGCCAACGAAAGCGAGCGCCGCTTCCTGCGTGGCCTCGCTGTTGAGGCATTCGCGGCGGAAGAGAACCAAGCGTACGCTGACGAGGTCTTCCGGCGGCTCGAGGAGTTCCGCCTGACCCGTGTCATCGACCAGCTCAAGGGGACCTTGCAGCGGATGAACCCAGTGGAGCGGCCGGACGAGTACACTCGTTTCTTCGAAGAGCTGATCGCCCTCGAGGCCCGACGGCGAGCCCTGCGGGAGCCGCGGCCCGGAGGCGACGGATATGCTCCCATGCGCACCGAGACGTAGAGGGGATGTGACGCGCCCCCTGCACGTTCCGCACGACATGAGAGGTACTTGACCAGATGGCCATGGCCAAGGAAGCCCAGATCGACGAGGTGCGCGAGCTCGTCGCCAAAGGAAAGGAACGCGGCTTCCTCACCAATGAAGAGGTGATCGAGGCGCTGGCGCCGGTCGACGTGTCGGCCGAGCAGATGGACAACATCCTCCAGCACCTCCAGGACGAGAACATCGAGGTCGTCGAGATGGTCGACGAGCTCGATGCGGAGGAGTTCGCGCGAGAGGCCCGCTCGGCGCGGGACGAGGAGCTCGCCCTCAAGGCGCCGACCAACGACCCTGTCCGCATGTACCTCAAGGAGATCGGCAAGGTGCCGCTCCTGACCGCGGAGCAGGAGGTCATCCTGGCCAAGGCGATCGAGGAGGGCGAGGCGGCCACCGCCGAGCTGGACAAGGCGGCCTCCAGCGTCAAGAAGCCCCCCACCATGCGCATGCGCGAGCTGCAGCGCACCGAGCGGCAAGGCCAGCTCGCCAAGAAGAAGCTGATCGAGGCGAACCTGCGCCTGGTCGTCTCCATCGCCAAGCGGTATGTCGGCCGCGGGATGCTGTTCCTTGACCTGATCCAGGAGGGCAATCTCGGGCTGATCCGGGCGGTGGAGAAGTTCGACTACACCAAGGGCTACAAGTTCTCCACCTACGCGACCTGGTGGATCCGCCAGGCGATCACCCGCGCGATCGCCGACCAGGCCCGCACCATCCGCATCCCGGTGCACATGGTGGAGACGATCAACAAGCTGATCCGCATCCAGCGCCAGCTGCTGCAGGATCTCGGCCGCGAGCCGACACCGGAGGAGATCGGGCGAGAGATGGAATTCTCGCCCGAGAAGGTCCGGGAGATCTTGAAGGTCTCGCAGGAGCCGGTCTCGCTGGAGACGCCGATCGGCGAGGAAGAGGACTCCCATCTCGGCGACTTCATCGAGGACTCCGATGCGGTCGTGCCGGTGGACGCGGCCAGCTTCATCCTGTTACAGGAGCAGCTCGACTCGGTGCTGCACACCTTGTCGGAGCGGGAGAAGAAGGTGATCCAGCTCCGCTTCGGGCTGACGGACGGGCATCCGCGGACCCTGGAGGAGGTCGGCCGGGAATTCGGCGTGACCAGGGAGCGGATCCGCCAGATCGAGTCGAAGACGCTGTCCAAGCTGCGGCACCCCTCCCGCAGCCAGAAGCTTCGCGACTATCTGGAGTAGCCCCCTCCCGGGGGGCCGACTACCTGGAGTAGCGCGAGCCGTCGCGAAGCGCGAACCGTAGCGAAACGTGGCGGACACGGGTGGGCGCCCCTGGCCGGGGCGCCCGTTTGCGTTCCGCCGCTCAGTTGGAGCGTTCGCTCTGGGTCTTGTGTTCCGCCGCTCAGTTGGAGCGTTCGCTCCGGGTCGTCGAGGTGGTGCTCGAGGTGGTCGTCGTGGGCGGCGCGCCCACTGTCTCGTCAGCCGCCTTCTTCCGCTCCGCCTTCTTGGCCGTCCCCGCGTCCGTGTCCTGCTTGTGCTCTGCCTTGTGCTCGGTCTCGCTGCCGCCTCCCTCGCCACCGCCTCCCTCGCCGCCGCCCACCACGAAGCTCCTCGCCCTGCTCGCCTGCTCCGCCAGGGTGCCGGAGACCTGCTCGACCCGGCGGCTGGCGGCGCTGGAGACCCGCTCCCTGCCGACGCTCACCGTCTTGTTGACCTCGTCGGTCAGCCGCTGCACCCCCGGGTTGTCCATGAACGCCCGCGTCGCTTCCACGATCTGCTGGTAGCGCTCCTGTCCCGCCTTGGCCCCGAGCACGTACCCGACGCCGAAGCCGATGACAAAGCCAGTCTTCAACCTCATCGACACCTCCTGCCTACGGTCGCTTCGCTTGGTGTACCCCCACCGGTTAAGTAAAACCCTGCGCGCAAGGACTGTCTGCAATGGAGATGAACGGCACGGCCCGGCTCGTGTACCATCTGCGCCCGGTGGCCGGGACGTCGCGAGCCGGCCAGACCGATCCGGCGTAGCTCAATCGGCAGAGCGGGGCCCTGTTAAGGCCACGGTTGCAGGTTCGAGTCCTGCCGCCGGAGCATTGTCAAGCTTCTGTCAGCGCGCTGTCAGCCAACATCATCGCCGCTGGTCAGCGTGGCTTGGTCGGCGTGCCCGGGTAGCGGCGGCCCCACGGCCGGCGGCAGCGGAGCGAACCTGCAACCTCCCGCGACTGGGCACCCGGCGACGTGCTGGTGACAACGATCTGACAGCGGCGAGCGGGCGCCGAGGCCATCGGGCTCACTTATAGGAGCAGTTTACCGAGGCGTTGCCTAGGGCCGGGCGCCCGCGCGGGGCAGGCGTTAGGCTGCCAGGGCTTGGGTAGCCAACCCCTCGGTCGGTCCCGCGGACTCTGAGAGGAGCCAGATGGCCAGCGACTCCATTGTCAGCACGTCCCCCCAGCGGCCCTCCGATGTCGTCGCCACCGTGCCGGATACCGATCGGGCCGGCGTCCAGCTCGCTGTCGAGGCGGCCCAGGTGGCTGCGGCCGGCTGGGCGGCCACCCCGGCCGTGCAGCGCGCCGATGCGCTGAGCGCCGTGGCCGCCGCGCTCGCCATGGCCGCTGGCGAGCTGACCCGGCTAGTCGTGCGTGAGGTCGGCAAGCCGGTGGCCGAGGCGGCCCAAGAGGTCCAGCGGGGCGTGCGCATCCTGCGCTACCACGCCCAAGCCGCGCTCGACCCTGACGGCGAGACCTACCCGGCGGCCGACGGGGCGCTGCTGCTGAGCCGGCGGCGACCACACGGGGTGGCCGGGCTGATCACGCCGTGGAACTTCCCAGTCGCGATCCCACTGTGGAAGCTCGCTCCCGCGCTGGCCTACGGCAACGCGGTCGTGCTCAAGCCGGCTCCGGAGTCCAGCGCGATCGCGCTGCGCCTGGGCGAGCTGCTCGACGACGCCCTGCCCGACGGCGTGCTGCAGGTCGTCACCGGTGACCGCGAGGCCGGCAAAGCCCTGGTCGAGTTCGCCGACGTGGTCAGCTTCACCGGCTCGGTCCCAGCCGGCTTCTCGGTCGCCAAGACAGCCGCCGAGCGTGGCATCCCGGCCCAGGCCGAGATGGGCGGCCAGAACGCCTCCATCGTGCTGGCTGACGCCGACCTGAAGGCGGTCGCGGCCACCATCGCCAACGCCGCCATGGGCTACGCCGGCCAAAAGTGCACTGCCACCAGCCGAGTGATCGTGGCCAGCGACCCGGGCCCGTTCACCGAGGCGCTCGCCGCCGCGGTCGGGGACCTGCCGATCGGCGACCCGGCCGACGAGCGGGTGGTCGTCGGCCCGGTGATCCGGCCCGAGACCTGCGACGCGGTGGTCGTCGGCGCCAGGGAGGCCGCCGACGCCGGCGGGCGGATCGTGACCGGCGGCGAGGTCCTGGACGGTGACGGCTGGTTCGTCGCCCCCACCGTAGTCGACCGCGTCACCCCGCAGGCCCGCGTCGCCCAGGAGGAGATCTTCGGCCCGATCTGCGCCGTGCTCGGCGCTGCCGACGACCGCCAGGCCGCGGCGGTCGCCAACGGCGTCCGCTACGGGCTGGTCACCTCCGTCTTCACCGCTGACCTCGACCGCGCCCTGCGGCTGGTCGACCGGCTCGACACCGGGCTGATCCGGGTCAATGCTCCTACCACTGGGGTCGACTTCCACGCCCCGTTCGGCGGCGAGAAGCAGTCCAGTATCGGGCCGCGCGAGCAGGGCAGGGCCGCCCGCGAGCTGTACACCTCGCGCCGCACGATCATGATTGCGCCGTCCGGCCGATGAGCGGCATGGCCTTGTGGCGGCTGCGCACCCCTGGGGGCGCGCGCCTGGCCCGCGGCCGGGTCGAGGCCGGGCCGGACGAGCTGCTGCCGGCCGGCGTCACCATCGACGGGCTGCTCGGCGGCCCGCCCGGCGCGCTCGCCGACACCCTGGCCGGGTCTGCCGACGGGCCGGTCCCTGCCGGGGCCATCCCAGCCGTCCCGGTCGACGGCCAGGAGGTGTAGGCGGCTGGGGTGACCTTCCGGCGCAGCCTCGAGGCGCGCATGGAGGAGGCCGAGGCCGCCGAGCCGGACATCTACGACCGGGTTTACGAGGCGGAGCGACCCGAGCTGTTCTTCAAGGCGGCTCCCGGCCGCAGCCGCGGCCCGGGCGAGCCAGTCGGCATCCGCGCCGACTCCGGCTGGAACGTGCCCGAGCCGGAGCTGGCCGTGGTCGCCGACTGCCGCGGCAAGATCGTCGCCTACATCATCGGCAACGACCTGTCGTCGCGCTCGATCGAGGGCGAGAACCCGCTGTACCTGCCCCAGGCCAAGGTGTACCTGGGCAGCTGCGCGCTCGGCCCCGCCCTGGTGCCGGTCGACCAGGCGCCGGCGTTGGAGGATCTCCAGATCCGGCTGGTGGTCATCCGCGACGGCGGCGAGGCGTTCGCCGGCACGGTCCGGCTCATCGACATGCGCCGGGCCGAGCTGGTGGAGTGGCTGTTCCGCGCCCAGGAGTTCCCGGCAGGTGTGGTGCTGCTGACCGGGACCTCGATCGTCCCCCCGTCCGACTTCACCCTACGGGCCGGCGACCTGGTGACCATCACCGTGCCGGGCCTCGGGCAGCTCAGCAACCCGGTCGAGATCGTCGCGGCCCGCAGGGAGCGAGCCTGAGGATCACCGCAGCGGCCAGTGCGCTGTTAGTAAGGATGGGTTGCTGGTTCGATTGCGTCGGGAACCACCAGAACGGCACCGCTCATTGCTACCGATTCCTTCGGCGCCGCTCCAGGGCCCGCCGGCGCAACGCCCGCTCCCGTCGCGTCCGCCTGTGCAGCTCTTGTGCCTCCTCGTCTCCCAGCACCTTGGCGGCCAGGTCATCCTCCTGTCCCTCACGAGGAGCCGACCGACCGCTCCGGGAGCGGTTCGCGCCGAAGATGAACAGGATCCCGAGCACCAGAAATGCAAGCGTTGGCAGGAAGTAGAGGATGGATTCCCCTCCACGAGCGAGCACCACTGCCATGGCTCCTCCCCCGACCACGAACCGCCAGCTCCGACGAACGCCTGTCTTGGCGTGGACCCTGTTGCGTTGAGCCGGAAGATAGGCCTGCCCGAGTTCAGCGTCGCGTTAAAGCCTTTCCCTTCCTTGGGACTCGCCTTTGGACGTTCAACGAGCAGCATCAGTGGGCGGCTCGCTTCGCAGGCGGGTCGACAGCGTGGTCTCGACGCAGCGCACGAGCACGCTGATCGCGGCTGGCTCGTTGACCACCATGACGTGGCACGCGATGGCCGAGCGGTCGGCGGCCACCGGGCGGCCCGGCACCGTCCTGGGCGCTAGCCGGCGTCCGAGCGAGCGGGCAAGCACGAGCGCGGCCGCCCGCGCCCGTGGATTGCTGAGGATCTCCACCAGTAGCAGGTTGCCCACCCCGGCGACCGGTCTGGCGACCCGGGCGAGTATCCCCACGCTCGGCCGCACCGGCGCGGTCGCGACTCGGGTCCGCGCTGGCAGGCCGCCGCCTGTGCCTGCGGTGCGATCTGGATCTGCTGTCATCCCGCCTCCTCTCCCAGGACGCCGGGGCGCGGCGGCCCCCTCCTCCGATGACATCGACGACTGGACCTTCTACAAGTCGAGCAGATCGGAGGCATGCTCGATGTGGTCCACCACGTCATAGCACCCGGACTGCGGTCCTCCGGCTCCCGCAGCGCAGCGGTCATGGCTTGCCATCCTGCTCTGCAGCGCCCGATGGTCACGGTCCCCCTGGTGGGAGATGCCGCCTGCCGCTGACGAGGTCTACCCGGTCGGGCCCGGGGCGGAGGGGTCGTTCTGCCACAGGCCGAACTCGTTCCCCTGGGTGTCCCTGCAGATCGCGAACCAGCCCATGCCCGGCACCGGGCCCGGCTCGTCCGCCTCGCCGCCGAGCTCTTTCACGCGCGCGGCGCCGGCGTTGATGTCGTCCACGTCGA
Organism: bacterium; assembly: GCA_046727955.1. Lineage (GTDB taxonomy): Bacteria > Actinomycetota > CALGFH01 > CALGFH01 > CALGFH01 > DASVXQ01. Next base: position 9,232 of record JBKPDO010000377.1, on the reverse strand, counting down.
AGTAGGCGCGGATCCCACGCTTGCCGGGCTCCATATTGGTGATCGCCACGCCCGTCTGGTCGCTGATTCGGGTCATGTGGTACTCGAACGGGCCAGGGAAGGCCTCGAACTGCCATTGGAAGAGCGAGCCCCAGAACTGGCGTCCCTTCGTGGTGTCGTCCGCCGGGATCTCGAAGTGCACCGGCTGGCCGGGCATAGCGCCTCCTCTCGCATCGGTCGGCGGAGGCCTTGGCTCCGCTGCGGTCATTCAATATAGACCTGTCGGTCGGGGGAACTCATCGCTGCCCGCTCGCGCGACCGGGGATGCGCTAAGGGCCCGCCGGCGAACAAACTTGGTGGTTCCATCGCCGGCACACCGAGGCAAGCGGCCGCTCGAGCAGGTCGGCCCAGTTGAAGGACGGGCTTGAGCATCCGGGCCAGCGCGCAGACCGGGCGAATGAGGGTGTCCGTGATGCTCCGTACGCCCGGACGTTGACGGGGACCAGACCATCGGCAAGGTGTCAAAGCCTGCCATGGAGGTCTGATCCCCGTGCCGTCATACTGCCCGCGTTCGTCGCTGCCCGCCAAGGTGCTGGCCTGGCTGGCCGCCCGCCTGCCCCACCTTGAACCGCCCCGCCCGTCTGGCCAGGGCGGCACCCCGCCACTGCCGTTGGAGGTTCGTCTGGATGCTGTCGCCGCGGTGCTGCTGGACGGGTTGTCGTACCGGCGGGCTGGCCGGGCAGTGGGGATCTCCAAGACCGAGGTGGGCGACAGCATGGACCTGCTGCTGCCCGAGCTGGCCGCCCTCGGGTTCTGCCAGCCCGACGGCACCTTCATCGCCACCCTCGCCGAGTTGTGCGAGCGCCTGGGGGAGATGGCCCGCTCCGGCGAGGCGGTCGTGGTCGACGGGCTGGCGACAAGGGTGCAACGGCCTAGCGCCTGGGTCAACCAGAAGGTGCTGTACGACGCCAAGCGCCACGCCCACACCGCCCAGGGCCTGGCGCTGTCGACCATCCACGGCGACCTGCTGTGGTGTGACGGCGGCTGGCCGGGGAGCTGCCACGAGCAGGAACTGATCGAGCTTTCAGGGCTGGGTGACGTGCTGGACGCCGGCGGCGTGGTGACCCTCCTCGACCGGGGGTTTCGGGGCATGGCCAAGCGCCGCGAGCACTGGCATGCGCCGGTCGGGGACCGGCGGACCAAGGATCGGCTCACAGGCGGGCATCGGGCGTTCAATCGCTGCCAGGCGGGGCTGCGTGCGCTGGTCGAGCAGGCGATCGGCCACCTCGCCAATGCCTGGTCGCTGCGCCGCTGGCGCGGGCTGCTGTACCGGGTCCGGGACGTCTACCGGGCCGCTGGCGCGCTCGTCTGCCTCGGCCGCTGGCTCCAGCGGATCCCTCGTGACCGAGCATCGGCGGGTGGCGGGTAGGAGGTTGGTCCCTGCCCTACTGGCTCCGCGCCGCGTGGCTGTCCAGCGGCCCGCCGCGCAGGGGTCGCTCGGCGAGCGCGCGGCGTTCGTTGTCGCGCAGGCGGGGCTCGTAGTGGGCGAAGAACACCTTGCCGACCAGGTCGCGGCGGCTGCGCACGCCGGTCTTGTCGAAGATGCTCTTGAGGTGCTGCTGGACGGTGTGCGCCGAGACCACCAGGCGCTCGGCGATCTCCACGGTCGAGTTGCCCTGCAGCACCAGCCGGGTGACCTCCTGTTCGCGCTCGGTCAGCCCGTAGACCGACATCAGCAGCGGCGCGATGCGGGCCGGGTGGGCGGACTCGACGATCACGGCGACGCGGCGGGCGCTCCCGGAGACCAGGCAGGCGCCGTGGAGCACGACCCAGGTGCCCGCGCGCGACAGCACCCGCGAGACCGCGACCTGCCCCGGCTCGTCGGGGTGCTCGGCGGTGCGAAGCGCCCGACCGGCAACCGCACGCACCGAGGACGGCAGCTTGCCGGCGTCCCAGTCGCCGTCGGGCAGCGCCTGCAGCCAGCGCTCCACGCCGGGCGTGGCCGACTCCACCTCCCCCTTGTCGGTGAGCACGAGCAGGCCGGGCGCCTCCGGCCCCTCGGGGTCGACCGCCTCGCCGATCAGCAGCGCCCGCCGTGCCCCCTCGGCCAGCGACGGCGCCACCTGACGGATGAACGCCAGCTCGACGGCGTCGAACAGCGGCTGGCCTGGCTCGCGGTACAGGCCCAGCGCCCCCCAGACGTCCCCGGCTTGGGTGCGCAGGGCAGCGATCAGCTCCTGGTCCCCGCCAAGGGCCATGTTGAAGTGCCAGCGGGGGCTGCCGGCCGGGTCGCCGCCGGTGGCCTCGTGCAGGGTGGAGATCCCGCGCGTGGAGCGGGCGACGTCGGCGAGCTTGTTGACGTCGTCCTGGTGGTACTCGTGGATCAGCCATTGGGGCGGCAGCTCGGGGATGCCCTCGTCGAAGTGGCTGGTGACCAGCAGCGAGGCCGGGTCCAGCGTGAACCAGCACGGCGTGAGGTAGTGGGGGACGGCGCTGGTGAGCGCCTCGGTCGATGCCCGCCAGAAGCGCACCAGGTCAAGGCCCTGCCCGGCCAGCCGGGCGATCCTGTCGCTGGCCCGTTGCTTGGCGTCGGTGCTCATGCTGGCACTCTACGGGCGGCCCCTGGTGCTGCAAATACCACCTTTCTGGAATGGGCAGCCCTCCCGTCGGGCCCTAGCGTCGAGGCAGACCCAACGGGAAGGAGCAACGATGGACACCAACCAGGAGCCCACCACCGGCGCGCGCGTGCTGGGCCCCAAGGACGGGCAGGTCGCGGGGGCGCCGGAGTCCCGCACCGACCGGTTCATGATCGACAGTAAGGACACCAGCGGGCGGCTTTCGGTCGTGGAGCACACCCTGCCACCGCGCGTGCTGGCCGGCCCGCTGCACTACCACACCCGTGAGGACGAGTACAGCTACGTGCTCCAGGGCCAGCTTGGGGCGCTGCTGGGCGACCAGGAGGTCGTCGCCGAGGCGGGGGACCTGGTCTTCAAGCCCCGCGGCCAGTGGCACACCTTCTGGAACCCCGGCGACACACCCACTCGCATCCTGGAGCTGATCACTCCCGCTGGCCTGGAGGAGCTGTTCCGCGAGCTCGGCGCTCCCGGCGGCGAGTTCGACCCGGCGACGCTGCCGGCGCTGGTGGCGCGCTACGGCTGCCAGGTCGACTTCCAGGGCACGGCACCGATCCTTCAGCGGCACGGGCTGCGGTTCTAGGCGTCGTCATGGATGCCGGAGCGCGAACGCCGGAGGAGCTGGAGACGCTGTTGGAGGACGCCTTTGTGCTCCACGACCACCACGCGCTGGCCCAGCTGTTCCACCCAGGCGCCATGCTGGTCGCCGGCGGCGGGCTGCCCGAGGCGCGCGGCCGCCGCCAGATCGTTCAGGTCGCCACCCACCTGTGGGACTCCCAGCGCCTCTACCTCGCTGACCCCCGACGGGTCCTCCAGGTTCGCGACACCGCCCTGGTGCTGGCCGGCCGCGCCATCAACGTGGTCCGCCGTGGCGACGACGGGTCGTGGCGCTACGCGATCTCGCTGCTCGACCTTGACAAGCCAACAACGACATCACCGGCGCCTTCAACGACACCACGATAGGGGCCCACCACGGCCTGGATCCATCCGGCTTGGACTGTCCAGTCCATCGGCCGAGCCGTACCGACACCAACAGCGCCAAGCAACGGAGCAGGACCATGACCAACCAGCCGCACACGCCGCAGACCGATCACCCACCGGCGCCGTCACCGAACGTCCGGCTGAGCCCGCCACCACCCGCGCTGATGCGGTTGCTCAACCCCCTGGTCCGCCGCGTGCTCTCGTCCCGCCACCTGGGCAGCCGCATCGACCAGATCATGCTGCTGGAGTTCACCGGCCGCCGCTCCGGCCGCCGCATCCAGGTCCCGGTGGCCCTGCACCTGATCGACGGCGTGCCGATGGCGTTCACCCACCGCCCCTGGCGGCTGAACTTCACCGGCGGAGCGCCGGTCACCATCACCCATCGCGGCCAGAGCCGCCACGGCCGTGGCGTGCTGCTACCGGCCACCCCGGAGCAGGTAGGCAGCGCCCTGCGGGCGGCGCTGGACAGCGGAACGTCCCCGTTCGTGCTCGGCCTCAAGATCGCGCGGTCCTGCCAACCGACCACCCAGGACCTAGCGAGCGTGCGTCACTCCCTGATCCGATTCGACCTCGAAACCATGTGAACCGCCCGCCCTGCGGCGGTCATCCTCGACGGCAGTCGTAGCCACCAGGTACCCAATATGACGGGGCATCACGGACACCCACAATGAGGCCCAGGGTGATTGTCCTGGCGGTGCGCTGGTACCGGCGCTTTGCGCTGTCGTCCCGGGATGTCGAGGAACTGCTCGCCGAAGGCGGTATCGAGGTTGACCATGTGACCATCTACCGCCTCTACCGGCTCGTGGAAGATGAGCATGGCCGCGTCGTCGGAACTGGAGGCCCGCATGACCGCGTTCAACGGGTTCCCGCCCGAGACCCTCCGATTCCTTCATGAGTTGCGCGTCAACAACCGTAAGGACTGGTTTGAGGCGCTTTGGGGCAGCTACGAGCGGTTCTGGCTCGTGCCGGCCCAGGCCTTCGTGGTCGCCGCGGGCGAGGTCCTGGCGGAGTTCGCGCCCGAGATCCAAGCCGAGCCCCAAGTGCTCGGCTCGATTTTCGCATCAATCGTGATACCCGGCTCAGTCGCGACCCCTGGCCTTACAGGAGCCACATCGACTTCTGGTTCTGGGAGGGCGAGCGGCGCCGCGCGGTCTCCGGCTTCTTCGCCCGGCTGGCGCCTGAGTTCGTGGCCATCGGGGCCGGCTGCCACTGCGTCGAGCCTGAGCGGCTGACGCGGTTCCGGCAGGCGGTCACAGACCCTTCCAGCGGCGCGGAGCTGGCGGGCATCGCGGCGCGGCTGGAGACCGCTGGCTATGAGCTGGGCGGCGCGGCGCTCATGCGGCCGCCGGCGGGCTTTGCGAGCGGCGGCCCTGCCGGGCGCTTCCTGCTCCACAAGGCGTTGTTCGTCCACCAGGACGAGCCTGCCGACCAGCGCGTCCACAGCCAGGCGATCCTGGACGGCTGCGGGCGGCACTGGCGGGCGTTGGCGCCGCTGCACCGCTGGCTCGTCGACAACGTCCAAGAGGCCTGAACGCCCCGAGGGGCACCATGACCGGTCGGTCCGCCGGCTGCTCGGCGCCGCGACCGCGGCAGCGGGCGTGATGCCGGAACGCGGCGGCGACCGAGAACGGTGACTATGTCAGATTCGCAGCGATAGGCAGGTAGGCCCGCCGTCGGCCTTGATGAACTCCGACAGCTCGACCTGGTGCACCTGGTAGCCGAGCTGCCGGATCCGGGCGGCGGTCCGGGGACAGCCGGCGGCCATCACGACCTGCCCCTGGATCGTAAGGACCGATGCGGCGGTCCGCTCACCCGGTGCCGCTGGCACGCCGCGAACGGCCGGCGGGAACAGCGCGAGCGCAGCCGGCACGCCGACCAGCGTCCTGTGGTCCAACGCGGTGACAGCGGTCTGCAGGTGCAGGAACCCCTTGGGGATCGCGATCGGCCTGACCCGCAGGCCATGGGCGCTGGCAAACCGTTGCAGCGCCTCGATGCCAGCGGCGTTGGTTCGCCGGGAGTGGCCGACATACAACTGTGTGCCCATGCGCAGCACGTCCCCGCCGTCCAGGGTCGCCCCGGCGGGCAGCTCGACCAGCTCGTCGACGTGGCTGGCGAGGCGGTCGCGGAGCAGCTCCGGCTCTTGGGCACGAGTCGGGATGCCGAGGCGGCACAGCAGCGCGGCGCGGCCGACGATGACCGCGCAGTCTTCGACGAAGCAGGCGTCGGGCAGGTCCGCGGTCGGTGGGAGTTCGACCACGTGCACCTCGAGCGCTCGGAGCGTCGCCACGTAGGCGCGGTGCTGCTGGCGGGCGCGAGCCGGATCGATGGTCGCGGCGCCCGGATGGCTGGAGACCGCCTTGGCGAAGGCTGCGCTTGGCGGGCGTACCAGAGCAATGGTCATGTGGCGAGTGGGAGGTCCAGGTCGCGTACGTAGCGCCACCGATCACGCCGTGGCGCCGGCCGGGCGGAGGCGCCGCGCGCTGGCGACGCTGCGGGCGTCCAGCCGCAGCCGCAGCTCGCGGGCCACCTCGACCGCGCGCAGGTACTCCTCCCGGTACAGGTGCCGGTCGATCTCCCGGTAGCCGTCCCTGTCGTGGCTGCCAACCAGCCCAGCCGGGTAGTACTGGGCCATCAGGTCGACGTAGGTGTCCGGCCCCAGCGCCTGTGCGACGAAGCCGAGGATCGCCTCGGTCTCCTGGAGCATGCCGGGCATCACCAAATGGCGCAGGAGCAGCCCCCGCCGCGCGAGCCCGTCCCCATCGAGCTCCAGCGGGCCGACCTGGCGGTGCATCTCCCTCACCGTCTCCTGCGCGACCTCCGCGTAGTCGGCGCGCCGAAGGTAGCGCCGGGCCGCCTCGCGGGTCCACACCTTGAAGTCGGGCATGTAGACGTCGACGATCCCCTCCAGCAGCCGCACGCTGTCGAGGCTGTCGTAGGAGCTGGTGTTGTAGACGATCGGCAGCTGCAGCCCCCCGACGATGGCCAGCGGGACGGCCTCCAGGATCTGCGGGACGACGTGCTCGGGCGTGACCCAGTTGATGTTGTGGCACCCCCGCGCCTGCAGCTCCAGCATCATCTGCGCCAGCCGCGCCGGCCCCACCCGCTCGCCGCGCACCTGCCAGGAGATGTCGTGGTTTTGGCAGAACACGCAGCGCAGGTTGCAGCCGGAGAAGAAGATCGTCCCGGAGCCGTTGTGGCCACGCAGGCAATTCTCCTCACCGAAGTGCGGAAAGTACGAGGCCACCACGGCCTGCCGGCCGATCGCGCACAGGCCGGTGTGGTCGAGCAGGCGGCCCACCTTGCACAGCCGCGGACAGACCGTGCAGCGCTGCTCCCCGAGCAGGGTGAGCGCCTGCTCGACGCGGGCGGCAAGCTCGCCCGCATCGAGCCGCAGGTACGACGGCGACCCATCCCATGCCACGCCCATCGCATTACCCCAGGCGACACCACCAGGCCCGCTCAAGGGTAGCGCTCCTCCTGCCAGGACGAAACCATAAGGGGACCACGGGCCGTCGGCGCGAGCTTCGGCGCGCCCGCTCCGAGATCAGGCTCTGGTCTCGCCCTCATCAGAGGTCTCGCCGAGGTTTGGCGGGCAGCGTGATCTCTGCGGTAAGGCGTACGGCCTGGGGTTGCATCTCTGGGTGGTTTCGTGCCGCCGGAGCAGCAGAAACCGCAGGTCAGCGGCCACATGGAGGCGCCCAGGACGGCAGGGGCGGGATGAGCTATGCAGTCTCCGTGCAATCCCGTACACTCCAAGCCGTCTCAGCAGCCCCGCTCCGGCCCTGGCGAGGAGGGTCCGTGAGAGGCCACGTCCGCCACCTGCACCCACCGCCGTGCCCGCCACGCTGCCGCGACCCTGCCTCCTGGCAGGCGGTCGTGTACGCCGGCCGCGACCCGATCACCCGCCGCAAGCGGCAGAAGACCGCCACCCGGCCGACCAAACGGGAGGCCGAACGCGCCGCCGCGCAGCTCGTCGAGCGCTACTCGGGACACGGGCACGCCACTGCGGACCTGACCGTCGCCGAGCTCTGCGAACGGTGGATCAGCGAGGCGCGCTTGGAGGCCACCACCCGGCGGCGGTCCCGCTCGATCATCGACCGCTCCATCGTCCCGCACATCGGCGCGGTGAAACTCGCCCGGCTGGACAGTGACCAGCTCGACCGGCTGTACCGCCACCTCGCCAAGCATGGCGCCAAATGCAATGTGTGCTGGTCCCGGATCGGCCAGGGCCTCCAGCCACTCCGCGATGGCGAGGCGTACGCGACCAGCGCCGCGGCCGGCGGGAGGCCCTGGCGGTGGGCCGGCGGGTCGGGCCGTCCAGCTACGTGTTCTCACCAGACCCGGCCGGGCTCCTGCCGTGGTCGCCGGACACGATGACCCAGCGGTTCCGGCGGCTGCGCGCCCGGCTCGGTCTGGAGCACGCGCAGCTCAAGGACCTGCGTCACTTCGTGGCGTCGAACATGCTGCGCGGCGGGATCGACCTGGTCAGGGCCGCGGCCCGCACCGGCCATGATGAGCAGACGCTCCTCAAGTTCTACGCGCACCATATCGGCGGGGGTCGGGAGGCTGCCGACCTGCTCGCCCGGCTGGTCGACGGGCCGGACGCCGCAGCGGAGAAGGGCTACAGCTAGCCCGCCCGGCGGCTGCGGCCCCTGCCCGGCTGCGGCGGCGCCGCCGCGTGCGTGCGCGCCTGCTCGGCCTCCAGCTCCTCGACCCGCTCCCGCAGCCGCTCGATCGCCTCCCAGACATCATCCTCGGTCGGCTGGCGGCCCGCCCCGGCCCGCCGTGGCTTGCTCGGCCGGTCGGCCTGCCGGCCGACGCGCTCGAAGAAGCGCTCCGGCGGAACGCCGAGCGCGGCGGCGATCTTGGCCAGGACGCGGTCCTCGGGGTTGGGCAGGTTCCAGCGGCCCCGCTCGGTGCGCCCGCCGCCCTCCAGCGTCGCGATGGTCTGGTAGGCGACGTCGGCCTGCCGCTCGAGCGTACGGCGGTCGAGCTTGCGGTCGACCTCGCGGAGCGTCTTGAGGTAGGTGCCGAAGTCCCGCCAGACCCGCTCGGGGTCGGTCCAGTCGATGCCAGGGGACGGTGCGCTCATGGCCGGTCCTCGCCTCCCGGTTGCGTGCTACTTGGCGATCGTTCGCATCCGATTGTACCAATGGGCACGGGATCGCGCCCGATGCTGGGAGTATGCCAGACGGGAAGGGCGGGGCAAAGCCGACGCGCTATAGCGAACGCTTGCTAGTTAGCGAGCGCGAGCGTAGGATCGGGGCGACCGCTCCCGGAACGGAGGACCGAAGCCCGTGGCATGGAGTGACGAACGGCGCATCTACGTGCGCGTCAACGGCGAGGCGCTCTGGAAGCTCCGCGAGGAGGCGGACATCCCCCAGCGAGTCCTCGCGGCGGCGATCGGCGTCAGCCCCGTCTCGATCTGCGACTACGAGAAGGGCCGGCGGGTCAACATCGCCCGCAAGAAGGTCCGCGGCCTCGCCGCCTGCCTCAGCTCCCACCTCGGCCGCAAGGTCGAGGTCGCCGAGCTGACCCTGGCCGACGGGCAGGATGCCACCGGCCGCGCACGCGACCTGCGCCGCGCCGAGCCGCCCGCCGAGGTCGCCTCGTGACCGCTACCGCCGTGGCCGAGGCCG
>JBKPDO010000376.1:0-12623 GCA_046727955.1 bacterium | reverse complement strand
TGGTTCCACCGCTGCGTGCGCAGCACCCGAGCAGCCTAGAGAACGCACTGGCCTGGGAACCCACGCTCGCCAAGTAGTCCCAGGGGAGCGGTCGACTGCGGCCAAGTAGCAAGGGGGCCGGGTCTTGGGGGGCCGTGGGGGCCGGACTGTCAAGTTCCACCCATAGATAGCGCTCGAGGCGGACGCCCGCCTCGCAAGGATGGCGTGCTGCGCTGTGTTGCCGTGGCTCGTGCGGAGCCGTGGAAGCGGCTCGACCGCGTCATCGCGGCGTTCGCTTCGCTGCCGGCCCAGGCGGCGGGCGGGTGCGGTTGGACGTGGTCGGGGATGGGCCGCTGCTGCCGCGCCTTCGCGCGCTGGCGCGTGGCAGCGCCGCGCCGGTCGTCTTTCATGGCTGGGTCGGCGACGTTTCCGCGCTGCTGGCCGGGGCTGATGTGCTGGTCAGCGCCAGCAGCATGGAGGGGTTCGGCCGGGTAGTTGCGGAGGCGGGCGCGTGGGGCGTGCCGGCCATCGTGCCCGTGATGGGCGCCAGCGCCGAGCTGGTCGTGGGTGGCGTCACCGGCCTGACCTACGACGCAGCGACCCGGACGGGCTACGGGCGGGCGTGCTGCGGGCGCTGGCGCTGCCCGCCGAGATGCTGGCCTTGCTTGGACGGCAGGCGCGCGCGCGGACTGCGGAGGTGTTTTCGATCACGCAATGCGTGAGGGATACACCGAACTGTGCCGGGCCTGCGTCGTGGACGCAACGTTGGTAGGTGATGATGCGCCGTGAAGCTGGATAGGTCCATCTCGATTGCATCTGACCCGTTCCTGAATTGCTTGGAGCTGGCAGAGGAAGGTGATGGGGAGATCGCGCTGTTCGTGGCCGGCTATCCCCGCACGTGGGCTCGGGCCGCACGTGCTGTGTCCGGGCGTGGTGCTGTCACAGCAGCACATTCCCGATGACCTGGTGGTCAAGACAGCAGGCACGCACGTCATGACCGAGCGCCGCCGCGACGCGACGCCAACCGGGACGAAAGGTTGTAGTGTCCCACCGGCAGGCGGCTGCGCCACCGCGGACAGGGAGGTCGGTCGATGAAGTACCTGGAGGAGCGGAGCCAGCTCGTCAGCGTGATCGAGGACCTGATCCGGCGGAGCATGCTGGACTGCGCCGGAGGAGCGGTGAGCCTGCGCCTGTCCAGCGGTGACCTGCTCATGTCGACCACCGCGTCGGCGTTCCGCCGCTGGAAGGTTGGCGTGGAGGACTTCATCGTCTTGGCGCCGGACGGCCGGATCGTGGAGCAGACCCGCGGCTTGGGCGCCTCTGGCACACCGATCCACCTGGCCATCTATGAGCAGTTCCCGGCGTGCGGCGCGGTCATCCACGCGCACTCGCCCTACAGCCTGGCGTTCGCCTCGTTGGGCGTCAGCCTGCCGTCCTGCACCAACCAGCTCGATACGCTCGGGGAGGTCCCGTGCCTGGCCGCCGCCGACGCGGCCGTCAAGGCGTCCTACCTGGCCAATCCGATCCCGTTCGATATGCCCGAGGGGATCGTCCAGCGCGCCGACGTGGCGGCCGTCAACGTGCTGCACCTGGTCCCCCAGCTTGTGGCGCGGCTTGGGCCACGGCGCGGCGAGCTGGAACGCCACGGGCTTGCGTTCCTGGTGTACCGGCACGGCGTGTTCGCGTTTGCCCGCCTCATTGACGAGGCGTTTGACAACCTGCATCGGGTGGAAGTTGGAGCGCGGACCGCGCTCTACCAAGCCACCTTGAAAAGCGGCATGGACGGCATCGATCCGAACCTCCTGTTTTCCCGCCCGGATTCATGAGTCGTTAGAAAGGGACCGGTCCACACACGATGAGCACCCGCGCACCACTACGAGCCTCCAGCGAACTGTCCTACGACCGCCACCACTACCGCATCGTGGGCGGTCGCCCGCTGTCGGGCACGGTGACGGTCAGCGGCGCCAAGAACGCCGTGACCAAGCAGCTCGTCGCGTCGCTGCTGTCCCAGGAGCCCTCGGTCCTGACCAACGTGCCACGCACCCGCGAGATCGAGGTCGTCCTCGAGGTGATGTCGGAGCTTGGCACGCAGATCGAGTGGCTGGACGAGCACACCGTCCAGGTCGCAACCCCCGAGATCACCAATCCCTCGCTGAGCGAGCGCTACAGCGGGGTCAACCGCATCCCCATCCTGATGATGGGTCCGCTGCTGTACCGCGTCGGCGAGGCCAGCGTCCCCCTGCCTGGCGGCTGCCGGATCGGCAAGCGACCCATCGACTTCCACCTTGGGGGCCTGCGGGAGATGGGCGCCCAAGTGGTCGAGCAACCCCGCTCGGTGAGCGTCAAATCCCACGGCCTGGAAGCCGCACATATCGAGCTGCCGTTTCCCAGTGTCGGCGCGACCGAGAACCTGCTCCTGGCTGCGGTCGGGACCAAGGGAACCACCATGATCCGCAACGCCGCCGTAGAGCCAGAGGTCATGGACCTGATCCATTTCCTTCAGCAGATGGGCGCGCTGGTGACCGTGGAGGCTGACCGCAAGATCGTCATCGAAGGCGTCCAGCACTTTCGCGGGGCGCGGCACACGCCGATCAACGACCGGATCGAGGTCGCCTCATTCGCCGCCGCGGCGGCCGCCACCGATGGGCGCATCGAGGTCGTCGGCGCCCGCCAAGAGCACATCGTCACGTTCTTGAACTACCTGCGCAAGATCGGCGGAGACTTCGAGGTCACCGATGACGGCGTGGCGTTCTACCGAGCGACGGCGCTGCAATCGCAGCACGTGGAGACCGACGTGCATCCGGGCTACATGACCGACTGGCAACAACCGCTTGTGGTGCTGCTGACCCAGGCGCACGGCGCCTCGATCATCCACGAGACGATCTACGAAGACCGCTTCGGCTACACCGACCAGCTCAACGCCATGGGCGCCAACATCGCCCTGTCGACCGCCTGCCTCGGCGGTCGGCCGTGCCGCTTTGCCGGCAAGGACTTCGAGCACAGCGCCATCGTGATGGGACCGACACCGCTACGGGGCGGCCTGCTGGAGATCCCCGACCTGCGCGCCGGCTTCGCCTACATCATGGCGGCGCTGATCGCCGAAGGGACCAGCGAGATCCGCGGCACGCGGTATCTGGAGCGCGGCTACGAGAACCTGGTCGGCAAGCTACGGTCGGTCGGCGCCGACATCGACCTGCTTGCCCTGGCCTGATCCGCCCGTGACGGTACCCACGACCTCGGGGCGGTGCAATCCGCGCTCCTGCTTTGACTGGCCGGTCATGCGACGGCCCGCCAAGCACGCCTGAGCTGCGGCATCGGCCCTTGTGGGCCAGCCAGTCATAGCCGGCTCGGGTGCGTTCGCTGACCAGCTCGTACAGGTCGTCGGCCTGGGGGGCGGTGAACTCGCGCATGGCGAAGTCGTCGAGGATGAGCAGGGCAGGGCGGGCCAGCTCTGCCAGGCGGCGCGGCCAGGTGCGGTCGGCGTGGCCGCCGGCCAGCTCGGCCAGCACCCGGCTGGTGGCGGCGCGCCGTGGGGGGAGCGAGCTCTCGGAGGCGGTGCTACGTCTGCCAGCGCGTCGTCTGAGCCTGCCATGACCAACTGCTGCTATGCTCAGGTCACCGTATCCGGCGAGGGCGACCGCCCCCGCGGTCGTCACAGGTCACGTACTCCGTTCGTACGAACGCCGATCTCCTCGGCGCAGGTCGTCCGCGCGCTGTATCGCCACTGAGGCGCCCATTCGACTGATGAACGGAGTGTCCCCTTACTTGTCTGCCGCTGTCGCTGATCCCACCCCTTCGACCGCCACGCCAGCCAGCTCCTTCGAGGAGCTCGGTGTGCCGTCTGCCATGGCTGCCGCGCTCGCCCGGCGCGGCATCACCACGCCTCTCCCCATCCAAGCCCGCACGCTGCCCGACGCGCTTGCCGGGCGTGACGTCCTCGGCCGCGCGGAGACCGGCTCGGGCAAGACCCTGGCGTTCGGGTTGCCGCTGCTGATCCGCACGGCGACGGGGGGTACCGGACGGCCTGGGCGACGGGGTCGACCCGGGCCTCGGGCCCTGGTGCTGGTGCCCACCCGTGAGCTGGCCCGCCAGGTCCACGACGAGCTCGTCCCACTGGCGGCGCCGCTCGGCCTGCGGCTGCTGGCTGTCTACGGCGGCGCGCCGATGCGCACCCAGGTCCAGGCGCTCCGGCGCGGCACCGACGTGGTCGTGGCGACACCCGGGCGGCTCACCGATCTGCTGTGCCAGGGTGCCTGCTCGTTAGACGCGGTCGAGGTCGCCGTGCTCGACGAGGCCGACCACATGGCCGACATGGGCTTCCTGCCCGCCGTGACCTGGCTGCTGGATCGCGTCCCCGCCGGCGGGCAGCGCCTGCTGTTCTCGGCCACCCTCGACAACGGCGTCGACGTCGTGGTGCGCCGCTACCTCAACGATCCCGTACGTCACGCAGTCGCGCCCGCCACTGCGGCGGCGGTCGCGCGGATGGACCATCGTTTCGTCACCGTGACCGCGGTCGACAAGGTCGGGGTGGCCGCGGAGCTGGCTGCCCGCTCCGGCCGGGTGCTGCTGTTCGTGCGCACCAAGCGTGGCGCCGCACGGCTTGCCCGCCAGCTCGACCACGCCGGCCTGCAAGTCGGCGTGCTGCACGGCGACTTGCCGCAGCGCGCGAGGGAGCGGGCCCTGGCGGCGTTCGCCGCCGGTGCGGTGCCGATCCTGGTGGCCACCGACATCGCCGCCCGCGGGATCCACGTGGACGGGGTCGATCTGGTGGTGCACTTCGACCCGCCTGCCGAGCACAAGGCCTATCTGCACCGGTCGGGACGCACCGCCCGCGTGGGTGCTGCTGGTAGTGTCGTCACGCTCGTCCTGCCTGAGCAGGCGGCTGAGGTCGCCAAGCTGCGCCAGCGCGCGGGCGTGGCGACGGAGCCAGCCTCCTCAAACGCCCACGGCATGATCCCCATTCGGCCGCGCGAGCACGCCGCACGCCGCCGGCGGCGACCCCGCTCCGCCCGCGGCCGTCGCTGAGGCCAGGTTGCTGATCACGCCCCGATGGACGAGGGGCCGAGCGCTCGGCAGGCAGGCGGTCGGCAGGCGGTCGGCAGGCGGTCGGTGAGGCCGAGCAGCTCAGCGTGGCGGCCAGCCTGGTGTCGGGATCTCCTCGCCGAACGAGGCGACCAGCCACCCATCCGGGGTGTGGTGCATCAGCAGTTTCCGCGCGCGGATCCACCCCGACCGGTCCATCTGCAACACTCCGCCGTTGGTCTCCAGGAACAGGATCAGCTCATAGCCCGGCGTCACCGGCCCAGGTTGCGACGGGACCCCGCACCTGCCTCCCAGGAACCACCCGGGCATGCCCCGACGGAACTCATCGTCGAGATGGTCCAGCACGCCCCCCGTCCAGCCATCGGAACGGTCGGCATGCACGATACGAGCGGCCAGCCGGTCGCGGTCCTGCCCGGCGATCTCGGGGTGCGCCCGGTTGGTCATGATGAAGCTCTGGCTGATCGCCAGCCGCAGATCGGGATCGGTCCGCGCCCACACCGCGCCCAGGCCGCTGGACAGAAACTCGCTGACCCAGTCCATCGCGGCCACGGCGGGACTGCCCTGCGCGAAGTGCGCCGCGAGCTCTTCTGGGCTTTGTCGCTCGTCGCTCATCGCCGCTCCCTCGTCTCGTGCCCCGCACCGGACACCGTGACCGGCCGCCGTATGTGGCGCAGCTCACGCTGCCGCCAAGACCCAGGCGTGGCCTCCCAGCAGCGGCAGTCCCGCGTGGCGGACGCCACCGGTGGTGGCCAGCTACACGCTCACCCTGGCCACCCTGCCCACCTGCTGCCGTGGAACTCCCGCTCCCGTGATCAGCCCCGCCCGCCGTGCGGCCCGTGATGAGGTCTTCCAGATGGCTCTGGGCCTGGGCCACAACGAGTGTACCCGGCGGCGGTCTGATGCCCTGAGCGAGCCGACTTACGGCAAGACGCCGGCGTCTTGGTGGCGTAGCTGCTCGGAAGCGCACTGCGACCTAACCTGCCGAGGGATCGCTGGCGTTTCCGACGTGGGCGTGCGTCGCACGACGCCGAGACGGCGGAGCGTCGCGGCCTGCTGGAGCTGGTCGGCCAGGTTCTCGAGCAGACTCGTGGCGGGAGTGGCGGGCTCGGCGGCCAGCCGCGCGATCAACCCGTCGACGACGGTGTGGGCGAGCCGTTCCACCTTTGGGTCGACGGTTGGGACCGGCTGGTCGGGGAGCGCGCTGGGCGTACCGCTGAGGTAGCTCATGCTCTTGAATCAACCTCCTGGGTGACGCTCGAAGCTGGATCGATGCGCCACAAGTCGAGCGTCAGGCGCCGATGAGACCCGAGAAGGTTCCAGCAACGGCCGCTTGCTTCCCGGCCACTCTACGCCTGGTGTCTCCTCGACCGTGCGCGACGGAGCGGCGGACAGGACTGCAGCCAGCTCGCCCGCGCGGCGCTGGATCGATGCTCGCGCGCTTCGCGAGTTTTCAGGACCATAGCCAAAGTCGAGTGGAAGGTGCGCCACCAATTGTTCACCAAGGGGAATTGGAGCAAGGTGATGGCGCTCTCCCCGGACGAGCGCACGCTGTACATGATGGCGGATCGGGAGGCGGGCAGTGGCATCGCAGGAGCCGTTGACCAGCATGGCCAAGACCGCGCTTGGGATGGCGCGGGTGCGGGCAGCCGAGAGCCGCCGACCCGACCGCCTCTTCGACGACCCCTACGCCCAGGCGTTCGTGGCCGCCGCCCCAGGCGCCTTTGCCGAGGACGAGCAGCGTGCTACTTCCGCTGGGCTCGCCCAGTTGGGGGCGGTGTTCTTCGTCCACGGCGCCATCCGCACCCGGTTCTTCGACGACTACCTGCTCGCCGCGACCACCACGGGGTGCCGCCAGGTGGTGCTGCTCGCCGCCGGGCTGGACACCCGCGCCTTCCGGCTGGCCTGGCCCGACCGGGTGCGGCTGCTCGAGCTCGACCTGCCCGAGGTGCTGGCCTTCAAGCAGCAGGTGCTGGCCGCACAGCACGCCGTCCCGCGATGCGAGCGTGTGGTGCTTGCGGCCGATCTCCGCAAGGACTGGCCGGCCGTGCTGACCGCGGCCGGGTTCCAGCCCGCCCAACCCACCGCGTGGCTGGTCGAGGGGCTGCTGATCTACCTGTCCGCTGAGGAGGCCGCCCGCCTGCTCACCGCGGTCGGGGAGCTGTCCGCCCCCACCAGCCAGCTCGCCTTCGAACACGGCAATATCGCCGACACTTCGCTGCTGGCCCAAGCCCGCGCGATCCCGGCCATGGACCAGTTCACCAAGCTGTGGATGGGCGGCCTGGGCGCCGACGCCCCCGACTGGCTCACCCGCCACGGCTGGCAGGCCCACACCAACGACCGCGCTGCCCTGGCTGCCGCCTACGGCCGGGCTGTCCCAGCATCTTCCAGCGGCGGCTTCGTCAGCGCCGTTCGCCGCGCGAGACTGTGATCGCCGCGTTCTTCGCGTTCTTCGCGATGATGGTCCAGGAGGGCGCGGCCGACCGCGGACTGGCCGACGCGTTTGCCGGCGCCGGGTTCGACGTGGAGGCCGCCGCCTCACGCGCTGAGCACGACCTCATGGGCGCCCTGCGCGAGCTGCTCACCCGAGCCCAGCAAGCGGGGGTTGTGCGAGACGACATCGACATCGCCGACGTGAAGGCCCTCATCGAGGGCTGCCTGGCCCGGGAACGCCCCGCCGCCGACACCCGCGCCCGGGACCGCATGATCGCGATCGTCTGCCAAGGGCTCCGCGCCAGCCACGCATCAGCGTAGGTCGGTCCGCGCGTCCCGCCCTGGTAAACCTAACCGGGTGGACGACGGCCCAAGGGGCCACGCGAGTCTGGCATCCTTGTGCATGTCCGGCGTCGAGGACGATGGCGTCGCCTCCGGCAGGCCGGCTCGGCCGGGATCGCCGCGCTGGCGGCGGGTACGTGGAGGCGGCTTGCGTGGACGGGAACGGCGGGGAGCGGGCGCGGCTGTTCCGGGTGCCGGGCGTGGCAGGGGTCGAGGTGCTGCACGCCCGCTTCGTGACCTATCGCTACGCGCGGCACTTCCACGAGGCCGTCACGATCGCGGTGGTCGATCAGGGCGCGGCCGGGTTCAGCAGCGGCCGGCGGCGGTACCAAGCGGGCGCGGGCAGCCTGTTCGTGATCCCCGCGCTGGAGGTGCACACCGGCGAGGCTGCGGCCGACGGCGGCTACGCCTACCGGGTCCTGTACGTCGACCCAAGCGTGCTCGCGGAGTTGCTGCGTGAGATCGGCCCGGCGGCGGGGCCGGCCAGCGCGGCCCCGGCTCCGGCGCTGACTTCGCGGCCCAACCCATGGGGAGGTGTAACAGTGGACACCGAGGATCTCAGGCTTGCCGTCTACGATGGCTTTGTCGACAGCGGCCGTGCCCCCACTGCAGCGGCGCTTGCCAGGCGACTTGGCGTCGAGCCCGAGGAGCTTCACGACAGCTTACGACTCCTCGATCAGCAACGGCACCTCGTGCTCGATCCCGACGGGGAGATCGTGATGGCCCATCCCTTCTCGGCCGTGCCGCTTGGCTTTGCGGTCATGGGCTCGGCGACGCTGTGGTGGGGTGGCTGTGCCTGGGACTCGTTTGCGATGCCGCACGTCCTCCGTGCCGAGCCCGAGGTGCTTGTCTCTACCCGTTGCCCCGGCTGTGGGGCCGCGCTCGCCTGGGTCGTCGGTCGCGAGCAGTCTCCTGCTGGTGGGGAGCTCGCGCACTTCCTCGTGCCGGCAGCGCAGCATTGGGACGACGTCGTTCACACCTGTGGCAACCAACGGCTGTTCTGCGGCCAGCGCTGCATCGACGCTTGGCTCGAGCGAACTGGTAACAGACGTGGTTACGTGCTCGACCTGGCAACGCTCTGGCGTCTGGCCGCACACTGGTACGACGGCCGCCTGGAACGGGGCTACCGCCGGCGCGAACCTGAAGTCGCAACCGACTACTTCCGCAGCGTCGGCCTCGAAGGCGCGTTCTGGGGCCTCTGACATGGCCGAAGGAGGCAGTACAGGAGGCTGGTGAGCCGATGTCGGACCTCGACCGAATGAGCGAGTGTACCAGCGTCGCTTGCGACTACGACCGTCTTGCCGAAGAGTACGCGAGGCGTATCTTTGACGAGCTCGCCGGCAAGCCATTTGATCGAGAGTTGCTCGACCGCTTCGCGGCTCGCGTCGGGGACGGGCGGGTCTGCGACGTCGGGTGTGGGCCTGGCCACGTCGCACGCTATCTGCATGAGCGTGGCAGCGACGTCTTCGGGATCGACCTTTCGCCGAAGATGGTGCAGCTCGCCAAGAAGCTGAGCCCAGGGATCGACTTCCACGTCGACGATTTTCGCTCGCTTCAGCTCGCGGATGGATGCCTCGCTGGAATCGTGGCCTTCTACTCGGTCATTCACGTTCCGGCCGAGCGGCTCGCGGCCGCTCTCGGCGAGCTGCGCCGCGTCCTCCGACCCGGTGGTCGACTGCTGCTCGCCGTGCACGAGGGCCGCGAGATTCGCCAGCCAGGCGAGCTATGGGGCATTCCGATCTCGCTCGAGTTCAACTTCTTTACTCGTGGCGAACTCACCGCCTCGCTTCTCGAGTCGCGCTTCTCGATCGAAGAGATCGTCCACCGAGCCCCTTACCCCGACGTCGAGGCCGAGACCGACCGTCTCTACGTCTCCGCCGTCACTGACCTAAACGGCCCCTTGAGCGCGAGTGATTCATGCAGATGATTGCCCCCGCATTGACGTCGTCGACAGGCGCCGACCTGACACCCCAGGGACGCAACGGCATCGACACCTGCATCGGCTACCTGCAAGCCAAGCGGGAGCTCCACCGGCATTCCCTGGAGCGAGCTGCTCTTCTCGAGCGTACGTCGCGCGTACCGCGGCCACGTGGTCCAGCGGGGCCCGTCGGGCCGGTGGGACTTCTACCATCAGGAACTGCGCAAGGCGGTCCGCGACCACTTCGCCTCGCCCCCGGACTATCTGCGCCGGTTGCACGCCGTCCTCGCCGCCCATCTGGAGACGCTTCCCGACGACAATCCGCTCCGCCAGACCGAGCGCATGCACCACCTCGTCGGTGCGGACGACAAGCTAGGGGCGGCCCGCTTGTATGCGGCAGCCGAGCACGGGTCGGACGAGTTGAAGGCGGCCACCGACTCACTGGTCGATCTGATCCGCACCAGCGTGTTGCGGAAACGGGTCTGAGGCCCCTGTGGGTGTGTTAGGACCTGGACCAGACCCACGGCGGGCAAGAGATCACGAGTTGGGCGGCATGCTCTCGACGATGTCGCGAAGTTGGGAGCGTGCGGTGATGCCACCCATGGAGCAGCTGCGCAGCTGCATGGGTGCGGCGGTCGTAGGAAGATCTCGGGCGCTTTACCGCCAACGCCCCAGCTCGACCACTTGAGGCAACCAACATGAACGATGAGCCCCGCTCGGAACTCGGCCAGCAGCAAGAGCCGACGGCTCCCACTGGCCCAGCGTCGTTGCCGGAGCCTGCCCCAGCGCCCAGGCCGCCCAGGCCGTCCCGGCGCAGGCGGCTGCTGGTCGCCAGCGTTGTGCTGGTCGTTGCGAGCCTGGCTGTGGGTGTCAGCGTCTTGCTGGTGTCCAGGCAGCCACTGTCGGGTGGCCGGGTGACGACCACGACGGCGGCGTCTGCGGGCGGGGTGACCTCGCCCGCCGGGGCGGGCGAGCCGGAGAGCAAGGACTTTGGGCGGGTGCCTGGTGGCGCGGGCCTGGTGGATCGGTTCGATGCGTCGGTGTTCCTGCTGAACACGATCGACGCGGCGCAGCAGGAGCTGATGCGCCGCCGAGTCGCGGCGCTGCCGTTTGTCGAGCAGTTCGCCTACGAGTCACAGGCGGAGGCCTTCGAGAAGTACCGCGATCAATTCCGCAACCAACCGCGGATGCTCCGTGGGGTCACGCCGCGGGTGTTGCCGGCGAGCTTCCGCGTGGTGCTGCACGAGCCTCGGCAGTTCAGCGAGCTGTTCCGGGAGTTCTGCCCGCAGCTCGGCCCAGACGGGAAGCCAGCCTGCGTCAAGGGCATCGATCAGGTGGTCGACCAGCACCAGGTCGCCTGGGACGTGCTGGCCGGGCCCTGGGTGCACACCACCGACGCGGCGGTGTTTCTGGCCTCCGGCGTCGACCCGAACCGGCAGGAGGCGATCCGCCGCGACCTGGAGGCGCTACCGCTCGTGGAGCAGGTGGACTTCGAGTCGGCTGCGGCTGCGCGTGGGCGGTTCCAGCAGTCAGGCGTCCAGGACCCGATCGCCCTGGACAAGGTGGCGTTCGACAGCTTCCGGGTGCGCCTGCGCGACCCCAGGCAGTTTCCGACGCTGTACGGTCGGCTGTGCAGAGGAAGGTGGACCTTCTCCACAAAGCCTGTCTGCAAGCCCGGAGTCAGCTTCGTGATCGCCAACCCCCGCTCTGTCTACTACGGTCTCGAACGCTGATCGGGCGGCTCTGCCGCAGCCGACTGGTTACAACCACTGCGCCGGTGTGCAACAGGCTGGTACCAGTGCTTCGTTACGTCCCGCCGCGGGCATTTCCTCAACGGTCGCAAGCAGGGACAATGAGGGGTGCGGCGCCCGGCCCAGTCCGAGCGCCGCGGCCGGCGCAGCGAGGCGAAAACGAGCACGCACATGAGGACCCAGACCAGGTCAGCGGCACGCCGTCCGACGCGCGTGCTCGTCACGCTGGCCGCGAGCCTCGCTCTGGTCGGCCTGCTCGCCGGCCCGGCCATGGCCGGCCGGTACGTCGACCGGGCGGCCAGTGCGCTACTGCGCGACCCGGTCTATGTCGACAGCGCCGCCAGGCTGGCCATGCCACCGGCGTCCGCCAGCGCCGTGCGGCAGCGCATCCGGCACGCCAGCACCCCGGTCTATGTGGCGGTGCTGCCCGCGGCCGCGCTCAGGGAGGCAAACAACGACCCCAACCAGCTCGCCCGGGCGATCGCCTCGGCGCTCGCCCGCCTCGGCCGCCCCGCCACCGTGGCGGTGGCCGTCGGGAACCGGACCGGCGCCCACAGCAACACCCTCGACCCCGACGGGACCGTGGCAGCCATCCGTGCGGCCAGCAGCGCCCACCATGACAACCTGCAGGCCACCATGGTCGACTTCGTCAACCGCGTCGGTGCCGTCGGCGCCCTGGGCGGCCGTGGCGGTGAGGTCGGGACGCCCCTCTGGGACCGGCCGCTGGTCCGCCCCATCCCGTTTGTGCTTGGCGCCCTGATCCTGGCACCCTGGTGGATTTGGATCTTCCTTAACGTGCTGCGGCGCCGCCGCAGGGGCCGGGGCGCGGCCATCTAGCCAGCGGCACGGCAAGGCCGATCGTCGCTGGAGCTGGTCGCCTGGTGTGGGACGGTGCGCCCGGTGGCGGATGTGCGTGGAGTCTCCGGGCTGGTGCGGCCCGAGGACGGCGGGCTACCCCCGCCGCCCGCAGGGCCGATGCCGGCAAGGCCTTCCGGCCGAAGGCCGGCTTGAGATCGTATCGGAAGCTGTCAACCTGTATGAGGCACCAGCGTCAGGGGATTACTGGGCGGCCTCCTCTGTGTCGGGTTTGTTGATCCACGCGGTCGTCGGCAGCCTCGGCGGCTCGGGAAGTTTGCGGACGAACCGCTCGGGATGGGCGG
>JBKPDO010000375.1:0-15164 GCA_046727955.1 bacterium | reverse complement strand
CATCTTCCGAGGCAGATCAACATGTCATTGGACAGGCGTGTATCTATGCCGAATCGGGATTCCCACCAGGCCGCAGGCCGCCTACCTGCGGCTTCAGCCCCAGCCGTAGCCCAGAACCCTGATTAGCTGCGGAACGCGGGGGCCAAGGCCGCCACGAAAGCCACCACCGACGGCGGGCCGGTGCACAGCTTCGCGACCCTGCTGGAGGACCTGGCCACCATCGCCGCCAGCCGCATCCAGCCCGCCGGCGGCCTGCCCGCCTTCACCGTCATCACCACGCCCACCCCCCTCCAGCGCCACGCCTTCGAGCTCCTCGGCGTCTCCCACCGCCTCGGGTACGCGTAGTCAGGCAGCATCAGATCACCCCGCATTTCCGCAGGCAAACGCCCTGCCGCGCTCCACGCAGGGGGAACTTCGGGTTAACCACCCACAGGACACGCCCGGCCACGTCGGCGCCGGTCGCGTTGCTGCCCGCCTCGCCGCCGCGGGGAGAAAGGTGGCGGCCTGCTGCAGGTCCCCGGCCTGCAGCAGCACGACCCGGTCGCGACGGAGACCCACACCCACACCCCCGCCCCCTTGAGGCTCACCTGGCCAGGACACGACCGTCCGAGGGTCCAGCCGGTCCTCAGCTGCGACGAGCAGTGAACCTTCGAGTGGCTTCGCGCGTTCTACTGGTGGTTGCTGGCACCGCGGCACCAGCTGACGATGCGACGACCGACGATGGGGCATCCCGATGAGCGATCCGCCGGACGTGGTGGAGTTCTGCCGCTTCATGCGGCCCCGGCTCGTCGGCACCCTCACCCTGCTGTGCGGCAACGCCGAGGTCGCCGAGGAGCTTACCCAGGAAACCCTCGCGCGGCTGTGGGTCAACTGGTCGAAGCTGCACCGGCCGACCGCCCAGCGCGCGGACGCGTGGGCGTACCGGGTCGCGATCAACCTTGCCAACTCCTGGTGGCGGCGACTGGCGGCGGAGCGGCGGGCCCGAGCGCGGCTGGCCATGCTCGCGCCCGCCAACCCGCCCGGTCCGGATCTGGCCGAGGCGCACGCCATCCGCCAAGCGGTCGCAGCCCTGCCCCGCCGGCAGCGGACCGCCCTGGTGCTGCGCTACTACGCCGACCTGCCCGTCGGCGAGGTCGCCGCGCTGATGGGCTGCTCGCCCGGCACAATCAAGTCCCTGACCAACCGGGCCATCAGCGCCCTGCGAGCCGCCGACCAGCAGCACAGCATCCAAGAGGTGGGGAATGACGCTTGATATCGCCCGCTGGCTTCAGCAGGGGGCCGGGAGGGTCGACGGCGAGCTGGACGTGCACCGCCTGCGGCGCCGCGCGCGGAGGTTGCGCCGGCGCCGGCGGGCAGCCGTCATGACGGCGGCGCTGCTTGCGGTCGCGCTGGTGCCGGTCGGCCTGGCGGGCGTCCGCCAGTTGCGCGCACCGCATGCCTGGCCCGTCCAGGCACCCACGGTCACCGCCCAGCCACCAGCCACAAGCGCCGGCACGGCGGGCACGCGGCCGCGTGAGGTGACGGTCCCCGACGTCACCCGCCGCCCGCTTGACCAGGCGCGGCGGCTACTCACCACGGCCGGGCTGGTTGCCACGGTCAACCACGGTGACCCCACCGGGCCGGGGAGCGTCGTGGTCGCCCAGGAGCCACCCGGGGGCAGCGTGGTGCCCGCCCGCAGCACCATCGGCCTGCGCACCGCCCTGGTCACCCCGGCGCTGTGCGCCACGCTGGCCGGCGTTCCCGACGTCGACACGGGGTTCTTCCCGCCGTCACCACGGCTGCTGGCAAGGCTCGACGCCGCCGCCACGGTCGCCCCCCAGACGCTGCGTCCCACGGTCCGAACGGTCGCCTCCTACCTGCGCGCCCATCCCGCCGCCACCGGGGCGAGTCTGCCGCCCCAGGTCGCCCAGGCGCTGGACCGTCTCCTCATCCACCGCCGTGCCTGTTGACGGGCACCCCCCATCACCTGCGCCGATCTGGGACCGCAGCAGCCCAAGGACCCGCTAACTCAATACCCGGCGCCTACCCGAGGGCCTGGAGGGCCTGGCCCGGCTACACGCCCTGCTGGCCGACTGGGCCGGCGACCCCGCCGAGGTGGTGGTCGGCATCGAGACCGACCGGGGCCTGTGGGTGAGCGCCCTGGCCGCCGCCGGCTACCAGGTCTACGCCATCAACCCCAAGGCGGTGCACCGCTACCGGGAGCGGCACGTGCTGTCTGGGGCCAAGTCCGACAGCGGGGACGCCAAGGTGCTGGCCGGCCTGGTCCGCACCGACCGACACAACCAACGGCCCATCGCCGGCGACTCGGCACCCGCCGAGGCCGTCAAGGTGCCCGCCCGCGCGCACCAGCGGCTGGTCTGGGCCCGCCAACGGCAGCTCAACGTGCTCCGCTCGACGCTGCGCGAGTTCTACCCGGCAGCGCTGCTCGCCTTCGGCACCGATCTCGCCAACCGCGACGCGCTGGCCGTGCTCGCCATCGCGCCCACCCCCGCCCACGGCCCGGCGCTGTCGCACGCCGAGCTCGCCGAGACCCTGCACCGGGCTGGCCGACAGCGGGGCGTCCAGGCCCGCGCGCGAGCGCTGCAGGCAGCGTTGCGCTCGCCGCAGCCCGAACCCCCGACGTCCTTGCCAGCGCGTTTGGGGCCGCGGTGACCGCCGGCGCGGCCGTGGTCGCCGAGCTGAACCATCAGCTCGTCATCCTCGCCGAGCAGCTCGCCAAGGCGTTCGCCACCCACCCTGACGCCCGGATCATCCGCAGCCAGCCCGGCCTTGGTGCCGTGCTGGGTGCCCGGCTGCTCGGCGAGTTCGGCGACGACCCCGACCGCTACCGGGATGCCCGACTCCCGCCGCCGCTACGCAGGGACCGCGCCGATCACCAAGGCGTCGGGAACCAAGAAGGTGGTGCTGGCCCGCTTCGTGCGCAACCGCCACCTTGCCGACGCCTGCTACCTGTGGGCCTTCTGCGCCCTCACGCACTCACCCGGGGCCAGAGCCTTCTACGATGCCCGCCGGGCGCGCGGCAACACCCACGACCCGACCAGGCCTTACGAGTTCTGGCCAACAAGCTGGTCGGCATCCTCGACGGCTGCCTGCGCAGCCGATCGCTGTACAACGAGGCCACCGCGTGGAAGCACCAGGCCACCAAGCAAGCGGCCTGACCTCCAGGCAACGCGCTTGACAGCTTCGGCCCGTGGGATGTCTTGACCCCGGCTCGGCCCGGCAAATTGGGCCAGCACGAGAAGGCAGTAGGGGCTTGACCAAGCCCGACCTCATGGGTGCTGACTAAGGCAATCAAGACATAGGGGCCAAGGTACCGTTGGCCTGGGCTAAACGGCCTTGGATAAGGAGGCCTCGATGGGTGCGGTGCCGGCCACCTCGAGTCCGCGCGCGGATCGGTCCTCCATCTGCGACAGGCCGGACTGCCCGGCGAGAAGGGGCCGTTCGGCCGTGGGCACGGCCGACGCCACGGCCGGACCCTGGGTCGAGGCCGGCCACCGGCATCGCTGGTGGAGGCAGTGGAAGGAGGAACCGATGTTTGCCTGCCCACGCTGCGGCAACGACGCCGAGTACCTCACCGACGACGTCTTCACCCTGGTCCGCTGCGAATTCTGCGGCGAGAACCTCGATGCCGCCGATCTGGTGCTACGGGCCGCGCTGGACCGCATTACCCAGACACCGCCAGCAGCGGCCGAGGAGCTGCTCCCACCCCTTGAGCTCGAGCCCGTCTGACCGAGGCCATGGTCGCGGTGGGACTCAACCGCAGCCAGGTCGTCCCGGCTGAGGTGCTCCTCGGACCCGCCATCGAGGGACGGCTGCCCGAGCGCGTTCGGGTGTCACGCCGGACGCTGGCCGCGGCGTGGCTACCGGAGTTGGAGGAAGAGTTTCTCCAGCTCTGCTTGGCTGTATCCGGCCTGCTCGGCGGCCTGCTCATCGCGCAGACACTGGCGCATGCCGCAGGCGAGGATTTTGAAGCCGGTCTGGTCGAGCGCGCGGGAGGCCGCCGAGATCTGCCGGACGACCTCGCGGCATTCCCTGCCTGACTCGATCATGCGGATGATCCCACCGACCTGGCCCTCGACGCGGCGCAGGCGGGCCAGCGCGTCGGTCAAGGTGCTCTCGTCCAGCTGCATGACCAACCCTCCAGGTGGTGCGGACAACCCGGGCTATCCTTCCATCCCTGCTTGGGCGGCGGCGTCGGCGCTGGCCGGTTCGACCAGCGTGACGCGCACGTCGGGTGGCTGGCGGATGGAGTTGTGCACGGTGCAGTGGTCGGCGACCGCAAGCAGCGCCCGGCGGCGGTTGTCGGGTAGCGGGTGGGGTGTGACCAGCCGTAGGACGATCGAGGCGACCCTCGGGGGTCGGTCGGCGCTCATGGTGAAGTCGCAGTCGACCCGCAACCCGTCGGGGTCGAGGTCGTGGCGGGCCAGGAACCGCCCGGCGTAGAAGGCGACGCAGGCGGTGAGGCTGGCGACGAACAGCTCGGTCGGCGTCGGGCCCTGGTCCGAGCCGCCGTCGGCCACCGGCTGGTCACAGACCAGCCGGTGGCCGCGCACCTGCAGCTCGAACCGGTCCCCGGCCACATGGGTCACGCTGAGCTTGGGCATGCGATCACCTCGGCAGCGGGATCAGATGAACAGGGTGATGGCGTCCTGGGCCTCGGCCAGGGCGGTGGCGGCGCCGGCGGGCTCCTCCAGCCCGTCGATCAGGTCCTCGCGCGACAGGCCGAGCAGGTCCATGGTCATCTGGCAGGGGATCAGCCGCACGCCCAGCTGGCGGGCCAGCTCGAGCAGCTCCTGTGGGCTGGCGACGTTGTGGTCGCTGGCGAGCTTGCGCAGCATCGCCGGGCCGGCGCCGGCGAAGTTCATCTGCGACAGCTTCAGGTGCTGGGTGCCGCCGCGGTGCAGCAGCGACAGCATCTTCTGCATCCAGTTGTCGCCGGTGAGGCGGACGTCGTTGCGGACCAGCGGGAACAGGCCCCAGAAGGTGAAGAAGACGATCGTCTCCATGCCCATGGCGGCCGCGGAGGTGGCCAGGATCAGGGTCGGCCAGACCTTGTCGAGGTCCCCGCCCCAGGTGAAGATCACCAGCTTGTTCGCCTTCTGCCTGGCCTGCGCGGCGGTCACGGCCGCCGCCATCTGCATCTGCGCGGTGTCGGTCATGGCTGGCTCATCCCTTCCGGATCAGGAAGCGGTACACGCCGCCGTCGGCGGTGTGCTCGACCAGCTGGTTGCCGGTCGCGTGGGACCAGGCGGTGAAGTCGGCCACCGAGCCGGCGTCGGTGGCCAGCACCTCGACCAGCTCGCCGGCTGCCAGTTGCTTGATCGCGACCGCGGTCTTGACGATCGGCAGCGGGCACGACAGGCCTTTGCAGTCGAGGGTGGTGGTAACAGGGGTGCTCATGCCGGTCTCCTCTCCGGATCGGGTGTGGGAGCGCGTCGCTCGGGGATGCGCCCATGAGGGACGGTGTCCCAGTACAGGCGGTTGAACGCCCACTTGGCGGCGTGCCAGAAGCGGGATGGGGCCGGCGGGACGGGCGGATGCTGGTAGTCGAACCGCAGCGCGGTCGCCATGCCGTCGCCGGTCTCCAGAAAGCACATCACCCGGCCGCCGTAGTTGGCCTTCGGCGCAGTGCCGCGCAGCAGCGTGGCGATGCGGCTGGCGACCACCGGCGCCTCGAAGTGCGCGGTCGAGCCGCTCTTGGAGATCGGCAGGTCGGTCGCGTCGCCGAGGGCGAAGACGCGCTCGTGGTCGCGGTGGCCCAGGGTGGCCCGGTCGGTCGGCACCCAACCGCCCGCGTCCCCCAGCCCCGAGGCTTCGACGACCTCCTGGCCGCGGTGCGGTGGCACCAGCACGAGCAGGTCGTAGTCGGCCTTGTCGCCCTCCAGCGAGCTGACCGTGTGCGCGGAGGGGTCGACCGTCTCGACGTTGAAGAAGGTCTCCAGGCCGATGCCGCGCCGCTGCATGATCGGCTGGACCAGCTTGGACGCCGACTCGATGGTGAACGCCCGGCCCAGCGGCGACAGCAGCGTCACCTGCGACCTGTCACGCACGCCGCGCTGGCGCAGGTACTGGTCCAGCATGAGGGTGAACTCCACCGGCGCGGGCGGGCACTTGTAGGGGATCCCCGCCACGCCGACCAGGACCCGGCCGCCCCGGAAGCCGCGCAGCGCCTCCCGCAGCCGCAGCGCCCCTGGCAGCGAGTAGAACTCGTGGGCGCCCTGGACCAGGCCCGGGATCTCGTCGGGGACCAGCCTGGCGCCGGTGGCCAGCAGCAGATAGTCGAAGGGCAGGCTGCCGCCGTGGGCGAGCCGCACCAGGCCCTCGTCGGGCTCGACCAGCGTGGCCTCCTCGACGGCGAGCTCGACCTCGCGGCGCAGCAGGGTGCGCTCGTCGCGGGCCAGCCAGCGGCCGTTGGCCTTGCCGAGCGCGGCGTACAGGAAGCCGGGCTGGTAGACGTGCATGCCGGTGGGGTCGACCACGGTGACGTGCACGTCGCGGCCGAGCTGGCGGGCGAGCAGGTTGGCGGTCAGCGTCCCGCCGACGCCGCCGCCGAGCACCACGACCTTGGCGGGCATCGCGGCTCACCTGGCCTTGCGGACGCGGAAGCGGGTGTAGCCGTCCTCGGCGTCCTCGGCGGCGACCTCGACCAGCTCGTGGCGGGCCTTGGCGACCCAGGCGGGGATGTCGGTCGCCGAGCCCGCATCGCTGGACCAGACCTCGACCACGGCGCCGACCTCGCGCTGGCGGATCGCGCCGATCAGCGACAGCAGCGGGCCGGGGCAGGCCATCCCCCGCGCGTCGATCACCTGGTCGGTGGTGGGTTGGCTCATCGTGATCTCCTCCGTTTCAGATGAAGACGAGCTGGCCGCCGGCGGCGAGCATGAACGCGGTGACGCCCTCCACGTCGTCCACCAGCGGGTCGAGGTCGTCGGTGGCCAGGCCGAGCAGGTCCATCGACAGCGAGCAGGCGTGCACGCGCACCTCGCCGAGCTGCTTGGCCTGGGCCAGGACCGTGCTCCAGTGCTGGCCGCCGCCCTCGGCCGCCAGGCGGTGGACGGCGGCGGCGCCGTCGGGTCCGGCCTCGGGCGCCAGGCCGTGGTCCTTGGTGGTGTTGCCGGCCCGAAACGCGTCCAGCGCCCAGTACTGCAGCAGGATGTCGACCTTGCGGCCCAGCGCGGCCGCGCCCGCTGTGAGCAGCGCGGCCGCGTTGAGCTTGTCGTCGGTTCCCGACAGCAGCGCGATCGACAGGGTCTGCTCGCCGTCGCTCATGTCCCGCCTCCTC
The DNA here is from genome assembly GCA_046727955.1 of bacterium. Taxonomy (GTDB): domain Bacteria; phylum Actinomycetota; class CALGFH01; order CALGFH01; family CALGFH01; genus DASVXQ01. Next base: position 7,882 of record JBKPDO010000375.1, on the reverse strand, counting down.
CTTGTGATCTCTCTCACATGAGGATGGCAAGCGGCGGCCGGCGCGGGCAGAGCCGAAGGTCCCGGAATCCTGACCCGAAGTACCCTACCCCCCAGGGTAGGCACGACCCTTCCTGGAAGGCCCAAGGACGGGGAAGTCAGACCAAGACCGCAGTCCTCGGCGCCGGGGCGTCATGCCGATGACGGGCTACGCGCTCCGCGCGGCGATCAGAGAGGTGCTGGGGCACTTCTGGAGCGAGAGCCACGGCCAGAGCTACGGCCAGATCTAGACGCCGAGCTGCTCGTGGTGCGCCACGAGGTCACGGTGCTGCGACGCCAGGTGACGCGGCCACAGGTCGACTGGCCTGACCGGGCGGTGCTCGCCGAGCTGGTGCGGCTGCTGCCCCGTTCGGCGTGGCGGGCCTGTTCGTGCAGCCGGCGACGCTGTTGCGCTGGCATCGCGACCTGGTCCGGCGCCGCTCGACCTCCCCGCACCAGCGTGGCCGGCCGTAGCGGTGGAGGTCCGCGCGTTGGTGCTTCGGCTGGCCAGGAGAATCCGACCTGGGGGATCGCCGCATCCACGGCGAGCTGTGCCGGCTGGGATACAGGACACGATTGGCGCCAGCACTGTGTGGGCGATCCTGCGGCGCGCTGGCGTGGATCCGGCACCCAAGCGGTCGGCCCTGAGCTGGCGGCAGTTCCTGCGCGCGCCCAGGCCACGAGTGTGCTGGCGGTGGACTTCTTCACCGTGGACACGGTCTTCCTGCGGCGGGTGTACGTGCTGTTTGCGATCGAGGTGGCGACCCGCCAGGTCCACGTGCTCGGGGTGACACGGCGTCCGGTGGGCGTGGGTGGCCCAGCAGGCCCGAAACCTGCTCACGCAACTCGGCGACGACCTCGGCCGGCTCCGGTTCCTGATGCGCGATCGCGATATCAAGTTCACCGCCGCATTCGACATGGTCCTTGCCGCCGGGGGATCAAGGTGCTGCCCACGCCGATGCGGTCACCGCAGGCGAACGCCTGTGCGGGGCGATGGGTGGGCACGGTGCGGCGTGAGGTGCTGGACCGGATGCTCATCTTGGGAGGTCGGCATCTGCAGTCGGTGCTGGCCGAGTACGCCGACCATCACAACGTCCACCGCCCACACCGCGCCTTGGGCAGGCCCCACCGCTTGGGCCCGTCGACCCACCTGTCATCCTGTCGGCCGGAAGGGTTGTGCGACGGGATCGACTCGGTGGACTGTTCCATGAGTATGCGCAGGTCGCATGAGGTGACCGAATACCTGGCACCCACAGGGACTGTAGCGGCACTGCAATCTACCGCCACCCAGCACGATCACAGCGGGACCCTGGTTCGTGACTCGCGTCCAGCGCTCACTCGTTTTGCCGTTCATCCAAGAACGCGAACAACGCCGCCTGTTGCTCTTCCGTCATGTATCCACTGAAAGAAGACCACCGTAGTTGCGGAAGATGATCCTTCAGTGCCTCGAATACCGAGAATCCGGCAACGATATCGCGCAGGTTTCGTGCGTTCCGCAGAGCCTCGATACCGAGCAGGTCGTCGCACATGGAGAACTCGACACGCATGAGCTTGGGACACGTTGCCAACGGTGAAACGTCCACCGAATGGCAGTGATTCAGCGTGATGCTCTTGAGCCGCTTGTGGTCCGCCAGCGAGCGCAGGGAAACCCTCGACGCGGAGGTAATCGTCAGGCTCATAAGTTCGGTGAAGGGCGAGAAATCTAGCGTCGTCGGGTCGATCTGCCGAACGTCGATTTCCAAATCGGTAAGTCCGGAACAGCCCGCCAGCGTCGACCATTGCCCGGCACCTGCGGGCGTAGCACGCACCCGCTTGAGGTTCTTGCACCCGAGCAGCGGAGCGACCTCGCGTTGGTTGGGTCCGAACCACACCTCTGCGAGCTTGTGTGCACGTGGCAGCGCCCGCAGATCGGCACTGGGGACCTGGTTGGATAAGATGACCCGGGTCAGTTCTGGAAACCGGTCAATACCGTCGAAAGATTTTGTGGCGACGTTCAGGTCTCGCAGACCATCGAGGACCGGTAGCTCGTAGAGGTCTTCAAGCGGTGTCTCGCGCCAGAGGACGAACTCCTTCAGACGGGAGCATCTGGAGAGCGGTTCGAAGCTCGTGAGCGCTATGTCGTGACTGTAGAAGCGGGTCGCGGCGAGGAACCTTTTCAACCCCATGTCGTTGATGTGTCGTTGCCAAGCAACGTCGAGAGAGTCCACCCACGACTGATCCGGCTCCAGTAAGGGCTGGTTCTGGAACGGGCGGAGAAACGCATCGATCTTGCAAAGGAAGTGACTCTGCCCGCTGTCAAAACTGAACAAAAGATGACCATCGATCTCGCCGATGCCAGTGGTGCCGGCCTGAACGTGATGAAGCTCGCGTTCAAGAAACTCGGTGACCGATGATGCAAGCACGTAGCTGATCTCTTGGTCTCGGCCGGCGTTGATGACCTGTCCAACCGTGCCATGCCGACCAGGGGCCAGGTCGACCGCCAAGAAGTTGCCATCATAGCTCGTGGCAAGGGGAAACCATTGTGGATGCCAATACACCTCGGCAATCGCGTCGGGGGGATCGGATCTCTGTTCGGCGTCAAGAGCGCCAGCCAATTGATCGAGTACGGATCGCCAGGTCGTGATCTCGCGCAACACCTGGCGAATGGGAAACCACGACATGCCGAAGAATAGACCGGGGGCGTCTTCCGACTGCCCGTCATGCGCGAGGTACAGTTCGCGGAGTTCGGCAGGAAGAGGGATGCCGATCGCTTTCTCGGCCGCGGCAAGGTCCTGAACCTCAACGGGTGGGTTGAGTGCAAAGTTCAGTCGTTGATCACTGGCCGCTATCGACGAGATGTACTGAAGCGCGCTCATTACGCAAGTGTAGGAGCCAAGGTCGCGCTGTGATCGTGCCTGGCGCCTGTGCGGCTGACCCGGCATCAGTCCCGCAGGGCGCCTGCGGTCAGCTCTGGGCCGTTGTCGCATCGGATGAACCGCGGCGATGCACCTCGCTCGGGGACCACGCGGTCCAGCACCGCCACAGTGGCATCCGCGTCGATGCGGCGGTCGACCAGGATCGCCAAGGCCTCGCGGGTGTGTTCGTCGACGACATTGAGCAGCTTCAATCTCTTGCCGTCGGTGGTCTGGTCGAACTGGTAGTCCAGTGCCCACACGTGGTCGGGATGCTCAGCGGCCAGCGGGTCGGCCGGCATGGTGGAGACGCCCAGCCGGTGGCGTTTGCGGCGCGTAGGGTGCGCAAATGCGTTCATGCAGCTCGTCGATGGTATTCGTGGAGAAGTCCGCCGAGCAGGTCGCGTCGATGCACCCTGCTTGGCTGGCCGTCGTGGACGACTCTCAAATCGGGGGGTGGATCCGGCGGTTCTAGTCCAAGCGCCCGGTGCGGACGATGGGCGTTGTAGTGGGCAGCGTAGACCCGAAGGACCTGCTCCAAGTGGCCTCGTCCAACGATCAGGAGCCCGTCCAGGCACTCGTCCCTGACGGTGCGGACCCAGCGCTCCGCGTAGGCGTTGGCATTCGGCGCCTGCACCGGCGTCAGGAGCACCTCGGCGCCGTGCGAACCGAAGACGTCGTCGAACCCGCGGGTGAACAGCGCGTCCCGGTCGCGCAGCAGAAAGCAGAGCCGTCGTCCCCGCTCCTCCAGCACCAAGAGCAGGTTGCGGCCTGCTGGGCGACCCAGCCGCCGTCGGGGTTGGCGGTCACCCCGGCCAGATGGACTCGCCGGGTGTCCAGCTCGATGAAGAACAGCACGTATAGCCGCCGCAGCGCTACGGTCTCGACAGTGAAGAAGTCACACGCCAGGATTCCCGCAGCCTGCTCGCGGAGGAACTCCCGCCAGGTGGTGGCGGTCCGCCGCGGTGCCGGGTCCAGGCCGTGGCGGCGCAGCGTGGTGCGGATCGCGGTTGCCGAGACCCGAATGCCGAGGTGCAACAGTTCACCTTGGATGCGCTGGTAGCCCCAGCGAGGGTTCTCTGTGGCCAGGCGGATGATCAGCTGCTGGACGTCTTGGTCGAGCTGCGGCCTCCCCTGGCCACGGCGCGGGTAGGTCCACGCGCCTGCGACCAGGTGGCGGTGCCAGCGCAGCAGCGTTTCCGGGGAAACGAAGAAGCAAGACCAGCGGGTCCGAGGAAGCATGCGGCTGATCACGGCCAGCAGGGCGCGGTCGGCGGGCTCGAGCCTGGGACGTGGGATCTGGCGGCGCAGCACGCCAAGCTGGTGGCGAAGCACGAGGATCTCTAAATCCTTGGCGGCGTCGCCGCGGGCGAGCATTGCGAGCAGCTGGATGGAGCGGCAGAGCGTCAGGTAAGCGAGTTTCGAGAGCACCCAAGTGGCCTCCGAGACATCAGCGAAGGCGTCACACTACCGCGCCACGATTTAGCGAACCGGCAGCTCAGAGGACACCATGTCGGAGTTTCCGCACTCTACGGGGGCGTGGCGGCATCCAGCGCGGCGGCCCTGACCTGCTGCCGCTGACCGTGCCGGAGGTTCGCCGCCCGCTGGTGGACCTGCTGTGGTCGGTGCCACCCGATCCCGGGCGAGTGCTGGCCTGGTCGCACTGGCCTGGTCGTACTGGCGTCGCCGGCAGCAGGCCGCGCGCGCCGCTGCCAGCGCCGCTCCACAAGGCTAGGGCTGGGCGCCAGGAGGCTAGTAGTGATCCTCCACCACCTGGCTTGCCGGCGGCAGCACGATGCGGACCGGCGCGCCGAAGTCGAAATACTCGATGGTGATCGTCCCGCCGCCCCGGCGGTCGGCGGTGGTCGAGGGAAACGTGTTGACCACCTTGCGCACCCGGCCCTGGTCGTCCACCCACACATCGACCGGGACCGGCGTCGCCGCCTCAGCACCAAGCCCCTCAGCACCAAGCTCCGCCAGCACCGTGGCCCGCTGCTCGTGGAACTGCGCGGCGACCATGTCGGCGAGGGTGACCGTCGCCCGCCAGTGGCGCGTCGGCGTCCCCCGCACGACCTGGGTCCCAAGATCGGTCACCCTGGAGACGCCATACAGGAAGTCCAGGGCACGGCGTGGATCCGCGACACCAAACGGCGTCATGCCGGTCTGCTTGGCGGCCGGGCCGACCTTGACCTTGAGCCAGGGCTTGGCCCCTTTGGGCGTGTTCCGCGGGTCCTTGGTGTAGGTGACGTCGGGCAGGTAGATCGTCGTGGTCGCGCCCGGCAGACCGGCCATGGTCTGGGTCTGCTGGCTGGCGGACCGGGCGAAGTCGATCACGCCGTCGATGCGGATCGTCTGCCGGCCGTCCACCGTGACCGTGCCGCGGAACCGGGCGGTGCGCGCGCCAAGGGTCTTGCCACGCGCAGCCGTGAGGGCCTGGCCGGGTTGGCTCGGGGTGGGCTGGCGGGGGCGGCTGGGTGTGGCGCAGCCGGCCGCGACCATTCCCAGCAGCGCCAGGCCGGCTGCCAGTTGGCGGGTGCGCATCGCTTCCCTTGGATGGCGAGGCCCGACAAGGCGGCTACATCCTACCGGATGGGTTCGCCATCCCGGCCCGATCCCGTCACGGTCGCGCCGTAGCATCGGCGCTGCGATTCGGCAGCATCAAGCCAGCTGCGGCTGTAGTACTGATGTGGAGCGGCTTGTCAATACGTTGGTTCCCCCTGATCAACGGGACGGTTTCTGGGCATGCGAAGGACGGCGCGGGCTGGGCCTGGAGCAAGCAACATGCTGGTGAGATGCGCGGAGGAGCCGGTTACGACTGGGGTGGCGGGCGGGCTCGCGGGGCAGCACGACACGCCGGGGCGTTGTGGATCGGCGAACCGCCACACTGATGTACGCGGGTCGAGACCGCAGGCCGGCTACTCGCAGGAAGGTGCCCCTGACCAAGCGCGCTCCGGCATGGCCGTCGCATAGTACTCACGGGGGTCGGTCCTGCAGCGGCGGCGCCCCGGCGTGTCGTGCAGCTGCCGGTCACCCTGGCGCCGAGCAAGGTGACCGCTGGTCTGGGCATCGTTAGGCCGCCAGCATCTCCGCCCACAAGAACCCGGCGAGCTCGCGGGCGATCGCGGTGACGACGACGTTCTTGGAGTCCTTGCGGGCGGCCAGCCGCTGGAAGCGGCCGCACAGCCGCAGCTGCGCGGCCCACGCGCGGGCGACCACCGCGGGGTCCAGGCCCTGCTGGCGCTCGCGCAGGTCGACCCCCACGCCCGGGCGGTGCTGGTAGGCCCAGGCCGACTCGACCAGCTGGGCGCGCAGGTGGGCGTTGCCGGTCTTGGTGATGTGGCCCCGCCGGGTCGAGGTGCCGCTGGAATACTCCGAGGGCACCAGGCCGCAGAACCCCGCGAACGCGGCCGCCCGCGCAAAGCGGCGCCAGTCGCACACCTCGCTGGCCAATGTCAGCACGCCCAGCCGGGTGATGCCCCGGTAGGCGGCCAGGCGGTGCACGGCGTCGGCAAACGGCGGCGTGTCGTACCAGCCGGCCAGGTCGGCCTCGATCGCCTCCAGAGCCGCGTCGCGGGCGTCCAGCACGGCCCGGTAGTGGGCGTAGGTGGCCGCCAACGCCGGGTCGCTGAAGCGCTGGGCAAGCAGCCAGCGCTCGTGGGTCAGCGTCCAGGCGTTGCCGCCCCGCCAGGCCCGCCCGTGGCGCAGCAGGAACTTCGAGAGCCGATGCCGCGCCCGGGTGCGGTCGGTGACCATGTCGGCGCGGGCTCGGCACAGGTCACGGACCGCTTCTTCCTGCACGGTGGGGATGCGGATGGCGACCAGCTCCCCGGCGCGGTGCAGCCGGGCCAGTCGCCGACAGTCGCGCCGGTCGGTCTTGACCTTGTCACCGGGGGCCTTGGGGATCAGCGACGGCGCGATCACCTCGCAGCGCACGTGCCAGGCTGTCGAGCAGCCGGGCCAACTCGTAGCCGGTCGGGCCGGCCTCGTAGCAGGCTCGCAGGATCCGGGGATCTGCAAAGCGGCCAACGAGCCTGCGGATCGACGCCTCATCGTGGGCGATCCGCTCGACGTCGGGGCCATCGCGGTCGGGGGCCAGGATCGCCGGCGAGATAGTGTCCTTGTGGACGTCCAGGCCAAGGTGGATCGGAGCAAGATGCGAGAGACTGGACACGGCCGGCTCCTTCCGTATGTGGCTCCGTCCGCGCCATCGTGGATGACCCACGAACTTATGGGGCTCCTCAACTGAATGTGGGTGCTCCGCGGGTCCTTGGCGCCTGAAGGCGCTGGTAGGACCGCACGAACGAGGTGCTGGGACCTGGATGCGCGACGCGCACGGGCCAGACCGTAGGGTTGTAGGTGTCCAAGCCCCAACCCGGAGGTCACCTGCCCGTGCGCGTCACTGCCGCATTCAACCGCCTTCTGGCCCTTCCTGGTACCACCGTGTGCGAGGTCTCGTTCGAGCCGGCGCGGATCACCGTCACCGTCGCGTTGCGCCGCCGCCGGCTCGTGTGCGCGGACTGCCAGTACTCGAGCAGGGCGCGCTACGACACCCGCACCGTGGACTCGCGCTGGCGGCACCTGGACCTTGGCCGGCTGCGGCTGGTCGTCAAGGCCAGGCTGCGCCGCCTTGCCTGCCCGGAGCATGGGGTGCGCACCGAGGGTGTGCCGTTCGCCCGGCCGGAGTCCGGGTTCACCCGCGACGTCGAGGACCTGGTGGCGTGGCTGGCCACCAGGATGGACAAGTCCGCGGTCCGCCGGCTGGTCCGGATCGCCTGGCAGACGGTGGGGGCGATCTGTGAGCGGGTCGTGGCCGACGAACTAGACGCGGGCCGCCTCGACGAGCTGTTCGAGATCGGCGTCGACGAGGTCGCCTGGCGCAAGGGCCACCGCTACCTGACGCCGGTCACCGACCATCGCAGCGGCAAGGTCATCTGGGGCGCCGAGGGCAAGGAGACCGCCGCCTTGGACCGGTTC
>JBKPDO010000374.1:0-5528 GCA_046727955.1 bacterium | reverse complement strand
CGTCGAAGGTTGCTCTGGTGACCGATTTATACCTTGTGTGGAACAATACGCGCGGCAACGTGCATCCCACGCGGCAAGGTCGGGTGCTATGGGTATTATCCACGCGGCAAGCTGGCCGCCGCAGGTCACGGGTGGCCAGTTGGCCACCCGGTCGGCACCCCGGTCGGCACCCCGGTCGGCACCCCGGTCGGCACCCCGGCCGGGTGGATGTCAGGGTGCGGCGGCGGCGATGTCGCGGCGGTAGTGGACGCCGTCGAAGTGGATCAGGTCGGCGGCGGCGTAGGCGCGGGCACGCGCCTCCGGGAGGTCGCCGCCGAGGGCGGTGACCGCGAGCACGCGACCACCAGCGGTGCGCAGCGCGCCCACGCCGGCCCGGGTCGTGCCCGCGTGGTACACCTGCACGTCCGGCAGGGCCTCCGCCTCCTCCACCCCCTGGATCTCCAGGTCGCGGCGGTAGGACCCGGGGTAGCCGCCGGACGCCAGCACCACCGTGACGCAGGCGCGCGGGTCCCAGGCGACCTTCTGCCCGGCCAGCACCCCCTCCGCGGTGGCCCACAGCAGCTCGGTGAGGTCGCTGGCCAGTCGGGGCACGACCACCTGCGCCTCCGGGTCGCCGAAGCGGCAGTTGAACTCCACCACCTTCGGCCCTCGCGAAGTGAGCGCCAGCCCGGCGTACAGCAGGCCCTGGTAGCGCATGCCGCGGGCGGCGAGCTCCGCCACGGTCGGCTCCAGGATGGTGAAGCGGACCTCGTCCACCAGCGACTCCGGCATGTCGGGCAGCGGCGAATAGGCGCCCATCCCGCCGGTGTTCGGCCCGCGGTCGCCGTCGTCCACGCGCTTGTAATCGCGCGCGGGCGCCAGCGGCACCACCGTGCGGCCGTCGCTCAGCGCGAACAGGCTGGCCTCCGGGCCGTCCAGGTGCTCCTCCAGCAGGATCCGCGCGCCCGCCTCACCGTGCACGCGGTTGACCAGGGCCGCCTCGACCGCGGCCCGGGCGGCGGCCGGATCGGAGGTCACCGTCACGCCCTTCCCGGCCGCGAGCCCGTCGGCCTTGATCACCCACGGCGGCCCGAAGCCGTCGAGCGCTCGCACCGCCTCGGCCGGGTCGCTGAACACCTCGGCCCGGGCCGTCGGCACCCTGGCCGCGGCCATGACGTCCTTGGCGAACGCCTTCGAGCCTTCGATCTGGGCCGCGGCGGCGGTGGGGCCGAAGACCGCCAGCCCGCGGTCCAGGAAGTGGTCGGCGACGCCGGCGACCAGCGGCGCCTCCGGGCCGATCACGGTCAGGTCGACGCTCTCCCGCTCCGCGAACCCGGCCAGCGCGTCGGCGTCGGTGGCGCCGATGCCCGCCACGTTCTCGGCGCGGGCAGCCGTGCCGGCGTTGCCGGGCACGGCGAACAGGCGCTCCACGTCCGGATGGGTCGCGAGCGCCTCGACCAGGACGTGCTCGCGCGCACCGCTGCCGACCACGGCGATTCGCATGGTTAGCCCTTTCCCCCCTCAGCGGGTTCGCGAAGCAGCGTCTGCTCCCGGCCGGGGCCGACGAACACCGCGGTCACGGGCACGCCGCTCAGCTTCTCGATCATCTCCACGTAGGAGCGCGCCGTGCGCGGCAGGTCCGAGTAGCGGGTCGCGCCGGTGATGTCCTCGCGCCAGCCGTCGAGCCACTCGTACACCGGCTCGGCGTGGTGCACCTCGGTCTGGGTCATGGGCCAGTCCTCGGTGACCTCGCCGTCGATGCGGTAGGCGGTCGCCACCGGGATGCGGTCGAAGCTGGAGAGCACGTCGAGCTTGCTGAGGAACAGGTCGGTGAGGCCGTTGACGCGGGCCGCGTAGCGCAGCACCACCGTGTCGAGCCAGCCGCAACGGCGCGGCCGGCCAGTCATGGTGCCGACCTCGGCGCCCTCCCTGCGCAGCACCTCCGCCTCCGGGCCGTCGAGCTCGGTCGGGAGCGGTCCGGAGCCCACCCTGGTGGTGTAGGCCTTGGCGATGCCGATCACCCGCTCGATCTCGCGCAGTCCGATGCCGGTCCCGGCTAGCACCCCGCCCACCACTGGCGAGGACGAGGTGACGAACGGGTAGGTGCCGTGGTCCACGTCCAGCATGGTCGCCTGCGCGCCCTCGAACAGCACCTGCCTGCCCTCGAGCAGGGCTTTCCACAGGAACAGGGAAGTGTCGCTGATGCGCGGGCGCAGCGCCTCAGCGTAGGTCATGTACTCCTCGACCACCGCCTCTGCGTCGAACGGCAGCCGGTTGTAGACTTTCGCGAGGAGCGGGTTGCGTTCCCGCAGGACGACTTCGACCTTCTGCAGCAGGATCTTGGGATCCAGCAGGTCCTGCACGCGGATGCCGAGCCTGGCGACCTTGTCGCCGTAGGCCGGTCCGATGCCGCGACCGGTGGTGCCGATGCGGTTGCGGCCCAGGTAGCGCTCGGACAGCTTGTCGCGCTCCTTGTGCCACGGCATGATCAGGTGCGCATTGGCCGAGAGCTTGAGCCGCGCGGTGGAGACGCCCTGCGCCTCCAAGGCGGCCAGCTCGGCCAGCAGGACCCCTGGGTCGACCACCACCCCGTCGCCGATCACCGTGGTGATGTGCGGGTACAGGATGCCGCTCGGCACCAGGTTCATCTTGAACGTGCGCCCCGCCACCATCACGGTGTGGCCAGCGTTGTTGCCGCCCTGGGAGCGGACGACGATGTCCATCTTGTCTGCGAGCAGGTCCGTGGCCTTGCCCTTGCCCTCATCGCCCCATTGGGTGCCGACGAGGATCGTTCCCGGCATGCTTCGCTCGCTTTCGCTCGGTGTGGGGAGGCTCGGCGACAGTTTAATCCGCCTCGGCGGCCGCCGGCCGTCCCAGCCGGCCAGGGCGGCCAGGGCGGCCAGGGCGGCCAGCCCGGCCGGCGAGCCAGACCCCCACCAGGACCAGGGCTGCGCCGGGCCAGAACCAGTCGGTGGGCAGCTCCTGGAACAGGACCCAGGCGAGCAGGGTGGCGCCGACCGGCTCGGTCAGGGTGACCACCGCCACCACGTCAGCGGTCAGGGTGGCCAGCAGCGCGTTGAAGACGGTGTGGCCGAGTAGTTGCGGACCGGCCACCACCCCGCCGATCGCGAGCCACGACCTGGCCGGGTAGCTGGCCAGCCGCGCCCCGGTCAGCAGGCAGGCTGGCAGCAGCACCACGGCGGCGACCCCGTATACCGAGGCGGCGTAGGTGGTCGCCGGCAGGCGCCGGCGCACCGACCGGCCGATCAGGAAGTAGGCGGCGATGGCGGCCGCTCCGCCGAAGGCCATCGCGTCGCCGAGCAGGGCGCGCGAGCCGAGGCTCACGGCACCGGCGTCGCCGAGGGCGATCAGCCCCGCGCCGGCGACGGTCAGGCCGATGCCGGCCCAGCCCTGGCGCGACGGCGGCTCCCCCAGCAGGGGCCCCGCCGCCACCCCTACGAACAGCGGCGAGCAGCCGACCAGCACGGTCGAGGAGGCGACCGTGGTCAGCGCCAGCGAGGCGTTCCACAGCGCGAAGTGCAGCGCCAGGCAGGCGCCCGAGACAGCGAGCAGGCCGGCCTCGCGCCAGCTCGGCCGGGCACGGCCCCGTGCGCCTTGCAGCGCGAACGGAGCAAGCACCAGTGCGCCGGCGAAGCAGCGCCAGAACGCCAGCGCGAGCGCTGGCACGTGCGCCACCCGCACCAGGATGGGGGAGAACGAGATGGCGACACAGCCGGCCACAAGGCCGAGCGCCAGCAGGGAAGTAGGTGGGGCCACACCGCCCGCCGCGACGGCGTGGCCCCGTGGTCTCATCGGCCTATGACGGGTACTTCTCAAGCAGTTCCCGCAGCCGCCCGACGAAACGTAGCGATTCGTCGTGTTCGCGTTGCCAGACGTTGCGGCCGAAGATCACTCCGAGGGCGCCCGCCTCCATTGTCATGTGGGCCTTGTCGAGGACCTCCTCGTCGCCGCCCCGCTCGCCGCCGCTCAGCAGGACCGGGGTGCGTACGGCGGCGTGCACCACCTGGTTGACCGCCTCCTGCTCGGTGACCACCTGGGCGTAGGCCTTGGGGACCCCTTCGGTGAGGCTCGGTTTGGGGAAGTTCAGCTTTACGATGTCCGCGCCTAGCTCCGCGGCCGTGCGGGAGGCGTAGGCGACCTGGTAGAGGGAGTCGCGACCACCCTTGGCCTCGACCGCGCTGCCGCGCGGGTACGACCAGACGATCAGCGGCAGCCCAAAGCGCTTGGCCTCCTGGCGCACCGTGGCGAGCGCCTCGAAGTCGGCCTCCTGCTGCTCGCTGCCGACGTAGAGGGTGTAGCCGACCGCGTCGGCGCCCAGCCGCACGGCGTCGGCGACGCTGGCGTTCAGCGGTGACCGCGGCGCCGTGGCCGGCGGGATCTCGGTCTTGCCGTTGAGCTTGAGGACCAGCGGCACCTCACCGGCGTAGTCCCAAAAGAACTTCTCGGCGTTGCCCACCTGGATCGCGACCCCGTTGAAGCCGCCCTCGATGGCCAGCTTGATGATGTACTTGGGATCGCTCGAGGCCGGGTTGTCGACGAAGTCCCGGGGACCGTGCTCCAGCCCCTGGTCGTAGGGCAGGAACATGGCCGTGCCGTTCTTCAGCCCGAACTGGTACAGAATGCGGTGCAGGCGCGCCTTCTTGCCGGTATCCAGTCCGAGCTCGTTGATGGGAGTACGGGAGATCGGTCCATTTGCCATGAGCTACCTCCTGTAAACCGCGGGTTGCTCCCGGGCGAGCCCGGGCAACCATTGTCCCGACACGCCCCAGCGACCGGCAAGGTATGGGTGCGATACGCCATACTGAACACAAAGACCCGACCAGGAAGCAGGACCATGGAAGAAGGTCGCTACCGCCTTCCGGCGGAGTTCGACCGGTTGCGGGCGCCATCCAGTGCCTACGCCCCTCGAAAGGTGATCACCTACCTCTGCACGCGCGAGCACCTGGTCTCCGTGCCGTTCGCGGCCGACGCCGAGGTCCCCGACGTGTGGGACTGCCGTTGTGGCCAGCCGGCCACCAGGGTCGTCACCGAGGACGTCAACCCCGCAGAAGCAGGATGAACGCCTGCAGCGCCACCGCGTAGGCGAGCATCCCCTGCGCGCTGAACAGGCGGAGCTGGTTCTTCATGGCGCCCCGGAAGGCCTTCCACGCCTTCCACACAAACCAGACGACCCCGGCTTCGAGCAGCAGCTTCACATAGACCGGCGCGTGCCACGGCAGCCGATAGCCCAACTGGTAGGCGAAGAAGCCGAGCAGCCCGCCCAGCAGGAAGGGAAGCACCCCCGGGTAGATCGGGCGGGCGCCGCGGCGGTAACCGGGTGGCCGTCGCATGAGGCGAGTCTAACCTTCCTGTCGAGCGGTCGGAGCCCGGTAGTAAGCAAGATGGCCATGCACAGGCGCTCTGCACGACGGCACTGAGGCGAGTCCGGCACAGGCGCTCTTGGGGGGCCGTGGGGGGGGCGCGCTCCCCCCCCCAGGGTAGACCTGCCCCCGCGCGGGAAGCGCGCGCCGTGGGGGCGCGCGCTCCCC
>JBKPDO010000373.1:0-5231 GCA_046727955.1 bacterium | reverse complement strand
TGGTCAGCGAGGGTGCGGTCGCGGACGGGATGCCGCAACCGCAGGCGCACACGATTCGAGGGTTGCCGGCTGATGACCAGCGACGATGCTTCCCAGCCTGGCCGTACCGCGGGATCCGTTCCCGTTGTTCCTCACACCCCTAAGCGCGGTCTTCCAGGCTCGCGGTCACGCCGAGCTGGAGGCGCGTGTCGCCCGCGCGTACGAGCAGTTCGTCGCTTCCGGCCAGTTCTCGTTCCGGCTGCAGGGCAACGCGTGTCGGCGACGTCGTCAAGTTCAGCTGGGAGATGGTTGGCGCCGACGGGCAGGTGGCCGCGGTCGGGCTCGAGTTCCTCGTGCTGGGGGCCGACGGCCGGGCGAGGCTCGACTCCAGTTCATCGATGGTTGAGCGTCTCGCCCGCCAACCGCTGACACGGCGAGCGATGGATTCCGGCGCCGGCGCGGATCACCCGTGACATGAACGCAAACCAGACAGCGCCCCGGCCGGTCGTCCACCTCGAGCTCCACACGCCCGATCAGGTGCGTGCGAGCGCCTTCTATGCACGGTTGCTGCAGTGGCGGCCGGAGTTCGTTCGCGCCGCCTGCGGCTCGTACCTGGCGCTCGACACCGGCGCGGGCCTAGGCGGCGGCATCGTCGAGTGCGGGACCCGTCGCCCGCTGTGGCTGCCCTACGTCGAGGTCGAGCGGATCGACGCGGCGACCGAACGGGCCCGCCGGCTCGGCGCAGCCGTGCTGCTCGCGCCGCGGGAAGGCCCGGCGGGCTGGCGCAGCGTCGTCTCCAGCCCCGAGGCCGGCGAGGTCGCATTGTGGGAGCCGAAGCCGTGAGCGACGAGCGCGCACTGCTCCGCTCGGCACGTGCGGGCGACGAGGACGCGTTTGCCCACCTGGTCGAGCCCTACCGCGCGCAGCTCCGCGCGCACTGCTACCGGATGCTCGGCTCGCTGCACGACGCGGAGGACGCCCTCCAGGAGACGCTCCTGCGCGCCTGGCGCGGGCTCGCCCGCTTCGAGGGCCGCAGCTCCTTCCGTTCCTGGCTCTACACGATCGCCACCAACGCCAGCCTGCGGACGATCGAGCGGCGCCCCAAGCGCATCCTGCCGATCGACTACGCCGCGGCCACAGATCCGCACGGCGTCCCGGCCGAGGCGCTGACCGAGCCCGTGTGGCTCGAGCCCTACCCGGACGCCGAGCTGCTCGGCCCAGACGCCCGCTACGAGCAACGCGAGAGCATCGAGCTCGCCTTCACCGCCGCCCTGCAGCACCTGCCCCCGCGGCAGCGCGCCGTCCTGATCCTCCGCGACGTGCTCGGCTTCTCCGCCCGCGAGACGGCCGAAGCGCTCGAAACGAGCTCCGTCTCGGTCGACAGCGCGCTGCAGCGCGCCCACAAGGCGATCGACGAGCGCGTCCCGCGCCGAAGCCAACAGGAGACGGTGCGAGCCCTCGGCGACGGCAAGCTCCGCGAGCTGGTCACGCGCTTCGCCGACGCCTGGGTGCAGCACGACGTCGAGGGGCTCGTCGCTCTGCTCGCCGACGACGCACGCATGACGATGCCGCCGCAGCCGAGCTGGTACCAGGGCCGCGACGCGGTCGCGGCCTTCCTCGGCCGCTTCCCGCTCGCCCCCGACCGGCGGTTCAGGCTCCACCCGATCAGCGCCAACGCGCAACCCGCGCTCGCGGCCTACATCTGGCGTGAGGAGACGAGGTCGTTCGAGGCCGAGAGCATCCTCGTCCTCACGCTGCGCGACGAGCGCATCGAGGAGATCACAGCGTTCCGAACCCCGGACGTGTTCGCGCGCTTCGGCCTACCCGAGCAGCTATCCACCTGAGCTGGAGGACACCATGACCACCCTCACCGGCAAGACGACCATCGTGGTCGGCGCGAGCCGCGGTCTCGGCCGCGGGATCACGACGGCCCTCGCGGATGCAGGCGCCGACGTCGTCGCCGTCTCGCGCACCGCGCCGACAACAGATCACGAGATGATCCGGTACGAGCTCGCCGACGCCGCGGACGCCACCGTGGCCGCGAGCCTCCTCGACCGCTACGAGCCGGACGCCGTCGTCCTCGTGGCCGGCGCGAGCCCACACATGCGCCCGCTGCAGCAGCAGACGTGGGAGACGTTCTCGGTCAACTGGGAGACCGACGTGCGGCTCACGTTCCACTGGCTGCGCGAGGCGCTGCTCAAACCGCTCAAACCGGGCGGCAAGGTGATCGTGTTCAGCAGCGGCGCCGCCGCGAACCCGAACGGCTCGCCGCTCAGTGGTGGCTACGCCGGCGCCAAGGCGACCCAGCGCTTCATCACCGGCTACGCACGCGACGAGGCCACGCGCGCCGGCCTCGAGCTCACGTTCACCACCGTGCTTCCGCGATTCGCGCCGGAGACGGGTGTCGGCCTGCCCGCCGTCCGCGCGTACGCGGCGCAGGCCGGACTCGCGGTCGACGACTACCTCGCGCGGCAGCCCTACCCGCTCCTCACGCCCGAGATCGCCGGAACCGCGATCGTGGAGCTCGTGCGGGCCGACGCCGCCGGCGTCGCGCCGGCGTACCTCCTCACCGGAGCCGGGCTGGAGACCCTGCCGTGATCCGGCCGGCGTTCGAGCTCGCTCACTTCACGGTGCGCGACGGTGCGGAAGAGGCTCTGATCGCGGAACGCGCGGAGATGCTGCAGGCACTCCGGCGCGCGTTCCCGGCGGCACGCGCCGCGTGGCTGACGAGACAGGACGACGGGTCGTGGCTCGACGTGATCCTCTGGAGCAGCCGCGAGGCGGCCGAGGAGGCAGCACGGCGAATCGATGAGCTCCCCGAGGCGCGTGCGTGGTTTCGGCACATCGCGGAGTCGCACGGTGTTCGTCACATCGATATCGTCCACGAAGAGATGTTCTACGACGGAGGACGGGAGGCAGGATGAACAACGAGCCGAAGCTGCCGCCGGTGGTCGACCGCGCCACCTGGCAGGAAGAGCTGGACGCCCTCCGGGTTCGGGAGAAGGCGCACACGCGCGAGGGTGACGCGATCGCCGCTGCTCCCCGCCAGCTGCCGATGGTCGAGGTCGACGCCGCGACCCCTCTGATCGGCGAACACGGGCCGGTCACGCTGCTGGAGACGTTCGAGGGCCGCCGGCAGCTGATCGCCTACTACTTCATGTGGTACCCGGGCCAGCCCGCCGAGGACCAGTGCGAAGGCTGCACCCTCTACAACGGCCAGGTCCGCGAGCTGGCCTACCTGCACTCGCGCGACGTCACCTACGCCACCTTCTGCCAGGGCCCCTACGAGGAGAGCGTCCGCTACCGCGACTTCATGGACTGGGACATGCCCTGGTACTCGGTGCAGGACTCCGCCGAGGCGCTGCTAGCCGGGCGCCGCGTGAACAGCTTCGACCTCGTCTTCCACCTGCGCAATGGCGACCGGGTGTTCGAGACCTACTGGACGACCGGCCGCGGCGTCCAGGTGATGGCCCCCGGCTACAGGCTCCTGCTCGACCTGACCGTCTACGGACGGCAGGAGACGTGGGAGGACTCACCGGCCGGCTGGCCGCAACCATGGGGCGGCAGCAACGGCAATCCGTACCGGTCGAACGGCCGTCCCATCGCCCAATGGTCGCGTCTCGCTGCCGGGCGCTCTGACGAGCTCGGCACCGGCGGCAGCCGATGACGGCGCGCGTCGACAGGCAGACGAGTAGAGCCGCCATGGCGGTGGCGGCGGCGACGCTCGGAGTCGCGGCGGCGTGTTGGCTGGTCGCGATCCGCCAGATGGACGGGATGGACATGGGCGTCGCGACCGAGCTCGGATCGCTCGCGTTCTTCATCGGGGCGTGGGCCTCGATGATGGCCGCGATGATGCTCCCCGGCGCGCTGCCGGCCGTCCTGCGGCGCGCGCGGGCCAGCGGGCGCGTCCACGACGCGCTGCTGTTCACCGCGTCGTACCTGACGGTCTGGACGCTCGTCGGCCTCGCCGTCTATGCCCTCTACCGCCCGCACGGCACGTCGGTCGCCGGAGCGTTGACGGTCGCGGCCGGCGTCTACGAGCTGACGCCGGTCAAGCGCTCCTGCCGCCGGCGCTGCCGTGAGAGCGGCCGCTCGGGATTCGGGTTCGGGCTCGCCTGTCTCGGCTCCAGCGTCGGGCTGATGCTGATGCTCGTCGCGGTCGGCCTCATGAGCGTCACCTGGATGGTGATCGTCGCCGCGCTCGTGCTCGCCCAGAAGCTGCTGCCGCCGCGGACGCTCGTCGACGTGCCGCTCGCGCTCGCGATCGTCGTGCTCGGCGTGCTGATCGTGCTCGCGCCCGGCTCCGCGCCCGGGCTCACCCCACCGATGTGAGATGTGAGAGGGAGACACCGTGACCGACCATGCGATCGCAACGCCCGAGGAGTGGACAGCCGCCCGCCAGGAGCTGCTCACGCTCGAGAAGGAACACACGCGACTCGGCGACGACCTCGCGGAGCGGCGACGTGCGCTGCCGTGGCTGCGGATGGAGAAGGAGTACCGCTTCGACACCGACGACGGCGAGAAGACGCTCGCCGAGCTGTTCGACGGACGATCCCAACTGCTCGTCTACCACTTCATGTTCGGCCCGAGCTACGAGGCCGGCTGCCCGACCTGCTCCTCGATGGTAGACGGCATCGACGGGGTGCTCCCGCACCTGCACGCGCGCGACGTCACGTTCACCCTCGTCTCGCAAGCACCGCTCGAGAAGCTGCACGCGTACAAGCAGCGGATGGGCTGGAGCATTCCCTGGGTCTCGTCCGCGCGCAGCAACTTCAACCTCGACCTCGGCTTCTCCAGCAGCGAGGAGCAGACACGCGCGTGGGCGGAGCCGATGCTCGAGCAGCTGCCGCCGATCGCCGCCCGCAACGCGATGGAGTCCGGAACCGACGTCGTCGGCTACCTGACCGAGCTGTTCGGTTTCAGCGCCTTCGCCCTGGACGACGGAGCCGTCTACCAGACCTACTCGACGACGGGTCGCGGGGTCGAGTTCCTGATGAGCTACTACGGGATCCTCGACCGGGCGCCGAAGGGGCGCGACGAGGGCGACGACTGGCAGACCTGGATCCGCCGCCACGACGAGTACGACGCATGACCCGTCTTCAGTCGTAGTAGGGGGTCGAGGAACAACGGAACGAAAAGTAGCGCTACGCGGCGTCTTGGCTGGTCAGCGAGGGTGCGGTCGCGGACGGGATGCCGCAACCGCAGGCGCACACGATTCGAGGGTTGCCGGCTGATGACCAGCGACGATGCTT
>JBKPDO010000372.1:0-26948 GCA_046727955.1 bacterium | reverse complement strand
ACCCCCTGGGTCGTGCTGGGACGCTGGTGGCGGGCGTGGTCAGGGGCGCCCCCGCCGCTCCAGCTGCGGTTGCTGCTTGACAGCGCCCATGCCGGGCGGCCGCTCCACCTCTACCTACCACCGTAGCCAACAAACTACCGTTAGGTAGCCGGCGGAATTACCGGGGCAGGCGACGGGATCGGCGAAGTAGATACCGACATCGCCGCTGCACAGCCGCCACCCGCCCTGGGCGCAGATGGATGCAGTCGCGAGGCAAGCCATGCTTGCGCAGCGCGGTCCGGCAAGCTTCGACGTCGTAGGACGTGCTGTGAAAACGAACCGCTGCCGGCTCAAGGTCCAGTATCGCAAAGCGCGCTCGAGGCCAGGGCTCCCGCTGTCGCGACTGCCCGACACTCCCTGCATTCAACAGGAACCGGTCGGGTGCGGGGAGTGGCACAGCTTCTCCTGCTGCGGGACAGATCGTCCTGTTTGTCTGACTGTAGAGCCAAGCGTGGTGCGTATGCCCGAGAAGCAGCATGCGTGCTTGCGGATACTCCTGCTCAAGCTGGCGCAGCTGCTGCCTGGCCTGAGATTCACGCGTAACATACTCCTCGGGGTCGTCGAGGGAGCCGTGGGTCATCACGAGGCCCGGCGCCGTAACCACTCGAGGAAGCTTCGCCAGGTAGGACCGACAGTCCTCCCTGAGCAAGGTCCGGGTCCATGCGATCGTCTCCATGGCGAGACGGCCACAGCGTTGCTCGGAGAGCTCTTCAAGAAGAATCAACTCGTGATTGCCGGCTACACAGAGCGCCTCCAGTTCTGCCACTGTCTCGATACACTCGTTCGGTTGAGGGCCGTATCCGATTAGGTCTCCTGCGCATAGCCATGCGTCGACTCCTTCGCGTTTAAGATAGTCGATCGCCGCCCGAAGGGCGATGAGGTTCCCATGGATGTCCGAAAGAACGCCGTAACGCACGATGCCATCATTCCCCACGTGGTTTGGTAGGCGGAACTCGATGACAGGAGTCTACGCGGCACTGTTCAGGGTGCTGCCCGCACTGCCGGTATGCTCGGGGAACGGATCGTCCCTAACACCCAGCTTCCCATGCATTATCCGGGAGACGACGGTTCCGACGAACGGCATTGGATCATTCCAGGACCAGTAGGCCTTCGCCTCGCAACCGAGGATCCAAGGGAACCACCGAACGAACGGCACGTTCGACTCCCTGGCCGCTGAGAAGTCCTGGGGATGACACCAACGCACCCCGGCTCGGGGCTGGGCGATCTCGGGACGCGGTCGGCCAGTGAGGTCCGAATAGACCAGGGCTGGTATGTTTACGCCGGCACGAGCTCCAGGATGGTGCCACAGGTTGAAGCGGGGGTTGACCTCTAGCAGATAGAGCTCACCGTCGGGACTACGCTTGAAATCGAACTTCGCAACCCCAAGCAACCCGAACACGCGAGCGAGCTCACGACCGCGTCGTGCCACGTCATTTGCGTTGGTGATCGTCAGCGCAGTCGTATGACCGTAGCTCGCTGGGAGCGTCCGCAGCTTACGGCCGGTGAACTCCGCCACGATCTGGTGGTCCCGGTCGATATAGACATGATAGCTCTCGACTCTACTCTCGGGGCCACCCACGTGCTGCTGTGCCACGATGGTTTGCCCAAGAGTTGAGAGGCGCGGCCAGACACTCTGAAACTCTTCCATGTCGTCGACGCGCAACGCCTTGTGGGTCGGCTCCACTGATCCCCACACCTGGTTACGCCGGTGTGGTTTGATGATAAGCGGGAACCCGAGATGCGACATATCAGGCGGAGACGGGTCCGACCCCGGCACGAGGATCAAGGTCGCCGGTACCGGCAGCGAGAGCTCCTCCGCCAAGGTCGAGAATCGCACCTTGTCCACCAACGCCTCGACCGTGGCCGCATCGGCGATGGTGAAGCGGAACGCCTCGGAGAGCTCTTCTCGGTGGCGCGACACAAAGAGCAAGGAATCGTCACAGGGATAGAACAGCACAGGCGGTTCCGGTTGGGACTGACCGTACTGCATCAGGCGTTCCACCAACTTATCGTCGCGTTCACCCGAAGACTTGCCCCAGTCCCAGTTGAAGATGGTGGTGGTGTATCTGGAGAACCGAGCCGGGTCATCTGGTCCCGCCACAATCCCACATCGAATGCCAGCAAGAGCAAGCGAGCGAACTACCTCTATGTTCTTACTCAACATGAGCGCTGTGGGCCTACCAGAGCCATCACGCCTGCGGTGTCTCATCGAACGCCAACGGGTTTTGCTCGGACGATTCATCCTCTCTCCCTCCCGCCGTGCGGCGCCTTCATGGTGAGCGGCTCGAGTGCCTGCGGCCGCCAACCATGGAGCACGGGTTCTGGCCTTCCCCGCGGAGTTACACAGGCCCGCCCGTTCCGGTGACCTACACCGACGCTGCTCCTGCAGCTCATTGGGCTGCCCGGCCGCGGCACTGTCGCCCGAAAGCGCGAGCTTCTGTAGTTATCAAGGCTACGAGGGCCTTGCATAGGTAATGCTGGCCTCGTCGGCGGCAGGCCCGACGACGCGCCAACCCCCCTGCGTCCGCTGCACCTGGGAGGCTGTGCGACGGCGCCACCAGGCGCTGACTTGGGATGGAAGCACTCGCCAGGCCGTTGGATCCGCTGCGAACCGCTGCAACAGCGCTCGGTAGGCGGCAATCGAGCGATCATCCACCATATAATCGGGATGCGTAATGATGAGCGCCATTCCACCGTGAAGTCGTAGAAGGTCGGTCTTCTCTATCCACAACCGTCCGTCTGGTTCGCCAAGGATAGTGAAGAGCGTATGATCCTGGGCAAGTGTTATTGGCAGCTCGACCAAGTCCTCATTGAAATAGGGCAGCCAGGTACAACACCCGCCCGCCTGCGGCTCGAAGGGATCCGTGTCCGGATACGACGAATCATAATCGAAACCGAGCAACGGCATCCATGCCCAGACGCGCTGGGTGGCCGGGGATCGAAAGCCCACCGCACGCCACCGGCTGGCGTACTCACGCATCAGAGGCAGCCGCTCGGCCAGGATGGACAAGGACGCCAGATCTCGCCCGTCGTGATGAAGGCCATGGATCCCGACCTCGAATCCATCGCGCTGCAGCGCATCCACGGCAGCGTTGTCGACAGCATATCGTTTCGGAACCAAGTTCCAGGATGATCGGTAGCCGTACTCTACCTCCAGGTCTCGGAGCACAGAGATATTCTGGTATCCGATCGAGGTTTCGACGTCGTGGGTAAGCACAAATGCCCAAGAGTAGCCATTCGGCCACGGCGCCAGCCAGGGAACAGCCTCCCCTGCGACATCGGTGACGTGACCCAACAGCAGGGCGTAGAAGTCGTGTAGCGCTGTCTCGACGGGCCAACGTGGGAACTGAGCACGAGCCTGAATCTTGCTGAACAGTCGACGCATCCCTATCTGACTCGCCCTGGGAAGCATCGGGCGTAGCCGGTAGTAGACGGGTATTGCCATCTGCCTTGCCAAGGTGCCGAGCCGGCCACCATTGATATCACGATAGGCCTCGCTCCAGTAATTTCGAATGACCTCCCCAGGGTCGTAGGGGACAAACCTGTTTCCATCGTCACCGCGCCATTCAGAGGCGACGTGGTAACCGCGTTCGTTGAGTATCGGGCTAGACCTTTCCCATCGGGTGCCGGTGTCATTCAGCCATGGACCGCAAACATCATCGGGAAGCACCCGACCATAGATTCGAATCGGTCCTAGACGATATGCACCGGGACGGATCAGCGCGTTGAATGGGGAATGCTGCGCCTCGAATTGAGGCCAACGCAGCGTTGGCCTAGGCGCTTTCCGTTCCTTCCAGATTAGCTCACCGCAGCTGCGCAGGGGATGTCGATCAGTGTGACCATCGAGCCAGGACTGACGCCCAGTGGGTACTACTTGGTAAGGAATCCTCATGTAATCGAAGAAGGGGAAGGCTAGCGAGCTCTCGAACACTGCTCCTCCCAGATCAGGCGTCTCAGTGATCGCGCGTGCCTCCCCGCCGTTGCAGACCATGGTACGAGAAGACCTCGCAATACCGGTGGCATCCTCAATGACATCCAACGAACGGAGAGTTTGCGATAGGCGGCTGCTCTGCCTGTGACGCCCCGCGGGGTGGAGGACAGACCTCTCTTGCCGCCACAGGGCCGCGCTGCGGCTACCGCCGG
This sequence comes from bacterium, assembly GCA_046727955.1. Classification (GTDB taxonomy): domain Bacteria; phylum Actinomycetota; class CALGFH01; order CALGFH01; family CALGFH01; genus DASVXQ01. The sequence goes on along the minus strand of JBKPDO010000372.1, from coordinate 22,766 downwards.
CTCGGGAACGTGGCCGGCGCTCTCCAACTCGAAGAGTTCCCCCAAACGCTGTCACTGACCATGCCTTCAGGTAAGCCTGACGCTAGGAGACATCGGACCGGAGCATCAGGCTATGGAACAGTTGACGTCCTCCACGACTTTTTGTTTCAGCATACTGCGACATCAGGCACGCGCCCGCAGCTGCCACTATCCATGACAGGCCGCCTGACAACCATGAAGGTCACGATCTACGGCTGGAGTGCCAGCGACCAAGGATCGCTAGCCGTGCGGAGGCCCCTGAGCCCTTGGGACGGCGGAGGGCTCCAGCACCCCCACGACCGACTGGCCAGCTCGAACATGTTCACCGGGGCGCACCGCCACTTTGAGGTCTGGCCGCAAAGGGAGGACCAGATCTACCTGGGAGCCGAACCGGATTACACCGATCCGTTGTCCGAGGACGACATCCTGACCTTCGTGAATGAAGCTCTTTATCTGACGGACGAGCCGGGATGCGATCTGGACCACTGCGACCTGGAGCTCGCCTTGTTCGATCACCGTCGTCATCCTCTCGTTCGCGAAGACCGTGTCAGGCTTCTTCAGCGAGCCGAAGCCACCGGGGAAGTGACGCTGCAAAGCAATGCGCCCTCCAATGGGAGCCCGGTTCACGTGGACGTCCAGGAACGTCATGGCGATCCCAACGACAACAGCGTCCCGATGACGCAGCGCTGTCCGCGTCAGCTCTTCCAGAGCAAACTCCCGACCATACTTCTTAGATACGGGGAGGATCCCACGCCGGAACTCACGAACATAGATCACCTCACCCTCTGCCGGACTGACGATGATGCCCTCACCTTCAGGAGCGGTGCGTTCAGGGTCACGATAGAACCGGTAAGCCAATATTCCAAAGGCGCACAAGACCGTGATCGTCGCGACGAGGACTGATAATGCCGCAGGATTGAGCACGGTGCCACCGAGCAATCCGACGAGCAAGCCGGAGATCAGGCCGACGACCACCACAAAGAGTGTGACGCGAGCGATACCGAGCTGCCATTTCCAGGCCAGCGGTAGCGTCGCCAGTAGAGCAAGCAGCAGGCCCAGGAGTATCGAAGCCAACATGGCTAGAATCCTCGTTTCAAGCAGAGATATGGAATCAAAGCGATCTCCGCCAGCCCAGGCAAGGGATCTTCCCAGCAGAAGACCGACTCGACGTCGAAATGCATTACAGACTCGAGGTAACTACGAAATCCGAGACGCCCGTGCAAGACTTCCCTCACCCCGGTCGGCAGGTCGGTCAGCAGGCGAATCCATCGGATTCCTGTCTCTGCTCGGCAGGAAGGCACTCGGTCCCCGAGCTGGTCGGTGAACAAGAGATAGGGAAAGTCGATGCCAGCGCATTGTCCCAAGCTGTGGTACCCACAAGTGCGGGCGTTCACGTCGAGTAGCTTGTACTGACCGGTACGTGGATCACGTTTGTACTCGACCTCGACAAGACCATAATAGTCGATCGCTTGAAGGAAGCGCTCTGATAGAGCCTCTAGGAGAGGGAGCTCCGTCGTCTCGACGTAGGTACTTGCGCGACCGAACTCCGGCGGATGCTGGCGCCGACGACAGGCAACCATGCTGGCGACAGCGGCACCGCTCTTGAAGAACGCACAGTACGCGAACTGCTGGCTCCCGTCCCCTGGGATCAATTCTTGCACCATAACCTCGCCGTCGCCTACGACTGTGACCGCTTGTCTGAAGCACTCGACGAGCTCGGAACGGGTGTTGGCACGCCACGCCTTGGCCTTTGTGGCGTACAAGAAGTTCTCCTTGATCGCTGGCTTTATCGCCAGCGGAGGATCGGCGTCAATGGCATTCAGATCTGCGGGTCGACGCGGGTACCACGTCCTGGGAATGGGGATATCAAGCTTCTGGGCGAGCCGGTAGGTGTTTCGTTTGTCCCAGGCCCAACGGACCGAAGTGAAATCGGGGGTCGGCACCCGAAATTGCTTCGATAGCTCCACCCGGTGACGTGACAAGGCTGCAACGGTCTCCTCTCGGGTGGGGTACAGAACCCAGCCCTGCAGCCCAAGCTGGCTCCCAATCCTCAGCAATGTATCGACGGTTGCACGCTCATCGCGCAGGCTCGCTACCCGAACCGTACGCGTGGCGAAGCGAGAGAAGCGCGCAATGGAGTACTCATCGTCGATGACGCAAGTGGGTATGCCTCTTCTTCCTAGGCTTCGCACGATGCCCAGTCCCTGATAGTCGCCGCCAACGACAATGGCGCCTACGAGATCGGTCGGGAAGGGACCGGGTCGCCGCAGCACTGAACCAACCCTATGGCCGCGCATCGAGCCGCTTCAGCGAGACGAGGCCCTCAGGCAGCACGTGCTGACATTGTGGAAGTCCCAACTCACAGCATCCCGTATCTTTCAAGTCGCATACCCCCGAACGGCGTACGCTACGACACTTCATACGAATTATCCCAGCGCCCGTATGGGGCGCAGCGCATCCTATTATGTCAGATTTAGGAAGAATGGTACACTCTCGCTATGACAGGAAAGAGCGGCTGGAGACCATGCCACACCTCACGGTTGGGTCAAGGGCGATGTCGTTGGAGGTCGGCTGGATGACGCTCGCTGACCGCGAGGGCCCGCACAGCGGCTAGGCCTCGTTCAGCCTCCGCCTTGATCGCCGCCTTCACGGTCTCTCCGGCGGCCTTGAGCTCGTCGCCTCGCGCCGTCGCCTCAGTGATCCCGGCGGCGATGGCAAGGCCGGTATTCTCTACGAATATGGCAGCGTTTGCTAGCACCCGATGCAGGACCTTGCTGTCGGAGCAGACCAGTGGGCGACCCAGCTGCAGGCCCTCATAGGCCGCACGCTGCATGGTGGCCTCGCGGGTGGTGAGGGCCAGCACCACGGCAGCGTGCGCCATGAGGCTTTGGAACTCGGCGTAGGGAATGAAGCCCGTTAGCCGCAGTCCTGGCGCATTGGGTCGTGTCGGCTGATTGCCGGTCACGACGACCTCGATGCGCGGAGCCAAGAGTGCGGCCGCTTCAGCGACGGCGTCGATTGGCTCGTCGGGCGCGCCGGAAGCGGGGAACACTGCGTATGGCCGTCCAGTCGCAGCTGCGGGACCAGGCTCAGCCTGCCTGCCGACCCAGAACGGGTCCTGGATCACCAGCATCGGAGTGGTTCCTGTCTCATGCCCCTCGAGGAGATCCGGATTAGTAACAACGACCGCTTGGGCGCGGCGGATCACCCACCTCATAAGGCCGAAGCTCCATCGCCATTTGGGATCATTGAGCCCGCCTGAGTGCAAGTCCACGGCGACGTTGACCCTACGTCTCCAGGCGGCCGACAGCACGATCAACGGGCAGAACACCGGCGGAGCCATCGCGACAACGGCGGAACCTGACGGCAGGGACCGCACGAGCCGCCAGGTCGTCAGTCCGCTTCGCAGCCAGCCGACGACCGTCCGGACCAGAGGCTGTCCATGCCAGGCCCACGGCATGTAGACGGCCTGGGCGCCGAGCGCCTGTGCCAACTCCTGACTGCGGGCGTGGTGGTGGATCCACGACACCACGGCGAGCCGCGGCCGGCGGGGAACCGGTGCAACCGCAGGGATCTTCCCCACGAGTCGGACCTCCTTCACAGGGCACAGGTTGCCTCCAGGCGATCACTGTCGCCGAGGTGACAACGGGTAGCATCATACGCATACTTGTGGCTCGTCCGTGCCATCGGTCCGCGGCGCCAGATAATGCACTGCCCAGCAGCTACGATGCGTTGCGCGGCCATCCTCATCGTCGCCATGAACGTGAAGGGGGAGCCTGAACGCCATGCCAAGGATGCTCAATCCGTGCAATCGTAACCAGGCTGGCGTTTCGCTCCCAGCAAGAGTTCACCAAGAAGGCTAGGTCATGAGACAGCGGATGACGAAGCCGCGGGCGGGGCGCCGGGTCCTCATCATCGATGAGAATGTTCAGGTGCCACGTGATCGTCGAGTATGGCGGGAATGTCTTGCGCTTACCGAGGCCGGCTATCATGTGTCGGTCATCTGCCCGATGGTCGATGGTGATCCTCCTGTCGAATATCTCGAGGGCATTGCTCTCTACAGATATCCAGCGGCGCCGGCGGCGTCAGGCGTGACAGGGTTCCTATACGAATTCGCCTATAGCTGGGTGTATACGCTGCTGCTCAGCTTGAAGGTGCTGCGTTACGAAGGATTCGACGTCATCCAGACCTGCAATCCACCGGATACGTATTTCACGATCGCCTGGCTATACAAGCCCTTCGGCAAGAGCTTCGTATACGACCAGCATGACCTGGCACCGGAGACCTACCAGGCGCGCTTCGAGCAGCCTTCATGTGTCCTGCTATGGGGTCTACGCTTGTTGGAACGACTCACCTACCTCACCGCCGATCGGGTAATCGCGACCAACGACTCGTATCGTGAGGTGGCGCTTACTCGCGGGGGGAAGACTCCCGAGGACGTCGTGGTCGTGCGGACGGCCCCCGATCCAGAGCATATGCGGCGGGGGCCACCCCAACCCGAGTTGCGCAGCGGACGCCGGTACCTATGCTGTTACCTCGGCATCATGGGGCCACAGGACGGCGTCGATCTCGCGGTGCGGGCGGCCCACGTGCTCATCCACGAGATGGGCCGTCAGGACTGCTCGTTCGCCCTGCTAGGCAGCGGCGACTCGTACGATCAAGTTCGGGCGTTGGTGCACGAGCTTGATCTGGAGGGCCATGTCACTATGCCCGGCTTCGTCCTGGACGACCAGCTGAAGGCGTACCTCTCGACCGCCGATATTGGGCTCTGTCCAGAACCGCGCAATCCTTTGAACGAGGTCTCCACGATGGTGAAGACCATGGAGTATATGGCCTTCGAGCTTCCGGTTGTGGCTTTCGATCTGAAGGAAACTCGCTTCTCTGCCGGTGATGCTGGCGTCTACGTCACTCCCAACGAGGTAGAAGAGTTTGCTGCCGCAATCGCCGCCCTGCTCGACGACCCGGACCGCCGTGCTGCCATGGCTCGGGCGGGGCGCCGTCGCATAGAGGCAGCTCTGGCCTGGCGCCTGCAAGTGCCAACCTACGTCGGCGTGTTCGACCAGCTCACCGGGAGAGTCGGACCTGGGAACCGGCTGAGGTCGTCGTGGTGGAGGACCATCGCGCGTCGCCGCCCACGTCCAGTGAGATAGCGAGTCGACGAAGGCGAGGACGGCCCTGTGGAGCTTTCCACGCGCCACCAAGCGAGCAGGGCGTTATGTAGCCTTCTGTTTTCACGAGGTGTGGTGTGACTGCCCGTGATGCGCAAGGACCCTACTTATCGGGCGTACCGGATGGGACAGCGCGCCGGGAGGTTGACCAGACCCGGCAGCGAATCATCCAGGCCGCGGCCCACCTGCACGTGCAGGGGGCTTCGCTGACCCGTCAGGGTTGTTGCTGTCGGCCAGTGCCGGGATGGTCGCGGTCGAGGCGTCGGCCGCGTGCCCGAGGTAGGGCAGCCGGAACAGCGTCTCGATGGAGCGCAGCAGGGAGTAGTGGCTGTAGGCGGTATCGTCGTGGCGGGGCCGCACCCGCGGGCCGGCGATGATCGTGACGACCCGGCTGCTGCCGCCCGTGCCCTCGTCGAAGGTGACCACCAGGCGGGTATCGGGCCGCCAATTCCGCGAGGCCACGAGCTGGCCGTGGAGGTCGCGCAGCCAGGCGTCGGCGACGCTGACCGGGCCGTCGTGCATGTCGTGGTCGAGGTCGGGCACGACGAAGGCGAAGCGGGGCAGGCGGCCGGCGGCCAGGTCGGTGGCGAGCTGGGAATAGGGAACGACCTTGTCGCACTGCTGGGGCGAGCGGCGGATGCCGTCGAAGTAGATGAACGGGTCGTGCTTCTTGGCGTAGGCGCCGGACTGGGCCACGTCCGAGCAGGGTGCGGGCAGGTCCTGCATGTAGGCCTTCCAGGAGATCCCGGCGGTCTGGAGCTGGTCGGCCAGGTTGGGCCCGGTGACGGTGCAGCCTGTGCAGGAGGTGGTGATGCCATGGGTGTCGCCGCTGATCATGGCGAGGTAGTTGGGCAGGGAGTGATGTCTGATGGCGTGGTACGCGGTGAGCAGCACGCCCTGGCCGGCGAGCTGGTTCAGGAATGGCGCCCGCGGCGAGCCGATGATCTGGTTGAAGGCATGGTTCTCCTCGACCACCACCACGACGTGGGGCGCCTGGCTGCCGCTGCCCCGGCTGGTGCACGCGGACAGGGTGAGCACGAGCAGCACGGCGAGGCTGGTGCTCCCGCAGCGCCGCCGCAGTCTCTCGCTCCTTGCCGAGCAGGGCCTGGCCGGCAAGGATGTGCCGGTCGAGCCACGCAGAGACCAGCACCAGGCGGACGACGCCGGAGACCGGAGCAGCTCGGTGACGCCATGCAGCAGCAGGCCGATGGCGATGCCTCGCAGCAGGTAGCTGATCATCGGAATTGGTGCTCCTGGTGAGCTGATGCCCAGGCGACTGTAGGATGTCGTTGATGAGCGATGGGTGAGACGGCTGCACAGGATTGGTCAGCGGTCTCAGGGAGGGACGTAGAAGTGTAAGCGGGTCTACGCCACCAAGCGTGGGGAAGGTGGCGTCCCGCCTTTGGTGGAAAAGCGGGCGGACGTGGCTCCCAATCACGGCATGTTAGGCGGCAGGCGTGACAGGCCGATCGATCACCCCCCTCGGACTCGAGTCGTGACGCGTGGCTGTGCAGGAGTTGGCGGCGTAGCTCTTGCAACAGCCGCACGCCAGCCGGGGTCATGACCACCCCATGCCAGCCACGCGAGGCCCGGTCCAGCACCGCTCACACCAGCGACAGACACGAGCGCTCGACGGGAAGCCGGCCGATCACCTTGACCCGGCGGCGGGTCTCCCCGAAGGTCCGCTCGATATCAGGTTGGTGTGACGGATCCTGGCCCAATGCTCGCGCGGAAACCGCAGGAAGCAGGTCAGCTCGGGCAGGGTGTCGGTCAGGCACGCCACTGCCGCGGGATAGCGCCCCTCGTGGCGGTCGACGAAGGCGTGCGCGCGCTGGCGGGCCTGAGCGACTGCCGCCTGGCCGGGTTCGGCGTCCAGGTCGTCGAAGATCTGCCAGAACGCGGCCTTGACCTCGGCCAGAACGCGGCCTTGACCTCGGCCTGGGCGCCGCCTTCATCGCCACCACCGTCCCCCACGTTGTGGGCCGCAGACAGCTCGATCCGTGCACAGTGGCGGGCTGTCGACGCGGCCGCACCTGGGAGGCCAAGTTCCGCGCATTGCTTGAAGTTGCCCCGGTCTGGTGCGTGGCACGTGAACTCGCTGGCAGGACGGCACAATGGCGCTGCGCTGGGTCGCCGCGGGGATGGTCGAGGCCGGCCAAGCAGTTCCGCTGCGTCAAGGCCTATCTGCACCTGCGCGTCAAGGGCTATCTGCACCTGCCCGCGTTGCCGATGGCGCTCGACCAGACCGTTGCCGCCACTGTCACACCCACCAAGGAGGATGCCGTCTGATCAGTTCCAGGCCGCCACCGAAATTCCACGGAGCTCAGGACGTCCCCCACCCTTGACCGGTCCTGAGTGTTCTCGCAACCACCGAGGTCCGGTCGGTGGCGTCAAGGCCGTCGGGTGCAAAGCTTGCCTTGCCACCTTGGGATCCTCGTTTCTGGGGGCCGAGCGACGAACTGGAGGGGAATCGAGCGGCGGGATGCGAGAATGACCCACGGCCTGATGGTCGCCGGTGGTCAACGAGCACCATGCCCAGCACTCGTATATTGTCGCGCCGCAACCCGACTGCGATCTCCCGCACAGATCGAAGTCGACTACGGCCTGAGCGGACGACCAGAACGGCGCCGTCGGCGGCATCAGCGAGCGCGGCGGCATCCGCGGATTGGAGGGCTGGTGGAGTGTCGATGATCACCACGGGGTTCCCGAGGCGGATCGGCTCCAGCAATTCGCGGATCTTGTTAGCCTCCAGTAGCTCCGCCGGGTTCCCAGACGAGCGGCCGGCCGGCAGCAGCCACAGGTCCGAGGTGATCGAGAAGAGCGCCCCCAGGAGCGCCCGCAGCGGCTCGCTGGCTTCGTCGTCAAGAAGGTCGGCCAGCCCAACTGGGGACGTCACGTGGAACAGCTTCTCGAGACCTGGCCGTCGCATGTCCCCGGCGACGAGGATCACCATCCGTCCCCTCCGAGCCAGCGCCATACCGAGATTCGCCGCGAGGGTCGTCTTGCCCTCTTGCTTGTCCGCCGACATGACGACGATAGTCTCGATCTCACTCCCGAGCCCGAGTCGCTCCAGCGCAATCCGAATAGACTGGAATCCCTCGGCGGCTGGATTGAAGGGTTGGTTCAGCACAGGGATATCGCTACGCCGGCCTACCGGCGCTACCGTGCCGAGGATGGGGATGTCCGGAACGTGCTCCTCCAGGATGGCCGTGCCGTCGACGCGGATATCAGAGCGCTCCAGAGCGATGACGAGAACGGCTGCGGCGCAGAGTCCGAATATGGCGGCGAGCAGGTATGACGTCATGCGGCCGGCGGGAGCCGTAATCCCTACCTGTACGGAAAGGATGGAGTGTGGTCTCACGCCCGGTGATGCAGGCTGTGAGCCGGTCAGGGCGGCCTGCAGCGCATCCACTGCGGCAAGGGTTTCCGCTCTACTCCTCCCCGCGTACGTTACCCGCACCAGAGCGGTGTTGACGGGGTTGACGGCAGTGACCCTGCGCTTCACGTCAGCTGGTCCGCGTTTCACCCCCCTGCCGATCGCCTGGGCGATCAGGTCGTCATCAAGAACTAGCGCCGCGTATGTCGACGCCAGCCGCTGAGCCCCGTCGGGCGAGATGCCCGTGTTCGGCGTGCTCGGGACGACGAACACCATGGTGGCGGTGTACGACCCCGGGTGACTGGCCGCGACGGCTCCCCCGACGGTCGTCGCCACAGCCACCGCGAGGATAGGAATCCACCAGCGGCGGCGGATCCAGCCAGCTCTCAGCCCGGTTCTCACCGGCTCCTCCTCGTGTCCCCAGACCGATCGGGCGCGATCCCTCCGGCAGACGCACCAAGCCGATCGGATCGCCTATCAGGTTGCACCGCTCACCCTGGAGGTTCGCAACCACAGTACTACCCAGAAGCCGCCAGCATGATTGAACGGGGTTGACATTGGCGACCGGCCGCAATCACGGCCGCGTGGGTTTCACCTCCCGTCGTAGTTGCGAGCCGGCTTTCGCACCCGTTCTGGGCTGGATCGGCGATCCATCTTCAAACTAGGGGACTGCTCCCGCAAGAGCCGACAAGACGATCACGGGTTAGATTCCTAAAGTCCGGAATATCTTTTCTGTTACTATAGCGTATAATGAGCGGGATAGCCCGGTCCCCGGCCTCCTGTTGACGCTGCGGCGGCGTTCAGCACGACACTCGTGGCGTGGTCAGCAGGCCTCACGGCTGAATAACAGGGGGTGGGGATCGTTCGAACGCGGACCGACCGACCACGACAATCACGGCGGTCCATATGGTAAGAACGGGCGTAGCGTCGCCCAGGTGACGTTGCGCGGGACGACGACTTCGCCGCGCTCATCGCGACAGGATCGCGGAACGCGGCGGATGTCACAAGCGTTACAGCGCCACGATCACCGATTCGGCATCGGTTCTCGCAAAGTAATGATAAGGCGACGCAAGGCGCGTTCCAGACCGAGGCCGTTGTGGGGCAAGGTCAGGAGCATGCCTCGGAGTTGCGCGAACTCACGTCGGCGCTGGGTCTCACTCCGGGCGGTCAGGGCCTGCTCAAGCGCCTGGTCAATCGCATCCAGTGCCGCATACACGATCTGTTCGCCGACCAGTCCCGGCAGCCGTTCGCCATCAATCCCGATCATCTGGACCCCCTGAGCGCGTCTCCATTGTCCCTTGACCGGGTCAAACGTTCCAAGCAAACTTTGCTCAACAGAGTGGTTACGCCAGGCTGTCCGCTGGCCGAACCGGCTGACGGGGTCGATCGGTCGAGGCGTCGGTCCGTCCACCGCATTGCGGCGCTCATCTGCGTCATCTGCCTGGCGCTGCTTGTCTTCTGCTCTGGTCGACAGGCGGTCCGCAAGGCCATCGCCCCGGCCGCTTTGCTGCTCGGGTTGTATGTCGGCCGCCCTGCCAAGCCGACTGGCCGGCTTGTCTTCGAAGCCCTGGCCGGCCCGCGCCTCAACCCCGCCCGAGGCCACGACCCGCCCACCATTCCCGCACCACCGCCGTTGCAGCCAGACTGCTGGAGCTGCTCAACGTCGACCCGACCTGTCCGCGCTGGGCGAGCTGACTGATCGGAGGCCATGATGACCTCGACACTGCTACCAACCCTCATGTGGGGAACACCCGGCTAGCCAGCCGGTGTGACATATTCACGTGCTCCCCGGTCCGGCAACCCCCTGCGACGGAGGCCGTCCAGATCAGTTCTGGGAGTCTTTCCGTCGGGAGTTATGATGCCACTGTCCACGGCAGGGCTGGTGCCCCGCAACTCATATCTTTCTGGATCGGTCGGACTGGTAGTCACGAACCCGGCGTGATCGGCGATCGAGTTCCTGCCGTACCCGCTCGCGGCCTGGGTGACCAGGTTGTTGGACTTGAATACCGGATCTGGCCCAGAATTGGCGCTCACCCTGTTGAAGATATTATTCCAGACCCTCAGGTCGGCGTTGTACCAAGCCTCGGCCGTACCACCCCTGGTGCTCGGGCTCTTGGTTGCCGTTACGAATCCCTCCTGGCCATCGTATGGCACGGAGGTGTTGTTCACCACCCACGTGGTCTGGGTCCCGGCAAGGAGGATGCCGCTGCCACGCCATCCATAGACCAGATTGTTCGCCACATAGGAATTCCGAACCGCCAGGAACTGGTCATACGGATCGGCTCGCCCCAGGATGATGGCCTGGTTGTGGCCGGTGGTCCCTTCAACTGGCTCGGTGAACGAGTTGGCGACGATCTTCAGGCCATCCGAGGCGGTGCTTTGGATGCCATCGACATGGTCGTCGGGACTGTCTTGAGGATCATGAATGAAATTGTGCTGGAAGACAACTGCGCGCGCCCCCTTAATATGCACGAGGTCGCTCTTCGAGCCGGATAAGTCACTGTTCCTGACAGTAATGTTGTACGGCCAGGTCACCCCGGTGTACGGATAGGCGTTGATGTTGATGCAGTTACGACCGCCTGCTATGGTCACGTCGGCGATCTCGACATCGTGCGAGCCTTGGTTGATACTGACACTATCGCGATGCTCGTCGACGCCCGAGATGGTCAGGCCGGTGATGCGAATATTCGCGGCGGCGGTGCTCGCGGTGGCATTGGCGAGAGTGCTGAAACCCCGCACCCGGACGCCGCGGCGGTCGTCGCCTCGGATGGTCAGTCGAGCGGCGTAGGACTTCCGCAGGTAGTGGAGGCCGTACGCCCCCGGCCGAAGGACGATGGTCTCGCCGCCAGTTGCGCGTGCGAGCGCCCTGTCGAGCTCTGCGTCGGTGCGCACGCTGAACGTGGTCGTACCGCCGAACCTGAGAACGAGGATGCCGGTGACTGTGACGAGCAGTCCAAGGATGATGGCGATCGCCCAGTAGGAAAGGCTCCGCGAGTGGCGTGGGCGACGAGGTGCTGACGAACTACCCCTGGCGGTCCGTGTTCCCGGCATGACACCAATGCTCTTCAGCAGCTCTGGTCAAGCGTTCACGCAGTGTACTGATCCAGTTCGTCACCGCGCCAGGCCGACGGCGCAGCGCGGCGGGCCGAGCCCGAACCGGCACACGGGTCGAGGTCGGGCGCCCCGGCGGGCACGGCCGCGTCTGGCGGCGTTGATCCGTTGGGAAGTGTTCCGTCGCCCGATGCCCAACACTTGCAGTCCGGCGCTCAGAGGGCGTCGCTCGGCGCCCAAGGGGGGTGAGTCCGATCGGTGCCGGAGGAAGCCACCATGCGCAGCCGGTGCGACCCTCGATGAGGCGTGCGGCGGCCGCGTCGCTCCCGGGTCTTGTTGCGGTCGCGCGGGATCAACACAGAGGGTGAAGCGGGGGTAGTCGCGGCAGAGGCGATCAACGGCCTGGTCAAGGCTCTTCAACGTGCCGGACGGTCAGCAAGTTCATCTTGGGAAAGCCGCAGGTGGACACAGAGCTTCTGCACCGTGGCGCCAAAGAGGGGCTGACCACGAGGCGTAGCGGTTCAGCGGCTTGGGCGGCTAGGCTGCCTGTTTCTGGAGGGTGAATACCACGAAGGTGTAGCGCAGGTCGAACCGCGTCCACGTGACAGGCTTCTCGTCACAGCGGAGGTCAAGGGCGCCCGTCGGCTTGAGGCCATAGCCGGCGGCGGTGTCGATGGCGCCGGTGATCTCGTCCGGGGTGAAGATGTGGACCGGCGTGCCGTAGGCGGTCATGCCCCTCGTGTCGATCGGCTCCTGATAGAAGTCGGTCGAGGTGACGAGGATTCCGCCAGGGCGCAGCAGCCGCGACGCCTCCTTAAAGTACGCGGTGAGATCGACCCCGTGCTCGATCACTGAGAGGCAGGTGATCACGTCGAATGTTTCCTGCTCGAAGCTGGTCGCGGTGAGGTCGCCCGGCAGGAAGCTGGCCGGCCCTCGCCGGACGGGCTTGCGGAACTCGAGGTTGATGCCGGTCAGCCGCTCGTACCCGAAGCACCACAGGATGGGCAGTATCGTCGAGTACAGCGCGGTGCCGGCGTCCAGGATGCTCGCCGACCGGTGAGCCCGGGTGAGGATCGCGTTCAGTGCGGCCAGTGTGTCCCAGTTCTTGGGCCGGTCGCGGTGCATGGGCAGACCGAGATGGCGGAGCTCCCGCACCGCCGATTCCCATTCGGCGCGGTTGTGTAGGACGGCATTTTCTGCCGGCGCCGAACGTGGTGGCGGAGGAGGCTGTTGCAGGCGAACGCGCAAGCCGATGCGTTTCCACAGGAGCGCAGCGATCAGTCGCCTTGCAGCAGATTTGGACTTCATAGCGCCGGACACTACCCCAAATTTCCCTTACCCGCAACGCGGATCCCGGGGCGTCGCACTTTGAGGGGTTCAGACGAGCAGTTCTCGTCGCAGGATCAGCGGAAGCCGAGCACCCGGGTGCCGAGCATCGCCGGACCACAGGTGGATGCAGCCGGCCTACGGCGACACCACCAAGCGGCACGGCTGCGGCCTGCGGTTGCGTCAGCGCCAATCGCAAGCGCCACGAACTGGGCGCGGGCAATGGTGAGGTTTAGGGCCAGGCGGCCATCGGGGAGCCTATAATATCGGTGGTTTGTCGAGGCCGGGGCACTGATATGCACTTCCCTCGCTTCCACCTGCGCAAATGCTCTGTCTCCGCCACGGACCGACGAGGCCCTGACCTGCACCTTCCCGATTCCAACAAAGCAGCGGTAGTGCTACGTTCCTTAGATCCGGTAGGTAAAGGCGTGGCGTCGGTGGCGAGGGGAGGGTGGCGGGCGGCCCCACACCCACGGGCGAGCGCGGGCGTTGAGCTGGCAGGTCGCGATCTTGGTGGCCAGGGTGATCTCCCCAAGGGTGGCGAACGACTGCCCGGCAAGCGCCTGGCGGCGAAACAGCCGCCACCAGCCCTCCCTTTGGGACGAACTCCGGGTCGGTGCTGTGCGTCCACGAGCGCGGCTGCCGCCAGCGGGCGCCTTCGGCCAGCAGGATCCGGCGGACCTGGCTGCGGCCCACCCGGATGCCCTCGGCCTGGGCGGCCTGGGCCAGGGCGTCCAGGGTCCAGTGCGCCGGCGCCTCGGGATCCTCGGGGGTCCCCAGCCCCTCACCGCCCTGCTGCAGGCGCCCGGGCGGCGCCGAGCCGGCCAGCTGGATGATCCGACCCCGCTGGTGCTCGCTGGTGCGAGGCACCATGCGGCCGCCGCCGGCGCGACACGTTCAAGGGACCCGCGCACGCAGGCGGCTCGTCGGCCGTGTCTGCAACCGTCCAACGGCAGCGCCCGTCAGACCGAAGAGAATCCAGATCGGGTGAGCCAGCCCAGTGTTGACGAAGTAGGGGTTGATGAATTGCAGCGGTATGAGCACCAGGATCAGCGTCAACACGACTTGGGCAATGCACCTGTCGTCCGGGCTGGCTCGGGATGATGCCAGCGATCTGGCCAGCGACCACGCTGCAAACATCAAGCCGGCGTAGATGGCCAGCAGAGGCACTCCGCCTTTCAGGAGCAGGGTTACGTACAACGTCTCGGTATAGCGCCAGTTGATGTAGGGGGGAAGGCTGGGGCCATAGCCCGTGAGGAGGTGGGACATCACCAGCGGAGCGTATTCGCTCTTCCAGACTTCGATCCGGTATCGGACGGTCTGCGGCAGGAAGCTCGGTCCCGCGGTCGCGCTCACCTGCCCCACCTGATCGCTGAACTGCTGATTGAGGCGGGCACTCAGGAACGGTCCCAGCGCGACCACGATCGCTAGGGCTCCAATCGCCAACCACGCTAGGACCTTCCGGGAGCGGCCACTGGCGATTCCCAGCCCGACCGACCCCGCGATGGCGCCGAGGACGGGCCCCATCGTCAGCGTCAGCATCATGCCCGCCACGGCGAAGGCCAGGACGACTCTCAGCAACCCCCGCCTCATCACTTGCTGCTGCGTGTCCAGCAGAAGCGCCACACACAGCAGGATGATGACGAGCATGTATGCGCCCAGCGAGTGCCAGTGGTCCATGATGCCGGTGGCGCGCCGCAGCCCGCCGTCCTTGTAATGGACGCTGTCCGAGGCGATGCTGTTGACGACGGTGACGATGAACGCTCTCGTGGGCCCGATGTTGAAGTACTGCAGCGGGGCGCTGATCGCGACCGGGATACTACCCAGGAGGAGCAGGCGCACCGCCTGTCGCCGCAGTTCCGGCGTGTCGAGAGCGACCACCACGCTACGGTAGAGCAGGAAGAACTGCAGCGGCCCGATGAGCTGACCGTTGAATTCCGCAGTGAAGGGAGTGCCGTTAGCCAGCATGTCGCCGGCCCCGAGCACCAACGTGGCCAGGACATACGCGAGGGCCATCCCATCAAGCAATCGCCAGGGGATCGAGACACGGGGCCCGGCAAAGAGGAGTACCGGGGTCACGACTCCCGCGATCAGCACCTCCGAGGGCCGCAAGCCAGGCACGATCAGGCCCCGCTTGAGGGCGCATACGACCGGGGCTACAGCCACGACGGTGAGCACTGCGGTGGCCGGACGGAGCAGAATCGTCAGCCCGGCGATCATCGCCACAAGGGCGGCTGCCCCGAGCTTGATGTCCAGCCCCGTGCCGGCACCGACCACCACGGCCGACAGCAGCACCAGGAGAACCGCGCCGGGGCCATTCTCGAACGGTCCTAGCAGCGAACCTGACCGGATGGTCGCGAGCACGCCAGACCTGGCCGGCGCCGCTGCCAGATCAAGACCGCCTCGATGTGCGTCTGTCACGGCCTCCACTCGTCTCCAGCGCCGAGGATGGATGTCTGCATGCCAACCGGCGGCCTGCGCTTCTCGACATGTAGATCCTACGCGGCGCGGGAATGCTCGCACCAGGCCACGGGCGACGGCGCCGGAGGGGAGCGGTGCCACCCGTTTCGTGGCGGCGGACGACTCGCCCTGGCCGGGGCGCTCCACTGCAGCGCTTCGAGGCCGATCTGATAGCGTGGGCCGACGACTCCGAGCACAGGCAACGGTGATGGACACGCGAGCGACCAATGCTCTGGACCGGACGCGCCCGGGAGGCGCGCTTCCGTCATCGCGCTCGGACGGCACCCACACCGGCTCGCGAGCGCACCAGTCGCAGCTCGAACCGTCCGCAAGGCCCACCGTCAGCATCGTCGTCAACAATTACAATTACGAGCATTTTGTCGGGAAGGCCATTGAATCTGCGCTGCAGCAGACCTATCCCCAGGTCGAGGTGGTCGTGGTCGACGACGGCTCCACCGATGGTTCACGTCGGGTGATCAACCGCTACCGCGACCGAGTGGTAACCGTGGAGCAGGTCAACGGGGGACAGGCCGCCGCGCTCAACGCCGGCTTTGCCGCCTGCAGAGGGGACCTGGTGATCTTCCTGGACGCGGACGACGAGCTGCACTCCAAAGCGGCTGAGCGCGTGGTCCAGCACCTCCGGCCGGGCGTGGCCAAGCTGCATTTCCGGCTCGACGCCGTTGACCGGCACGGCGCACCGCTCGGCTTCACCAACCCGCCCGCGTCCAAGCCCCTGCCGGCGGGTCCGGTGGTGCAGTCACTGCTGCGCACCGGCGGTTACACCACACCGGTGATGAGCGGCAACGCGTTCCCCCGACGTGTGCTCGAGCGCATCCTGCCGATGCCCGAAGCCGAGTGGCGTATCTCAGCGGACGGCTATCTCGTCACGGCCGCCCCGTTCTACGGCACCGTCGCCGCCATCGAGGAGCCGCTGGGGTTCTACCGCATCCACGGAGCCAATGCGTGGGCGCCGGATGTCGTCGACGGCGCCCAACTGTCCAGGTTCGTCCAACACGGGCTGGCCAAGTACGCCCTGGTCACGGAGTTGGCAACGGCCAACGGGCTCTCGGCTGCGCGCCACCTGGACATGAACGACCACAACCATCTGCGGCACCGTGTCGCCTCGCTGCGATTGGACCCGAGGAGTCACCCGGTGGCAGACGATCGGCGCTGGCGCTTGGCCTGGCGGGGCATCCTCCAAACGGTGTTCCATTCAGATCTCGACGCAGGCCGCCGCCTTATCTTCGCGGTCTGGTTCGCGACCGTCTCGTTCGCTCCTCGCCCGGTGGCGCGTCGCGCCATCCTGCTCCTCTTCGCGCCACAGCGGCGGCGGCCTCCTCGGCGCCGCCGGTCTGACAAGCTGTAGCTGTCCTGACAAGCGCTCCGATGCCCTCGAGCGCCGGTGTCCGGCTTCTCGGGCCCGGTGTCACGCAAATGCTCCCGCGGCGGCGGACATGGCGTCCACGCGCCGAACCGCGCAGCGCCACAGCGCGAGATCCCGATCCTGGCGGACCAGCGCGGCTGCCTCGTCGCCGAGGGCCGCCGGCCTGCCCTGGGCCGTCGCGACGTCTCCCGCCACGGTCCCGATCAGGCGTGGCAGCAACTCCGCCACATAGCGCGCCCAGCACGCGACGACGAATGGCACGAGGAGCCGGGAATCGACCGACAGACGTGCCAGCCGCCGGGCGATCAGCGGCAGCGCCCATGGACGCGGGCCGATGAACGCCCGCTCGAAGGCCTGGACCTGGCCAGCAAGCTTATGCACCCGCGACAGCGAGAACGCGACGAAGGCGAGGAACAGGCAGTAGTCGTGCACCGGTAGGCCCTGCGGCTGGGACAGCTCCCAGTCGACGACGCCAACGCACTCGCCCGGCCCGAGCAGAAGGTTCGGATGCGTGAGATCGCCGTGCTCGAAGACGAACGGGAAGTGTGCCTGGGCGAGCGGATCCACGATTCGCATGGTCTGGTCGACGAGCCGGCGTGTCTCGTCCCCAAGCGCCGCCCGTTGAGCGAAGTCACCCAGCGGTGCCGCGATCATCCGGTCGAACCAGGCGCCGTCGTCGCTGCTCATCCCCGTCACGGGCAGCCCGTCGAGCCAGCGCTCGATCAAGGCGATCACGCGCTGGGGGTCCTTGCGCAGAGCCCGGTGGTGTAGGGCCTCGCCGCGGACGGCGGTCTCGATGAGAATCGGCTGACCGTCCACGCAGTCGAGCAGGACCAGTTCGGGATAGGAGCCTCGGCCTTCCGGCCACAGGTCTCGCAGGCGGCGTAGGTTCGCGTACTCGCGGCGCAGTCCCGCGTCGTCGTCGGCGCGACGCGGGAGCTTGGCGACGAGACTGATCTCACCGCCGCCGGCGGGCGCGACGAGGGCGATGACGTGCCGCGAGGTGCGGAAGCGGGGAGTGACGAACAGACAGCTCAGGTCGGCGGGCAGGCCGAGGCGGTCGAGCCCCAGCTCGTCGCGTCGGCTGGTGAGCAGCCGCTCGACGAGGTTCACCTGCGCCCTCCGTCCAGCGATGGTCGGCGACCGAGCACGCTGGCGTCACGCACCGCGAGCTCGATGAGCCCGGTGGCCACGAGGAGGCGGCCCATGATGGCCTTGACCTGGCCGGCGGCCGAGCCTTGGTGGCGGCGGAGGACGAGCCGGACGCCGGCCGGATCGTCCAGGGGGACGAGGAAGGCGGCAGCGTCGTGGTTGGGTACGTGCCAGTGGGCGGTGACCTCGGTGAGGCCGGCGTCGACGAACGCGCGGCGCCAACGTGACACCGGACGGGCGCCGGCCCGAGGGCGCCGCAGGACGCCCCCCGCCTCCGCGTACACCCACCCGCCAGGGCGGACGAGATCGCGGCCGGCACTGATCGACCCGAGCGACGCGTCCTTGAGCACGGCGAGGTCGAACGACGACGGCGAGGGCTGGTCGGTGTCCGCACCGACGATCGTCAGGTCTGCATGTGCGCGAAGGGCGCCGATGAGTGCCGCGTCGTGGCGGCCGATGTAGACGATGCAGGCAAGCTGCGGCCGAGGCAGCAGGAACCGCCAGTCGATGCGACGCGACGCCTGCAGCAACAGCGCCGGATCGTCCGGTCCATCGCCCGCGTGCCGCGGTCGAGCGTCCCGGGGCAGTTCAGCCATCGACCTGCGGCCTCACTCGTCGATCAGGCGTCGTACGACCGGTACGCGGGCCAGCTCAGGGAAGGTTCCCGCCAGCCGTAGTGTGTGCCGGTTGAGACGGACGACGACGAGCGAGACCGTCGCCGCGACGGCCACGCCGACCAGCAGCGGCGGGTGTGCGACCTGCTCAACGAGCCCCACCAAGGTGATTCCTCCGACGATGATTAGGTAGAACCTGAGGTAGCGTAGGTCAAAGACACCCACACCCGTGCCGCGCAGTCCGGCCTGCTTTAGCACATTGTGCAGCACCAGTGTGGCCAGGACCGCCACCGCGGCGCCGGCCGCACCGAAGCGAGCGACGAGCACCAGGTTGGCGGCAAGGGCGAAGGCGGCCGTGCAGCAATTGATCACCAGGACGTACCGGATCTTACCGAGCATCTGAATCGTGAGGCCGTTGAAGCCGAGGGCGGTGTTGATGTACGTGCCGAGCGAGAGCAGGACCAGGTACGTCGCGGAGTCCGCGTAGCGCATGCCAAAAAGCCGGACGGTCAACGGCTCTGCGAGCGCCGCGGTCACCGCGAAGATGGGGAAGGTCAGCGCCGCCAACCAACTCGTCGTCTGCCAGTAGAGGTCGCGCATGCCGTCGCGGTCACCCCGCGCCCACAGGCGTCCGGCGGCTGGGGTGAACAGGATGCCGAAGCTCAGCATCACCATGGCGTTCAGCGCGGCGACCGGCTGCACGGCGCGGAACGCCGCGACCTCGGACGGCGGGCGGAAGTACCCCAGCACGACCGTCGCCAACGCGGTCGTGGCGACGTAGACGACGTTGGTGGATAGCAACGGCAGGCCAAACGAAAACAGCTCGCCGACCGGGAGCCTGAGATGGCGCAGCCGCAGTCCGTACTTGACCCATCGGGGGCGCAGCAGACGCACGAGCAACCCGCCGTAGAGCGCCACGCCGATGACGCCGACGGTGAGGTAGCCGAGCGCGAGGAACCCCACCGACCTGTGCCCGGCGACGAGGAGGACGACGACGAGCAGCCGCAGTAACGGTTCG
The DNA here is from genome assembly GCA_046727955.1 of bacterium. Classification (GTDB taxonomy): domain Bacteria; phylum Actinomycetota; class CALGFH01; order CALGFH01; family CALGFH01; genus DASVXQ01. The sequence goes on along the minus strand of JBKPDO010000372.1, from coordinate 3,199 downwards.
AGCAGGTATCTTCGGACGAAGATGGCCCGGGGTCGCTCCATGACCGCGAAGACGTTCAGGGTTAGCTGGTCCAGCGCCTGCAGCGGCGCCAAGGCGATGAGCACGACCAGCAGCGACAGTGCCGCCGGGTCGACGCCCACCCTCGGAGCGACGCGGAGCCCTGCTACCGTGAACACTGCCCCGACCGCGAGCAGGCCAGTAACCGCGATCGTGGCGATCTCGACAGCGAGCACGCCGAAGAACCGGGCTTGGTCGCGGATCTCGGAGTACACCGAGAGGAACCGCGTATCGGCTCGATCCAGCCCCAGAGCCAGTACTGACTGGAGCAGCAGGACAACGGACCAGGCGTACCCGAAGTACCCGAAATCCTCCTTGCTCAGGTAGCGGACGACGATGACCTGGGCGACGAAGGTCGTCACCATCGAGACGACGCGGCCCAGCAGCATGAGGCTCGATCCTCGGATCTGGCTGCTCGTCGCCGCGGAGTGCGCGCGGTGCCGTCCCGTACCCGGATCGGGATGCCGCATCGAAACGGGCTCTTCGGTCGTGTCCGCCTGCACAAGCGCCTGCGCGGCATCCTGCCGCCGCACGCCCTCTTGCCGCCTCCTGGCCATCACGCGTGCGCACCGGCGTAGCGCCGCCAGAGTAGGGCCGCCACCGCGCGGTGGACGTCCGCCGCCGGCTGGCTCGCGTCGACGACGGTCGTATTGGGGAGGCGCTCGCGCATCGAAAGGTAGCGTCGGCGGAAGTCGTCGAGCCGCGTGAGGCCGAGCTCGCCCTTGCGGGCGTACATCGTGGCAGCCGGCACGTCGAGCACGATGACAAGGTCCGGGGCGGGGCAGGTGCGCCGGATCAGCGCGTAGCTGACGCGTGCGCGCAGCTTCTCGCCGCCAGGGGCCAGCAGAGCGTCGTAGGTGTAGCGGTCGAATACGACGAGCCGGCCGCGGCGGCGCTGGTAGCGTGCGGCGAGACCCTTGCTGGTGAACTCCATCAGTCGCAGCATCAGCATCAGCCCAGGCACGCGCCGAAGTCGCAACGCACGCTCGGTCGTGCGCAGGACTCCCACGTAGACGACCCGTGTCGGTAGCACGAACTGCCGCCTGAGCGTCTCGGCCAGGGTTGTCTTGCCGGCCCCGTCGGGGCCGAGGAGCGCGACCGTCAATCCCTGGCGCGCACCCCACGGCGGCGGGCCGAGCCGGCCGCGGACCCGACCGGCGAAGACACGAGCGTTCACCCGGAGAGCTTCGCGCCGCAGCCATGAACGGCGCAGCCCCGCGGCAAGTGCGATGAGCTCGTCCCAGTCGGCGCGGCGGACGGCATCGAGGAGGTCCTCTGGGTTCAGCGTCGGCGGTAGGTGGGGCCGGACAGCGTCGAGCAGTGCGCCGCCAGCGGTGGCGTCGTCGAAGGCGTCCAGGACGGCCCCGCGGCGGTCAAACGGGATAGCGCCCTTGTCCAGCAGGTAGTGCAGCAGTAGGGCCCAGAACTCGTCGCAAGGGGCCAGCCGCCACAGCGGCTCGTCGCGTACCCTTGTCGCGAGGCACGCCTCGGCCGCGCTCGTCGTAAGCTCCTGATGCCGACCGAAGGACAGTTCGGAGACGATGTCGAGCTCGAGCCAACGCCCCGCCTGCTCGTCGTAGGCCACGAAGAAGCGGTGCGACCCGTGGCCCGGCCGCAGCACCGGGGCGAAGCCGACCGGCATGAGCATCGCCTCCAGCCGCGGAACCGCCGTGCGCTCGACGAGCAGGTCCACGTCGCCGAAGACGAGACCCGCCCTCGGGTCGCCGCGCAGCAACGCCCACCGGACGCCGTGCCCATCGAGTGCGGCGAGGGCCGCGTCCACGCACGGCCTCGCCGGCGAGGCCGTGAGGGACGTAGTCGCCGGCGGCGGTGCCGGTCGATGAACGGAGCGTGCCCTGCCCGTAGCTTCCTCCGGCAATGGCTGGCACCCCCTGGCGGGCAACTGCAGTAGACCCCGAGCGCCAAACTATAGTCGTACGGCACCCCAGCGCGGAAGACTCAGACGGACTAGCGCCGCCGAAGCGCTGCGGTCGATCCCTACGCGCACCAGGGCTATCAACCCGACGCGGGTGAGTGGATTAGACGAATCGCCGTAGCCCCGCTCCGTCAGACGCACGATACCAATACACCGACACGGCGCTTAGCATACTCTCATGCGATAAACCGACTTGCACTCGCCTGGTCGCCGAGGACCCGCGAGAACCCGCGTGCATGTCGGCGAATGCTCGCTGACGGGGGGCACCGTTCATGATCTGGCCAACGCAAGCGCGGCAACGAGTCGTCCGTCGGCACAGGATCGCCGGTGTCGCACTGGTGCTGGCGGTTCTCGGTGCCACCGTCGCCGTGATGACGTCGCCGGCGAGCGCCGCGCTCACCCAGCATCAGCGGCAGATCGCCGTCGGCGCCAACGCGGTGTCAGCCTCGACGTTTTCGCTGACCGTGCCCGCGGGGGTCAGTACCGTCGTGGGCCGGCATCTTGTGGTGGCCTACCTATTCTCGGGCGCGGGCACCAACGAGGTCACCGCAATCACCGACACGCGTGGGAACGCCTACACGATCAATGCCGTCAAGAAGAACTCCGGCACTACCGGCTTGACCGTCGTGGTGGCGTCCGCCAAGATCACGACCGCACTGGTCGAAGGCGACCAGGTGACCGTAACGCAGAATGCCATTACCACCTATCACCTCCTGCAGGTCTACGAGTTCGACAACTTCGATCCGACGTCCTGGGTGGACAAGAGCGCCACCCGGAGCTCCAGCGGGACCGCGGTTTCCACAGCGGCAACCGCAACGACGGCGCAGCCGAACGAGACGTTGTTTGCAGCCGTCGGCTTCGGCGACACGCCGGCGACCCTCACCTCGGCGTCCGGCTGGGCGGATTCGGGGGCCGTGCAGGCCTCGGGGACCAAGATCAAGGGCCTGGCGACGGCCGTCAACGATGTCGCAGCGACCGGAGCCTACGCCTACTCGGGCGAGCTCTCCGCATCCGAGCAGTGGGTTGCGGTGCTCGTCACGTTCAAGACCGTGACTCTCCCGGCGCCGCCGACGGCGAGCTTCACGGCGGCGCCGACGTCGGGGACGGCGCCCTTGGCCGTGCAGTTCACCGACACCTCGACCGGCGGACCGACGGCCTGGGCCTGGGACTTCGGCGACGGCAGCAGCTCCACGGCGCAGAACCCCA
>JBKPDO010000371.1:0-3761 GCA_046727955.1 bacterium | reverse complement strand
TCCAACGCCTGATGCGGGTTGCGCCCGGGCCTGAACCCGTAGGAGAAACCCCGGAAGTCGGCCTCATACACCGCGTTGAGCACCTCGACGACGGCCCGCTGGACGATCTTGTCCTCCAGCGCGGCGATGCCGAGCGGCCGCAGCCGCCCGTCCGCCTTCGGGATGTACGCACGCCGCGATGGCCGAGCCCGGTAACGCCCGCTGTGCAGCCGCTGGTGCAGGTCCCGGAGGTTGTCCTCCAGGTCCTGCCCGTAAGCCGCCCATGTCACCCCGTCCACCCCCGGCGCGGCCTGCGGGCGGATCCGCCCGATACGCCGTCCGGAGACGATCGACGTCGACATGGTGCAGCAGCGCCGTGAACCGTGCCTGCCTGTCCCGTACTGCCACTTCACGTACACGATCCAGCGCACTGGGCGCGCCAGGCCCGGCACTGCGTCCGGGGCGCGTTTTGCTGGCCGTGTTCCCCTCGGCTGGGCGCCTTCCCTCCACCGGCTCCGCAGCCGCAGCCTTGTTCGCCGGTCTCGCTGGTACTACGCGCCCATCTGACTTCCCACTCCCGTTCATCCCAGGCTTACCGCCTCAACGTTCCCTGGGCGGCCCGCCCGGTGATCAGCCGGACGGGCGAGCAGTGGGACCTCCCGGTTCTCGCGCATGAGGACTCCGTACATGCACAGGTTCTCAGACCGCGCGGGGTCCACCAGACGGCTCGCGCTAACGCCGCCGGCGATGTGGCCTTCCGCCTCGTGAGACGGCGTCGGCACCCCGAAACAGTGATCTCGCGGCTCAATGGCTGGCCTGCACGTACCCCTGTCAACGCTTCGCCACCATCCTCGCGGATCGTCGACGCATGACTTGGGGCCACCGTGGATCGCTACTCCTTCGATGTCGGGCGTTCTCATCCCTTTCCTCATGCCGGTTCATCCCGGCGCTTTCCCCACGTTCGCTGCTGTCCGGTCGACGGGTTAGGCATCCGGCTCTACCCCTGCGGCATCGCCACGGCTACGCCGTAGTCCTTCACCGTGGCCTCCCAACCCAGACTGTCAATACCCGGTCAGGAGTTCCCCACCCGTCACGGGGCGGGTACGCACCGCCATCCAGCCCATATCCACTGGGTTCGAGCTGGCCAGAAATCAAGAGGCGTAACAGCACCGGTTCCTCGCGTATACCTTCCCGTCTCGCTCACCGGGCTCGGCCCATCCAGCAGTGCTGAACCAACCCGACTTTGTCAAGGCTGCTCCCACCCTTCCCGGCGACCCCCGGGTCGGGCTGCCTCCAGCTTCACCAGGCCGCTACGACGGCCCAGCGATGGACGGTCTCTCACCTCCATCCGGACAATCCGCGCCTCGTGGCGCACTGACAGCGATCTGACAGCGGGCGGATAGCCTGGTCTGACAATCCGCGCCACCGCGAAGCCGCAGGTTAACGCTGCAGATGAGATTCTGGGCACCGACAAGATCGGCGTGTCGATGATGCGCAGGAAGCCCGAGCTGCCGACGAAGGATCCCGAGCATTGAGGTGTGTCTGACTCTTTGGCTATGCTGCGGACCGATGGTGCGGTTCCGAGCGGTGTTGGCATGACGGCCGCGGCCGGCCTGGCACGGGGCGAGCGTGCGCCCGACCTGGTGCTGCCCTCAAAGGACGGGACGCCGACGCGGTACTACGCCCACGCGGGCGGCCGGCCGGCGTTGCTGGTGCTCGCCGATGAGGCGTGCGTGGCGCGGCTGGACGCGCTTGCCGAGGGGCTGATGGCCATCGGCGACGCGCACCTGACGGTGCACGTCGTCGGCCCGCCCGCGCTGGCCGGACACGACGTGGCGTTCCCGTTGCTCCAGGACGCCGACGGTCGTGCCGCTGCCGCCTACCGCACGGGGGGCGCACCGACCGTCTTTCTGCTCGACCCGAATCTGCGGGTCCGTGCGACGCTGCCGTTCGCAGACGGCGCCCGCATCGCCGCGGATGTCGCCGAGCTGGTCGCCGAGCTGGTCTGGGACGACCGGCGGTCGCGGGAGATCGCGACCCAGGCGCCACTGCTGGTCGTGCCGGACGTGCTCGGCCCGCAGCGGTGCGCCGAGCTCATTGCCGTGTGGGAGCAGGAGGGCCACAGCGAGACCGGGGTGGAGTCCTCGACGGGCGGTCGCCGCGGCGAGCAGCGCAGCGCGCAGCTCAAGCGCCGCCGCGACCACGTCGTGCGGGACCCGCAGCGCAGCCGCGCGCTGGCCACCAGGATCGGTCGTTGTGTCATGCCCGAGCTGTCCAAGGCGTTCGCGTACCGCGCGAGCCGCTTCGAGGGCTTCAAGATCGCCTGCTACCAGGCGTCCGACCGCGGGTTCTTCGGAGCCCACCGCGACAACCTCAGCCCCGCGACCGCGCACCGTCGGTTCGCGCTCACCCTCAACCTCAACGATGGCTACCAGGGCGGTCAGCTGCGCTTCCCGGAGTACGGGCCCGAGCTGTACCGGCCGGCCCCCGGCGCTGCGCTGCTGTTCAGCTGCTCGCACCTGCACGAGGTCCTCGACGTGACCGCTGGGCGGCGCTTCGTGCTGTTGTCGTTCCTGTTCGGGGACGAGGCATCCCGCCCGGAGTAAGGCGCCGTGTGCCCCCCCTACGGCGGCACCCGACGTGCCACGAGCCGCGGCCCTGGGCGGCCGGCGCCCTACGAGCAGCGTCAACGTCCCCGCGGCCAGCAGATTGCAGCCGATATCCGATCCTTGCCCGGCGGACGAACTGCGATCGCTGGTCGAGCCGGTCGATGACATCGCCGAGATCCCAACTCGCTGCGCCCGGGGGACCGAAGTGATGCTCACCGGCGTGACGGTACAGCGGGCCCACCGAGAACAGGCGCAACCTCGTCGGCCCGCCGACCCTGTGGGTCGATGCCCTCCACGACTGCCACCAGCGGCTCGGCTTCGACTCCTTCATCTTCTGGCCCTACAACTACCTGGCGTCGAGGTGGAGGAGGTTTCGATGTGACCGACGAGCGACGCCCTCGGCGGAACCCCCCACCCGACCAGCGGCCCGACCCGAACGAGGAGTTCCGGCGCGCGCTGGAGCGAGAGACCGACCTGTCCCTGCGCGAGGACCCCGGCGACGGTTGTACCGGACCGTGGACTTGCCGCGTTCCGGGTCGCCCAGCGATGACCGATCGCCGTCCGCGCGACGGCACGACCGCGACGACGTGCTCACGTGGAACGGCGAGACGCTCACCCTCATCGGGTGGTCGCAGCGGACGGGCATCCGGGTCGAGACACTGCTCCGCCGGTGTCGCAAGGGCTGGTCGGTCGAGCAGGTGCTTACGACGCCGCCAGGGGAGGACAGGTGACGATCCCACGCAAATTAGGGTGGGACGGCATTCCATCGAAGTAATTCGACCCGCCACTAGCTGGTCATACGCGTCCGGCCAGCGAAAACGTCGCCTTGACGGCCACCTCGTGATCTCCTATACTATTTAGTCGCCCCGAGGGGCTGACGCGGCTGGACCGGGAAACCCGGGTTGGAGCTCCTGCCAGACGGGCCGACGGGCCCGGACGGCGAACCGCCGGACGATGGGTATGCGCAACCCCCGTCGCGGTGGTGAGGTTCACGCGGCCCTCGGGTCGCAGGACGAGACTCTCTCGAGCGAGGCTCGGGAAGGCCAAGGGAGTTCCTCGGGGCACTGATGACCCCCAGGGGCCCAATCGGCCGGGAGCAGGCGGGTTCGCCCGCCGGTCAACCGGACGGGGCTCTTGGGGGTTGTCCTTTTCAAGTTCGAGCCATCCTCACGG
>JBKPDO010000370.1:0-7846 GCA_046727955.1 bacterium | reverse complement strand
GGGTGCATCTTGCCGTGCGTAGTGTCGGTCAGAGCCCCCATAGTGGACACCAGAGCAACCATTTACGCGGCAACGTGCGCCCCACGCGGCAAGGTCGGCTGCCAAGAGGTGCGCTCCGCGCGGCAGAGTGCGCCCACGCGGCAAGCTGAGGTGCGCTCCGCACGGCAGAGTGCGCCCGGTGCGGCGAGGTCGGGTGCCATCCGCGCGGCGAGGTGGTCCGCGGTGCAGGTTGTCGCGGGACGGGTGGAGGATCACTCGATTAGTGCCCAGGTTGACGGTGTGATCAGGAGGAGATCGTGGCAACCAGGTTCTCGCTGACGATCGATTGCTCCGACCCGGACCGGCTGACGTCCTTTTGGGCCGATGCCCTCGGGTACAAGCTCAAGGACCCGCCGGCCGGCTTCGACGACTGGCTGACGTACTTTCGCAGCATCGGTGTGCCGGAGGAGGAGCTGCAGGGTGCCACCGCTGTCTATCTGGTGGACCCGGAGGGCGTCGGACCGCAGATCTTCTTCCAGGAGGTGCCGGAGCCCAAGGTGGTCAAGAACCGGGTCCATCTCGACCTCGATGTCGGCGGCGGCCGCGACGTACCGCTTCCCACCCGCAGGGAGCGCGTCAACGCCGAGGCGGACCGCCTGGTCGGCGCCGGCGCCACCAGGCTGCGCGTCTCGGACGAGGAGGTGGCGAACCACTATTTCGTGGTGATGCAGGACCCCGAGGGCAACGAATTCTGCCTGAGTTAGCTGGCTCGCCCGCGGGCCACCCGCAGGAACACCTCTTCGAGGTCGTCGACGCCGTAGTAGCTGGCGAGCTCGCCCGCGCTGCCGGTGGCGACGATGCGCCCGCCGGACAAGAAGTGGACTCTATCGCACATGCGTTCGATCTCGCGCATGTTGTGGGAGGTGATCAGCATCGCGCGGCCGCTCTGTCGCGCCTCGTGAAGCAGCAGTTGGCGGACGCGGTCGCCGGCGTCGGGGTCGAGGCTGGCGGTGGGCTCGTCCAGGACGAGCAAGCTGGGCTCGTTCAGCAGGGCCTTGGCGAGCTGGACGCGGGTCTGCTGGCCGGAGGAGAGCTGGCGGAGCGGCCGCTTGCGCATGTCGTCCAGCTCGAACAGCTCGGTCACGACCTCGACCCTGGTGCGGACGTCGGCGAGACCGTACATGCGGGCGAAGACCGTCAGGTTCTCCTCGACGGTCAGCGCTCCTGGCAGGTGTACGTAGCCGGCCGCAAAGTTGACCCGGCTGAGCAGATCGGAACGGTTGCGGGCGAGGTCCTTGCCGAACAGCCGGACCGAGCCGGTGTCCGGCGTGACCAGCCCGACCAGCATGTGCAGCGTGGTGGTCTTGCCGGCGCCGTTGGGGCCGAGCAGGGCGACGACCTCGCCCTGGCGCACGGCGAAGCTGACGCCGTCGACCGCGGTGACGGGCCCGAACCGCTTGACGAGGTCATGGGCTTCGAGGACTGGGCTGGCTGTCATGCCCTGATGATCGCAGCGCCCTGGATGCCGCGCACCTGAGTTTCCTGGTGACGAGGATGAGTATTTGCAGATAGAACGCGCAGGGCGAGCGCTTGGGTGCGGCTCCCGAGTGCGGCCTCGAGCCGGCTACATGCTGTAGCGCTCCTTGATCGCGGCGTCGGCGGGGTCGATCTGGCGCAGGCCCTGGCTCCGCAGGCGCTCGTTGATGTCGTCGAGGTGCTCGCGCACCAGGCGCTTCTCGGTCTCGGTGATGCGGCCACGGTGGGGCTCGCCAGCGTGCTCGAGGCTGGCGTAGTTCACCCTCGCCCGCCGGCCGTGTCCGCGTGCCTGGACGGGTGTCCCGGGCTGCTGTGCCGCCTTGGCGGCGCTGCGCCTGGCCTGCTGGTCGATCAGCGCCTGGAAGACGACTGCCTTCATCTCGACGCCGTCGGGGGCCAGCCGGTCGAAGTCCTCCAGCGTGACCGTCAGGCGCTCGCCACGCTGTGAGCCGGGCGCGAAATACTCGAGCGCCACGAGTTGCGTGACCGCCTCCAGCGGCTTGATTTCCTCCGGCATGACGTCCAGCGACACCGGGAGCTGATGGAACTCCGGATGCTGGTGGATGACCAGGCGACCCAGCTCTTCCCGAGTGCCCTCGCGCCCGGAGATATCGGAGACGTGGACGACTTTGGTTCCCATTGACCCGCCTTCTCCAACGCTCAAAGGGGCTCCGCCCCGAATTGGGGCGTGCTGAATACTACTATCACCGGCGGACGATTGCGTTTGTTGGGTTATCCCGTCAGGGCCAATAGGGCGCTACCCGGCCGAGGTGGCGTACCGGTCGGGGTCGCGGGTGAAGGTGTGGAGGCAGTGCTCGCTGCAGAACCAGTAGCGGCGACCGGCGTGGTCGGTGAAGAGGTGGGCGCCGGCCACGGCGACGCTCATGCCGCAGACAGGGTCCTCGGCCTGCTCCACGGGAGTGGCCGGGGCGGCGGCGCGGCGGTGGCGCTCCTTGATCAGCTCCGCCAGGATCGCGACCCCGATCTCGTCCTGGGTGGATGGTCCCAGATCGAGGCCCGCGGGGCTGGCAACCCGGGAGAGGTCCTCCTCGGCGACACCGCGCTGGTGCAGGGCGTCGAAGACCGCCGCGCCGCGGCGGCGGCTGGCGACCAGACCGACGTAGCCGGCGCGCGTGCGCAGCGCGGTCGCGAGCGCCTCCTCGTCGTAGTGGCCCATGGTCGCCACGACCATAGCGTCGTCCGGGCCGGCCGAGCCCGGCTCAACTCCTGCCAGGTCGGCGTCGCCGAGGGTGGTGACCTCGTAGCCGAGCGTCCGGGCGAGCCTTGCGAGTGTCCTGGCGACCGGGGTGGCGCCGGCCACCAGCAGCCGTGGTGCCACCCCGACCGGCTCGATGAATACCTCGAGCCCGCCCCCGGAGGGGCAGGTGCTCACCGCCGAGACCACACCGTCCGCTGTGCCCAGGCCGTCCGCTGTGCCCAGGCCGTCCGCTGTGCCCAGGCCGTCCGCTGTGCCCAGGCCGTCCGCTGTGCCCAGGCCGGCCTCCGCGCTCTCCTCGGTGGAGCCCGGGGTGATGCGGACCAGCCGGGGTCGGCCCTCGGCGAGGGCGGCGAGCGCCTCACGGATCACGATCGGCTCGGAGCAGGCGCCGCCTACCCAGCCCGACAGCGCCCCGTCCGCCGTCACCACCGCCTTGTCACCGACGCGCGCCGACACCGGTGGATCGACCCGGACCACCGTGGCGAGCGCGTACGGCCGGCCGCCGCCGTGCGCCTCCGGTCCCGCGACGGTCACCTCACGCGGACCCCTCGTGGATCGCGGCCCAGACCTTGTCGCTGGTCAGCGGCATGTCGATGTTGGTGACGCCGTACGGCGCGAGCGCGTCCAGCACCGCGTTGACATACGCCGCCGGAGAGCCCACCGTGGCCGACTCGCCCACGCCCTTGGCGCCGATCGGATGATGAGGCGAGGGCGTCACCGTCTCGTAGGTCTCGAACCGTGGCGTCTCCCAGGCCGTGGGCAGCAGGTAGTCGGTGAAATTCTGGCCGATGCAGTTGCCCTCCTCGTCGAAGGTGATCAGCTGCATCGCGGCGATGCCGAAGCCCTCGGTGAGGCCGCCGTGGATCTGGCCCTCCACGATCATCGGGTTGATGCGCACGCCGCAGTCGTCGACCGCGATCATCTTGCGCACCTTCCACTGTCCGGTGCCCTTGTCGACGTCGACCACCACGCAGTAGGTGCCGAACGGAAAGGTCATGTTGGGCGGGTCGTAGTAGTGCACGCCCTCCAGCCCCGCCTCCATGCCCTCCGGCAGGTTGGTGTAGGCGGCGAAGGCGACCTCCTGGATGGTCTTAGCGGTGTCTGGGGCGCCCCGTGCCCAGAAGCGGCCCTCGGCGTATTCCACGTCCTCCTCCGCCACCTCGAGCAGGTAGGCCGCGATCCTGGTCGCCTTCTCGCGCAGCTTGCGGGAGACCATCGCGGTGGCGGCGCCGCCCACTGGCGTCGAGCGCGAGGCGTAGGTGCCGAGCCCATAGGGGGTGTTGTCGGTGTCGCCCTCCATCACGGTGACGTCCTCGGCGGGGATGCCGAGTTCGGTCGCCACGATCTGGGCGAAGCTGGTCTCGTGGCCTTGGCCCTGGGACTTCACACCCAGCTTCAGGATCGCCTTGCCGGTGGGGTGCACGCGCAGCTCCGCCGAGTCGAACATGCGCAGCCCCGCGATGTCGAAGTCGGCGCCGTGGCCGGCACCGACCACCTCGGTGAAGCTGGCGACGCCGATGCCCATCAGCTCGCCACGCTCGCGGCGCTCCCGCTGCTCGCGGCGCAGCTCCTCGTAGCCGAGCTTCTCCAGCGCGAGGTCGAGCGCACGCTGGTAGTCGCCGGAGTCGTACACCCAGCCCACCGCCGAGTGGTAGGGGAACTGGTCCGGCTGGATGAAATTGCGCCGGCGCAGCTCGACCGGGTCCATTCCCAGCTCGGTGGCGGCCTTCTGCACCAGCCGCTCGATCAGGAACGACGCCTCGGTGACGCGGAAGGAGCAGCGGTAGGCGATGCCGCCGGGCGCCTTGTTGGTGTAGGCGCCGTCGACCTCGCAGAAGGCGGCCGGCACGTCGTAGGAGCCGGTGAAGATGTGGAACAGGCCCGCCGGGAACTTCGACGGCTGCGCGGCCGCGTTGAAGGCGCCGTGGTCGGCGACGACCTTCGAGCGCAGTCCCAGCATCCTCCCGTCGGCGGTCAGCGCCATCTCGCCGGCCATGTGGTAGTCGCGCGCGAAGCCGGTGGAGATCAGGTTCTCGGTGCGGTCCTCGATCCACTTGACCGGCCGGCCCAGCAGCAGCGACGCGGCGGTGGCCACGACGTAGCCAGGGTAGATCGGCACCTTGTTGCCGAAGCCGCCGCCGATGTCGGGGGAGATGATCCGGATGTTCTGCTCCGGCAGCCCGGCCACCAGCGCGAACAGCGTGCGGTGGGCATGCGGCGCCTGCGAGGTGAGCCAGATGGTGGCCTTGCCGGTGGCGGGGTTGACGTCGGCCACGCAGCCGCAGGTCTCCAGCGGCGACGGGTGGCAGCGCGGATAGAACGTCTCCAGCCGCACCACCTTGTCGGCCCGTGCGAAGGCCCGCTCGGTGGCTTCCTTGTCGCCCTGCTCCCAGTGGAAGATGTGGTTGGAGGTCTGTCCCTGCTTGTCCTCCCGGATCAGCGGCGCGTCGGGCTGCAGCGCCCGGTGCGGGTCGACCACGGGCGGCAGCGGGTCATAGTCGACGTCGATCAGCTCGAGTGCGTCGTGGGCGGTGTACGGGTCGGTGGCCACCACGCAGGCGACCTCCTGTCCCTGGAAGACCACCTTGTCAAGGGCGAGGACGGCCTGGGTGTCGGCGGACAGCGTCGGCATCCAGGCGAGGCCGTGCGCCTCGAGATCACGGCCGGTCACCACCGCGACCACGCCGGGATGGGCCATGGCCTGCGTGGTGTCGATGCCGGTGATGCGCGCATGGGCCAGCGGGGAGCGCAGGACCGCCATGTGCAGCATGCCCGGAAGCTGCACGTCGTCGACGTAGGTGCCCTTGCCGCGGATGAAGCGGTCGTCCTCCCGCCGCCGCAGCGAGTAGCCGAGGCCGTGGACCGGGGTGTGGGTCTCGCTCATCGGGTCGTCAGCTCCTGCTCTGGGCCGTCGTGGCGGGCTCGGCGGCGGGCTCGGCGGCGGGCTCGGCGGCGGGCTCGGCGGAAGGCTCCGAGCTGGCTCGCTCGTCTGCGCCGGCCTGCTCCCGCATGGTGCCGGCGGCGGCGCGCACCGCCCGCACGATGTTCATGTAGCCGGTGCAGCGGCAGATGTTGCCGCTCAGCGACCAGCGGACCTCCTCCTCGCTCGGATCGGGGTTGGCGTCGAGCAGAGCCTTTGCGGCCAGCATCATCCCCGGGGTGCAGAAGCCGCACTGCAGGCCGTGCTCCTGCTTGAAGGCCGCCTGCACGGGGTGGAGCTGGCCTCCGGCGAGGAGCCCCTCGACCGTCTCGACGGCACGGCCGTCGGCCTGCACCGCGAGCAAGGTGCAGGCCTTGATCGGCACGCCGTCCAGCAGCACCGTGCAGGCGCCGCAGCCGGAGGTGTCGCAGCCGATGTGCGTGCCCGTGAGCGACAGCTGCTCGCGCAGGAAGTGGACCAGCAGCGTGCGCGGCTCCACGTCGGCGCTTTGCTCGGCCCCGTTGACATCAAGGGTGATCAGCATCCCTGAACCTCCTACGCAGCCAGGGCCGATTCGGCGGCTGCCCGCAGGCCGCGCTCGGTGAAGACGCGGACGACGTTGCGCTTGTACTCGACCGAGCCACGCAGGTCGGCGCCGGGCGAGGCGGCCTGCGTCGCCAGCTCAGCGGCCTCGCGGAAGGCTTCGTCGCCCGGCTCGGCGCCGGCCAGCGCCTCCTCCGCCGCGGTTGCGGCAAGGTTGGTCGGGCCTACCGCGGTGAGGCCGATCCCCGCCTCGGCGATGCGGCCGTCCTCCAGGAGGGTGAGGCGGACCGCCACCGCCGCGGTGGCAAAGTCCCCGACCTTGCGCTCGAGCTTGAGGTAGGCGCCGCCGGTGCGTGCCCTCACGGGCACTCGCGTCTCGACCAGCAGCTCGTCCGGGCGCAGCGCGGTGGTGAAAGGCCCGTTGAAGAAGTCGCGGGCGGCGATGGTGCGCTCGCCCACGCGCGAGCGGGCGACGAGCTGAGCGCCCACCGCGATCATGACCGAGCCCCAGTCGCCAGAGGGGTCGGCATGGGCGAGCGACCCGCAGATCGTGCCGAGGTTGCGCACCAGCGGGTCGGACACCTGGGGCGCTGCCGCCGCCATGGTCAGGTGGCGCTCGCGCAGCATGGTGGAATGCTCGGCGTCCCGGTGCCGCACCAGTGGCCCGATGCGCAGCCAGCCATCGTCCTCCACGAGCGTGTCGAGACCAGGGATCCGTCCCAGGTCCAGCAGTAGCTCGGGCGCGGCGAAGCGGAGCTTGAGCAGCGGGATCAGGCTCTGGCCGCCGGCCAGCGCCTTGGCTTCTTCACCTCGCTCGCCGAGGACGTCGAGCGCCTCTTCGAGGCTGCGAGGCGCGAGGTAGTCGAACTGGGAAGGATACATCCAACCTCCTCCTGCCGCGGCGGCGCGGCATGCCCGGATGCTGATGTGTCCCGAGCGAGTGCTCTGAGAGCCGCTGACCGGTGCGGCGAGGCGCGAACAAGGGCGGGCGACGACTCTAGAACGGACGCACGACTCGTTCCGTCATTCGAACATGCTTGCTCGAAGATGCCGATTTCTCAAGGCCTGTTTCCAAAGGCCTGTTCCACAGGCCTGTTTCTACAGGCGGTCGATCTTGGCGGCGAGGATGAAGTCGTTGTCGGTCAGGCCCTTGGCCGCGTGGGTGGTGAGCGCCACCGCCACCCGACCCCAGCCCAGCTCGAGGTCTGGGTGGTGCCCCTCCGCCTCGGCGAGCAGGGCGATCCGGGCGGTGAAGCCGAAGGCGTCGCGGAAGTTGCGGAACTCGAAGGCCCGGCGCAGCCGCTGGTTGCCCTCGCGGCTCCAGGCCGGGTCGAGCTGGCTGTGCAGCTCGGCGGCGCGTGACTCTTGCAGGGGCGGCGTGCCCGGCGCGCAGGTGGTGCACCTGCGGCTGGCGAGCTCCGCCGCGCTCACGACGCGCGCCGCCCGCGGAAGAGCCGGCGGAAGAACGCCGCCACAGCGGCCCACCAGACCTTGAGCAGGCCGGTGATGGCCGTGCCGGCCAGGCCCCCCGCCCGGATCGGCTCGGCGGCGCGGGGCGGTGCGGCCTGGGTCGGCTCCGGTGCGGCCGCCGGCGGGGCGGTCGAGCCAGACGGTGTGGGAGCCCCGGTCGCCACCGCGCCGGCCGCCAC
>JBKPDO010000369.1:0-19279 GCA_046727955.1 bacterium | reverse complement strand
GCCCCGGGCGCACCGCCGACGGCTACCAGGTGGCGCTGCTCGCCAACGTCGGCGGCCCCGCCGACGTCGACCCCGCGCTCGCGGCCGGCGCCGAGGGCGTCGGGCTGTTCCGAACCGAGTTCCTTTTCCTGGACCGTGCCGAGCCGCCGTCGCTGGACGAGCAGCAGTCGACCTACCAGGAGGTGTTCGCGGCCTTCGCCGGCGCGGGCGGCAAGGTGGTGGCGCGCACCCTTGACGCCGGCGCCGACAAGCCTCTTGCCTTCCTGAACCTGCGCGGCGAGCCCAACCCAGCGCTCGGACAGCGCGGGCTGCGCGCGTTGCGGCGCGCGCCGGAGGTGCTGGCCGACCAGCTCGAGGCGATCGGCCGCGCCGCGGCCGCGGCGCGGGCGGAGGTCTGGGTGATGGCCCCGATGGTGGCTACGGCCGAAGAGGCGGGCTGGTTCTGCGCGCAGGCGCGGCGCCAGCCGGTCGAGCGCGCCGGGGTGATGATCGAGATCCCGGCGGCGGCGCTGCGGGCCGCGGCGGTGCTGGTCGAGGCGGACTTCGCCAGCATCGGCACCAACGACCTCTCGCAGTACGCCTTCGCGGCGGACCGCCTGGTCAGCGAGTTGGCCGCGTTCCAGGACCCCTGGCAGCCGGCTCTGCTCGAGCTGGTCGCGCGGGTGGGTGAGGCTGGCCGGGCGACCGGGAAGCCGGTCGGCGTCTGTGGCGAGGCCGCCGGCGACCCGCTGCTGGCCCTCGTCCTGGTGGGCCTCGGCGTGTCCAGCCTGTCGATGGCGCCCGGCAGCCTGCCCGACGTGCGGCTGCTGCTGGTCCGGCACTCCCTGGACGACTGCGGCCATCTTGCCGGGCTGGCCCTCGCCGCGCCGGACGCCGAGACCGCGCGGGTCCGGGTGAGGGCCGCCGCCCACGGCGTCGAGGAGCTCGGCCTGTAGGCGCCCTGTAGGCGCCGCGACCGGGAAACCGTAGGATCTACCAGGCAGCAGGTGATCACCGGACGAAGGGAGATCGGGATGGGCCGCCTGACGCTCTCCACGCGGATCACCCTGGTCCGGGTCGTGCTCGTGCCGGTACTGCTGGCGCTGATCATGGCCGAGGGCCGGCTGCGGCACGCGACCTTGCTGGCGGCGGTGGTGTTCCTGGTGGCCTCCTTCACCGATTTCGTGGACGGCTATCTCGCGCGGCGCTGGCAGCAGGTGACCGCCCTCGGCAATTTCCTGGACACCACCGCTGACAAGCTGCTGGTGATCGGCGCGCTGCTGGGACTGGTGGCCACCGGCACGGTGAACGTGTGGATAGCGCTCGTGGTGATCGCCCGCGAGGTGGCCGTCCTCGGCCTGCGGGCGGTCGCGGCCTCCTCCAGCGTGGTGATCTCAGCGTCCATCTGGGGCAAGCTCAAGTTCAACGTGCAGGTGGTCGGGATCACCCTGGCGATCCTGCACCCGGCCATCGCCATCGGCAGGCTCCGGCTCGACGAGTGGGCGATGCTCGCGGTGGCGGTGGTCAGCGTACTCTCGGCCCTGGACTATTTCGCCCGATTCGGCGACCTGGTGAAGGCGGAGCAATGAGCGCGGACGGGATCGGGGAGCCGGCGAGGACGGGCCAGGCGACCTCGAAGGTCCTGGTCACCGGGGGAACGGGGTTTCTCGGGGGCCTGCTGCTCACACGGCTGGTGCGCGAGGGCCGGCAGGTGCGGGCGCTGGTGCGGCGAGCGGGCGACCGCGAGCGGCTGCCGACGCCCGAGGTCGAGCTCGCTCTCGGAGACCTCGCCGACGAGGAGGCGCTGGCCCGCGCCGCCGACGGCTGCGAGGTGGTGTACCACGCGGCCGGCGTGAACCAGCTCTGCCTGCCCGACCCGACCCCCCTGTACCAGGTCAACGTCGAGGGGACCAGGCACCTGCTGTGGGCGGCCCAGCGCGCCGGGGTGCGCCGGGTCGTCTACACCAGCTCGGCCGCGACCCTTGGCGTCGACCAGCACCACCGCCCGCTCGACGAGACGGCCCCGCCACCGCCGCAGCTCACCTCTCACTACGCCCGCTCCAAGCTGGAGGCCGAGCTGGTCGCCCTCGGCTTCACCGCGGTCGAGGTGGTGGCGCTGAACCCGAGCTCGGTGCAGGGACCTGGCCGGGTCACCGGCACCGCCAAGGTGTTCCTCGACTACCTGAACGGGAAGCTGCCCTTCGACCTGCCCAGCCGGTTCGGCATCTGCTACACCGAGGACTGCGTGAACGGCCACCTGCTGGCCGAGGCCAAGGGGCGCCCCGGCCAGCGCTACGTGCTGAACACCGCGACCGTCTCCAACCGCGAGGCGATCGACCTGATCGCGGTCATCGCCGGCCTCACCGACCGTCCCCGGACCCTGCCGCTGCCACTGGCGATGGCCACGGCGGCGTGCCTGGAGTCGTTCGCGCGCATGCGCGGCACCCGGCCGGTGCTGTGCCGCGAGGCGGTCCGCACCCTTGGCCAGCCGCACCTGTACGACGGCTCCAGGGCCGAGCGCGAGCTGGGGCTGCAGTACACGCCGCTGCGCGAGGCGATGGCGGCGACGGTACGCTGGTACGTCGAGCAGGGCCTGGTCACCAGGAGGCTGCCAAGGCTGGACGGCGAACCGGGCTCTCCAGGGCCGGAGCCTTCACGGCAGGAGGGGGGTACGGCGGCGTGAGCGGGCTGGACACACAGGTGGTGGTGGTCGGTGGCGGCGTCACCGGCGTGGCGGTGCTGCGGGACCTGGCTCGCCGGGGTATCGAGGCGGTCCTGGTCGAGCGCTCCGACCTGGGCACCGGCACTTCCGGCCGCTGGCACGGCCTGCTCCACTCGGGTGGCCGCTACGCCGTTCGCGACCAGGAGTCCGCGCGGGAGTGCATCGTGGAGAACCAGGTGCTGCGGCGCATCGCGCCGCACGCCATCGAGGACCTCGGCGGCCTGTTCGTGCTGCTGCCCACCGACGACGAGACCTACGCCGAGCGGTTCGCCAAGGGCTGCGCGGACGCGGGCATCCCGGCGGAGGAGCTGTCGGCGGCGCAGGCCCGGCGCCGCGAGCCGCTGCTCAGCCCGGACGTGCGCATGGCCTACGCGGTGCCGGACGGCGGCATCGACTCCTGGGTGCTGCTGCACTCGATGGCCGCCGACGCCGAGGCGCACGGCGCGCGGGTGCTGACGCGCCACCCGGTGGTCGGCTTCGAGCGGCGCGACGGGCGCCTGGCGGCGGTGCGGGTGCACGACCGGGTCAACGATGAGGAGCGCACCATCGGCTGCGAGTGGGTGGTGAACGCGGCCGGCGCCTGGGCGGGTGAGGTGGGCCGGCTCGCGGGCGTGCGGATCCACATGATCCCTGGCAAGGGCGTCATGGTAGTGATGGCCGGCCGCTACGTCCACGGTGTGGTCAACGCGCTGCGCAAGCCGGCCGACGGCGACATCGTGGTGCCGCAGCACGAGGTCGCCATCCTAGGGACCACCTCGGTCGAGGTGGATAACCCCGACGACATCCACGTCGATGTCGCCGACGTCGACAGGATGATCGACATGTGCGCCCAGATGGTCCCCTCGGTCGGCACGGGCCGGGCGCTGCGGGCCTTCGCCGGCTCGCGGCCGCTGTACAAGCCCGAGCCCGCGGCCGCGGACCAGTTCTCCGGCCCGGACGCCTCGGCGGCCGGTGCCGCTGGAGCCGGGGACGATACCCGTGCGGTGAGCCGGACCTTCACGGTGCTCGACCACGCCACCCGCGACGGGCTCGAGAACATGCTCAGCATCGTGGGCGGCAAGCTGACGACCTGCCGGCAGATGGCCGAGGCGCTGGTCGACCGGCTCGCGGCGCGCATGGGCGTCACCACGCCGTGCACGACCGCCACAGCGCCTCTGCCCGGGGCCGACCACGGCTTCCACCGCCTGGCGGCGCCGCTCGCCCGGGTCGAGCGCCAGGCCGCCTATGGCGAGCTGCTCTGTGAATGCGAGATGGTGACCACCGCCCAGGTCCGCGAGGCCGTGTCGGCGGACGTCGTCGAGCTCGAGGACCTGCGCCGCAAGCTGCGCGTCGGTTACGGCCCCTGCCAGGGCGCGTTCTGCATGTGGCGCGCGGCGGGCGTCCTCTGCGAGCAGCTGGAGAAGGGCGACAGCGCCCGCCCCCAACAGGCTGACCGGGCCCCGGACGGGGCGGGCGACCCGCTCACCGAGCTCGTGCGCTTCGTGGAGGAGCGCTGGCGAGGGCAGCGCACCACCGTCTGGGGCGACCAGGCGCGGCAGCTCCTGCTCAACCAGGCGATCTACCGCGGGATCTTCGCGCTGGAGCGGGACGGCCCGGTGGACGAGGCCGTCGAGCTGGGCAGGGCCTGATGCGCGCGGACGTGGTGGTGGTCGGGGCCGGGCCGGCCGGGCTGGCCAGCGCGACCCGGCTCGCCGAGGCGGGCCGGCAGGTGCGGCTGATCGCCCGCGGCAATGGCTTCACGCATTGGGGTGCCGGCGCGGTCGACGTGCTGGCGCGCACCGGTGACCAGCCGGTCGAGCGCCCCCTGGACGCCGTTGCCGAGCTGCCGAGCGGCCACCCCTACGGACTGGTCGGCGTGGCGGCGCTGGGGGACGGCCTCGAGTGGTTCCGGCGCTTCGCCGCCGGAGCCGGCCTGGAGCACGCCGGCGACCCGGCGGCCAACCGCTTCCAGGTGACCGCGCTCGGCACCCTGCGGACGACCTGCCTGCTGCCGGCCCCCGCGGCCGCGGAGCTGCAGGGGCCGGTGGCGGTGCTCGGCTTCGCCGGCTTCCGTGACTTCTCGCCGGCGCTCTGCGCCGCCGGGCTGCGGCGCCGCATCGGCTGGACGGACGGCCTCAAGATCACCGCCGCCACGGTGGAGCTGCCGCCCTGGAGCCACGGCCGCTACTTCACCGCGGTTGAGCTGGCCCGCGCCTTCGACGACCAGGGCTTCCGCGCGCGGCTCGCGCCCGCGCTGGCGCGCGCCGCCAACGGGGCCGAGGTCGCGGTGGTGCCCGCCGTGCTCGGGCTGCGGGGCGGCCACGCGCCCTGGGCCGACCTGGAGTACCGCTGCGGGCTGCGCCTGCTGGAGGCGGCGATCCCGCCACCGTCGGTGCCGGGGCTGCGGCTGTTCAACGCCTACCGCGAGCGGCTGGTGGGGCTCGGGGTCCGCTGGCAGCTCGGCTTTCCGGCGATCGGGGTGGAGCGCGACGGCGACCGGGTCATGGCGGTGCGCAGCGAGGGTGCCTCGCGCGAGGTGGTGACCGGTTGCGAGGAGCTGGTGCTGGCTACCGGCGGCGTGGCCGGGCACGGCATCGAGGCGCGGCGGGACGGCTCCCTGGTCGAGGCGGTCGCCGGGCTGCCGGTGGCGGGCTTCCCGGACCGCACGGCGTTCCTGGCCGAGCGCTTCCTGGGCGACCACCCGCTCGGCTCGGCCGGAGTGCGGGTCGACGGCGAGCTGCGGCCGGTTGGCCCTGACGGCCCGCTGCTCAGTAACGTCCGCTGCGCCGGCGGTCTGCTCGCCGACCACGATCCGACCGTCGAGGGGTCGCGCGAGGGCGTCGCGCTGGCGACCGCGGCCCGCGTCGCCGAGCTGCTGGCGCCAGTGCCGAGCCCCAGCGGCCCGCGCCGGGGAGGTGCCTCGACATGACCGCCGAGCAGACCACCGCGCAGACCACCGCGCAGACCACCGAGCAGACCGCCGAAAGGTGCATCAAGTGCAATATCTGTAACACGGTCTGCCCGGTCTCGGCGGTCACCAACCTGTTTCCGGGCCCGAAATACGAGGGACCGCAGGGCCAGCGCTTCCGGGCAGGCATCGACGGCGACAGCTCGCCAGACGCCTCGCTCGACTACTGCTCCGGCTGCGGTCTGTGCACGCAGGCGTGCCCGGAGGGCGTGCTCGTCGCGGAGATCAATACGATCGCGCGCTCCAAGCTGATCGAGGCCAGAGGGGGGCTGCGCCTGCGCGACCAGCTCGTCTGCCGGCCGCACCTGCTGGGCGCCGTGGCCAGGCCGGTGGCGCCGCTGGCCAACCTGGTCATGCGCAGCAGGATCGTCCGCGCCGTGCTCGAGCGCGTCCTCGGCGTGCACCGAGACGCGGCCATGCCGCACTTCTCGTCGATGACCTTCCGCTCGTGGGCACGGTCGCACCGCCCAGCGCCAGGTACCAACCGTACTGTGGCGTACTTCCACGGCTGCGCTACCCAGGAGTTCGAGCCCGAGGTCGGCGCGGCCCTAGTCCGCGTGCTGGAGCGGAATGGTGTGGCCGTGACCCTCCCGCGCCAGGCGTGCTGTGGCCTGCCGCTGATCTCCAACGGGGACTTCGGCACCGCCGAGAGCTATGCGCGGAGGCTGATCAGGCACCTCCAGCCGGCGGCACGCGACCCGGGCGTGATCGTGGCCAATTCGACCTCGTGCGGGATGACGCTCAAGGCGAAGTACCGCGAGGTGCTGTCGATGCAGGACGCGGAGACCACGGCGGTGTCGCGCGCCGTATACGACATCTGCGAGTTCCTGCTCGAGATGCATGACCGCAACGAGCTGGACACCGGTTTCGGGGAAGTGCCCGCCCGCGCGCTCTACCACCCGCCCTGCCAGCTCATGGCCCACGGCGTCGGCACGCCGGCGCTCGACCTGCTGGCACTGGTGCCCGGCCTGGAGGTGGAGCTGTCGCGCAGCGGTTGCTGCGGCACCGCCGGCACGTACGGCACCAAGGTCGAGAAGTACCAGATCGCCATGGACGTGGGCGGGCCGCTGTTCGAGCAGGCCGCGACGGGTCGCTTCGACTTCGTCGTGTGCGACTCGGAGACCTGCCGCTGGCACATCGCCAAGTCCAGCGGCCTTCCCGTATATCACCCGGTGCAGGTCCTGGACCGCGCGTACCGCCTGGCCTAGCTCGTCGGTCAAGCTTGTTGTTTATGAGAGACTCGGTCAGAGGCGCGCAGATGGTTCGCTGGTGGGAGAAGATTGGTGGGAACGCTGCTCAAGCTGCCCTTCCGGCTGCTGCACTTTCCGGGAGTGGCCTTGGCCGCGGCGGCGGCTGCCCTCCTCCTGACGCTCGCCACCACCTCGACCAAGCTGTTCGTCGCCTCCGCAGGCGGGGCGGTCCTGCACGAACAGCTCGCCGGCGCGCCGACCAATCCGCCGCTCAGCATCAACCTGTTCCGCTCCGAGGTGGACCCGTTCTCGCTGCGCACGGTCGACGACGACGTTCAGCGGATCGTGTCCCACCGTGCTCCCACACTGGGGCGGGGAACGTTCACCGTGCTCGGTCCCGGCGTGGAGGTGCTGCGCCCGGCCGGGCGCAGGGCGGCGCACGTGCAGCCCGCCGCCAGGACCGGCTTTGCCGACCACATGCGTCCGCTCCAGCGGGTGGCAGGCGAGGGCGTCTGGCTGGCCGACACCACCGCCAAGGAGCTGGGCGTCCGCGCCGGCCAGACGATCCTGATCCGCAACCCCGGCCTGCCGCCGGTCAGGACACGGATCGCTGGTGTCTACCGGGATCTCGCCAGGGAGCCACCGGCACAGTACTGGGGCACGCTGTTGCCGGACATCTATCCCAACCCCGTCACGGAAACCGAGCCGCCGCCGCTACTGCTCGCCACCCCGCAGACGCTCGGCGAAATCGGCAAGGCCATCCAGTTGGTCGCCCGTCTCGAATGGGACTTCTCCCTGCCGGCCGGGCCGCTCACCCTGGACGAGGTCGAGGAGCTGCCGGATGGCATCCAGCTCGTGGACGCGGACCTGGGCGCGAGCGTCGACTTCCGGCTCGCCACGTCCACCGCGTCGTTGCCGGGATTCCTCGCCAACGCCCGCGCCACGCAGACCGCGCTGTCCGCGCCGGTGCAGGCGGTCTCGCTGTCCGGCCGCGCGCTGGCGCTCGGGCTGGCGGCTGCCGTTGGGTTCTACATGGTGCGGCGCCGACGAGGCGAGTTCATGGTCCTCACCGCCCAGGGGGTGGGCGGCGCGCGGCTTGGTGCACGGGCGATGGCCGAGGCAGCGCTGCCGATGGCCCTGGGAGGGGTTGCCGGCTGGGAGCTTGCGCTCGTGCTCGGCAGGCACTTCGACCCTTCATCGGTAGTCTCCGCGGCGGTGGTCCGCGCCGCCGGGTGGGAGGCAGGGCTCATGCTGGGTGCGGGCCTGCTGCTGATCGGTGTCGCCACCGTGCTGGCGTCCAGCCGCGAGACCCAGGAGCAGGTCGGCCGCATCCCCGGCGCACTCACCCGGCCGCTGCTGTGGGAGGCGCTGGCGCTGCTGCTGGCGGGGGCCGCCCTGTACGAGGTCACCATCCGCGGTGGCGCCACCGTCCAGGGGAACGACCAGGTCCCGCGGGTGGACTGGCTGCTCGTGCTGTTCCCGCTGCTGCTCATCAGTGGGCTCGCCAGGCTTGCCAGCCGCGGGCTCGGCCGCCTGCTGGCCAACCGGCTGACTAGCTTCGGGCGCCTGCCCCCGGTGCTGTTCCTAGCGTTGCGGCGGCTGGCCGCGGCGCCGCGCACGGCGCTGCTGCTGCTCACCGCCTCGACCGTGTCGCTCGGGCTGCTCACCTACGCCGGCATTCTGGCCACCTCCACCAGGGCCACCGCCCTCGCCAAGGCGCGGGTGATCGTCGGCAGCGACGCGAGCCTGGTGGTGTCGCCCAGCTACCAGCTACCCGCCGGCTCCCGGCTGCCCGCCACCCGGGTCATGCGGGTCCACGAGGGCGATGCGTCCGTCGAACCCGGCCAGGTTCAGGTCGCTCTGCTGGTGATCGACCCGTCCAGCTTCGCGCGCGGCGCCTTCTGGGACCGCTCGTTCGCGTCCCGGTCCCTTGGCGAGCTGCTGCGCCACCTGGACCATCCGCGACCCGCACGGCTGGCCGTGATCGCCGCCGGCAGGCCGTTACCGCCCGAGGCCACCCTCTACATATCGGACGCTCCTTTCCCCCTCGACGTGGTGACCGCCAAAGTCTTCCCCGGCATGCCGACCGACCGGCCGCTCGTCGTGGTGTCCCGCAACGCGCTGGTCCGCTCGGCCGTAGCAGCCAGCCTGCCCGCCGAGCCCGTCGGCGGCACGGTGGAGGTCTGGGCCAAGCAGGACCTCGGCACCCTCCGCCGCGAGCTGGGCGGCTTCATGGTGTCCAGCCAGCAGTCCGCCAGCGCCGCGGCGCTGCTGCGCACCCCGTCGTTCCGGGTGATGCCATGGACGCTGGGCATGCTGGAGACGCTCGGCGTGCTCGCCGGGCTGGTGTCCGTGGCCGGCCTCGTGCTGTACGTGCAGGCCAGGCAGCGCGGGCAGGTGCTCGCCTACGCGCTGGTGCGTCGCATGGGGCTGGCCAGGTGGACGCATCGGCTCTCGACCGCGTTCGAGCTGGCCGGGATGCTGCTGCTCGCGCTGGTTATCGGCGCGTTACTGGCCTGGGCCGCGGCGGCGCTGGTCAACAGGCAGCTCGACCTTGTGCCGCAGTTCCCGCCTGAGCCGGTTCTGCGCCTGCCGATGCTGCTGTTCGGCCAGGTCCTGCTGGCGGTCCTGGTGGTGGCCTTTGCGGGCGCTGCCCTCGTCCAGTGGCGGGCAGACCGCGCCAACGTGGCAGAGGTGATGCGCCTTGCCGGATAGCGCGGCGGCCTGCGTAGGCCTCGTCAAGATCTACTGGACTCCAACAGGGGAGGTGAACGCGCTCAAGGGTATCGACGTGACCTTTCCTGCTGGCGCGGTCAGCGCGGTGGTGGGGCCCTCCGGCTCGGGCAAGTCGTCGCTGCTGCGCATCCTTGCCGCCATGGACGTTGCCACCGCCGGGCGGGTCGCCGTGGGCGGTGTGGAGCTGGCCGGGCTGTCACCGCCGCGCCTGCGTCGGGTGCGCCGCAGGCTGCTCGGCTATGTGTTCCAGCGCCCGGCCGACAACCTCATCCCGTACATGGACGTAACCGAGCAGCTCGTGCTCGCCGGCAGGCTCCGCGGCCTGCCCCGGCGCAGGGCCGCTGGCGATCTGGACGAGTTGCTTGGCATCCTCGGCATAGGCGACCGTAGACGCCACCTGCCGCGGCAGCTCTCCGGCGGTGAGCAGCAGCGGCTCGCCTTCGCCAGAGCGGTGATCGGCGACCCGCCTCTGGTGGTGGCCGATGAGCCCACTGCCGAGCTGGACGCTGCCTCCGGGCAGGCGCTGCTGGCCGCCGTCGAGGCATTGACCATACGGGGGACCGCGTTCGTGGTGGCCACGCACGACCAGGCGGTGGTACGGGTGGCCGACCGCACGCTGTACCTGCGCCACGGCGCCATGGAGGCGGAAGCGACCAGGTCTGAGGCGGAGGCATCCGACCGCGAGCGGCTGTCAGTGATCGACGACGCCGGCCGGGTGCAGCTCCCGCCGGAGGCGCTGAAGCTGTTCCCCGGCCGGCGTGCCAGGATCGGCCTTGAAGGGGAGAGGGTGTGGATCCAACCGCCGTGACGGCCGCGCTCCGGGTCACCGACCTCCACAAGTCCTACCGCCGCGGCCCTGAGGAGGTGCGGGCCCTGCGCGGGGCGTCCCTGGTGCTGTGTCCCGGCGAGGTGGTCGCCCTGGTCGGCCCGTCGGGCTCTGGCAAGACCACGCTGCTGAATGTGATCTGCGGGTGGGAGCAGCCAGACGTCGGCCGCTGCGAGTGGCCCCGCGCCGACGGCGAGGCGAGCCCGCGGGCCCGCTTTGAGCCGATACCGTGGCACGAGCTTGGCATCGTACCGCAGGACCTCGGCCTCATCGCCGAGCTGACCGTCGGGCAGAACGTGCAGCTGCCGCTCTGGCTGGCAGGTCGGCTGGACGCCACGGGCCGGGCTGTCGCCGCCGCCCTGCTGGAGCGTTTCGGCCTGCAGGCCTACCGCGACCGCGCCCCGGCCGAGATCTCCCTCGGCGAGCAGCAGCGGACCGCCCTGGCCAGAGCGATGGTGATGGAGCCGCGCGTGCTGCTGGCCGACGAGCCCAGCGGGCACCAGGACGCCGACTGGGCCGCCATGGTGTTCCAGGCGTTCCGCTGGACTGCCGGCAGGGTACGAGTTGCCTGGTGGCCACCCACAGCCACGAGTTCCTGAAGCTGGTGGACCGTGTCGTCACCATGCGCGATGGCCAGCTGGCCGAGAGCCCATGACCGGCGGTGCAAGCGCCCGGACGAGAGCAGGGTCCTATTCCTATAAGGACCGGCTACCGGCGGTGGGCTCATGGCCGGGGCCGGGATGGTCGGCGCCCGCGCGGACGCGGATCCGCTCCAGGATCAGCGGGCCCATCCCGGTGACGTCTCCCGCCCCCATGGTCAGCACCAGGTCTCCTGGGCGTACCAGGCTGGCCACCACCTCGGGAACGGCCGCCCAGCGGGGCTCGAGGCGCACCAGGGCGCCGGCCTCCAGCGCTGCCAGCGCAACGGCCCTGCTCGTCACCCCGGGAATGGGGTCCTCCCGTCCGGTGTAGACCTCCATGATCACGGCGAGATCCGCCTTCGCAAGGACCGTCCCGATCTGCTCGCCGAGCGCTCGGGTCCGGCTCGGCAAGTGCGGCTGGAACACCACCACCACGCGGCCCGAAGCGCCTACAGCCTGGCGGGCCGTCTCCAGGTCCGCTGCGATCTCCGTGGGGTGGTGCGCGTAGCTGTCGACCACCAGCACACCCCCGGCCTCGCCGCGGCGGGTGAAGCGTCGCTGGATGCCCTGGTAACCGGCCAGCGCCGTGGCGAGCGCCCGCGGCTCAACGCCGAGCGCCACGCCGACCGCGAGCGCCCCGGTGGCGTTGTGTGCCATGTGCCGGCCGGGCACGCGCAGCGTGAAGGTGACCTCCCGACCGTCGATCCGCACGCTCGCGTCGCTGGAGAACCCGTGCGGCGCGGCCTTCACCAGCTGCACGTCCGCATCTGGCGCCTCGCCGTAGGTGATGACCGCCAGGTCGGGGGCGGACTGGCGGAGACGGCGGAGCAGCTCGCGGGCGCCGGCGTTGTCGGCCGACGTGACCAGGGTGCCGCCGGGCTGGATGGCGTGCGCGAACGTCTCGTACGACTCGATGTGCTCCCGCAGCGAGGAGTAGTGGTCGTGGTGGTCCTCCTCGACATTGAGCACGATCGCGACCCGCGGGCGGAAATAGTGGAAGCTGCGGTCCGACTCGTCGGCCTCCGCGACGAAGAGGTCACCGGTCCCGTGGTGGGCGTTGCTGCCGGGCTCGTCGAGGTCCGCGCCGACCGCGAACGAGGGGTCCAGGCCGAGCTGCTCGAAGGCAATGGCGAGCATGATCGTAGTGCTGCTCTTGCCGTGTGTGCCGGCCACGGCAACCGACCGGTAGCCGTCCATCAGCGCGGCCAGGGCCTGGGCGCGGTGGACCACCCGCAGGCCGTGCTCGCGGGCCGCCCTCAGCTCGATATTGCTCTCCCGGATGGCCTGGGAGGTCACCACGCAGCTGGCGCCGAGCACGTGCGCGGGGTCGTGGCCGATGTGGACGTCACAGCCGAGCCGCCGTAGGGCGGCGATCGTGGCCGTCTCGCCGATGTCGCTGCCGGCCACTCTCACGCCGCGCTGCGCAAGGATCTTGGCCAACCCCGACATCCCGATGCCGCCGATCCCAATAAAATACGGCCGGCGGAGGTCAACCCCGTTCATGGCGCGGAGCTTAATCCATGTGAGGGGAGCTCGCTCCCCCCACGGCCCCCCAAGGTCAAGATCGTTCCGTGGTGCCGTACGGGGAGCTCGCTCCCCCACGGCCCCCCAAGGTCAAGATCGTTCCGTGGTGCCGTACGGGGAGCTCGCTCCCCCCACGGCCCCAAGGGTCGAGATCGTTCCATGTGGGGGGAGCTTGCTCATCCCGGGTATCCCCACGAGAGACAAGGCGAGCGCGGGCGGAGTACCGTCGCTCCGAGTGGAATCCGCACTGGTGGACCGACGTGGGGGTGCGCGTTCGATGTCCGTGGTCGAGGTCTGGCAGGAGCCGAGCCAGTTCTGGCGCTGGCGCTACCTCGAGCCGCCTGGGGACGGCACGTCAGCCGTCGAGCTGATCAGCAACGAGGTCTACGACCGGCGCGAGGAGGCGGTGGAGGCTGCCATGACCGCCTACCCGGGCGTGTCTGTTCGCGAGCTCGGCGCACCGCCAGGCACCGCCGGGCGAGCCGAGCGGGCCGGCGGGATGCGCTCCCGTGGCCGCCTGCTCGCCGTGCTCGGTCTCGCCGCCGCTCTGCTCGTCTGGCGCTGGCGCCGGCGCCAGCGCCAGTAGCATCCCCTGTATCCCCGGGCGCGACCTTGGCCGCCCGGACCGACCCACGTTGAGGAGGCGCGCGCACGGTGACCAGCTTGGACCAGGCGAGACCCGCGGTGGCCGGCGCGCCCGACCTCGCCACCGAGGCGCACGAGGCGGTCGAGCGGGCGCGGGCGGCCTTCTCGGTCTGGGGGTCGCTCTCGCCGGTGGCGCGCGAGCCGCACCTGCGGGCGCTGCGACGCACGATCTCGCGCAGCGCCGACCGGATCGCCGAGGTGGTCTGCGCCGAGACCGGCAAGTCGCGCGCGGACGCGGTGCTCGCGGAGGCGCTGCACGCCGCCGCCCACGCCGACTGGTGCGCCCGCCACGCCACTGGCGTCCTCGCCCCGCGCAAGGTCTCGCCCTGGCCGCTGTACTCCAAGGCCGCCTGGGTCGAGTACCAGCCGAGGGGCGTCGCGGCGGTGATCTCGCCCTGGAACTACCCCTTCCTGCTGCCGTTCCTCGCCACCGCCAGTGCGCTGGCCGCCGGTTGCGCGGTGGTGCTCAAGCCCTCAGAGGTCGCCCCCGCGTCGGGTGAGCTGGTCGCCGAGCTGGTCGCCGAGGCCGGCCTGCCCGAAGGTGCCGTCCAGGTCCTCCAGGGCGGGCCGGAGGCGGGGTCGGCCCTGGTCGGGGCCGGTGGTGTCGACGTGGTCGCGGTCACCGGCTCGACGGCCACCGGCCGCCGGGTCGCCGCGTTGGCCGCGGAGCGCCTGCTGCCGGTCATCATGGAGCTGGGCGGCAAGGACCCGATGATCGTGCTGGACGACGCCGATCTGGGCCGTGCGGCCAGGGCGGCCGTCTGGGGGGCGTGCTTCAATGCCGGCCAGTCCTGCGTGGCGGTCGAGCGGGTCTACGTGGTCGGCGAGGTCCACGACCGCTTCGTGGCGGAGCTCGAGCGCGCCTTCGCGGGCGTCCGCGCCGGCGGTGGCGGCTCCCGGGACGTCGGCCCGATCAGCCACCCGCCCCAGCTCGAGGTGATCGAGGCGCAGGTCGCCGACGCGCTGGCGCGTGGCGCCCGCCTGGTGCGCGGAGGGCACCGCGCGGGCGAGGGCGGGCGCTGGTTCGAGCCGACGCTGCTGACCGAGGTCGACCACACCATGGCGGTGATGTGCGAGGAGACCTTCGGGCCGGTCGTCCCGGTGATGCGGGTGCCGGACGAGGACGCGGCGGTGCGGCTCGCCAACGACTCGCCCTTCGGTCTGCACGCCTCCCTGTGGACGGCGGACTCGGGTCGCGCCCGCCGGGTCGCGTCGCAGCTGCGGGCCGGCGCCGTGGCCATCAACGATTGCCTGGTCAATTACGCCATGCCGGGCCTGCCGTTCGGCGGCGTTGCCGATTCGGGCTACGGCCGCCAGGGCGGCGCCGAGGGCCTGCAGGCCTATTGCTACACCCGAACCGTCACCTGGTCGCGCATCACCCCCCGCCGCGAGCTCCAATGGTTCCCCCGGCGCCTCGGCGCCCGCTCCTGGAAACGCGCCCTCCGCCTCCTCTACGGCCGCTGATCCCTCCTGAAATTCAGATGACGTCCGCACCGCCGTCGTCTGCGCTCGGTGGCAATTGAGCACACCGCTGGCGGCTCCACAGCCTCCATCGGTGTGCGGTTATCGGGCTCGGCGCGCCGTAGCCAATGATCCCTGCCATCCTGGCCCCACAGCCCGGATTGGCGGGGATCGTTCTTTGCCGTCAGCGCGAACACCCTGCTCACAGGGGTGGGGATAATCGCTCCCACGAATCGCCATAGTCGGGTAGCTTCCGCTGCACCCAGTCGAGTGCAGTGGAGGGATGGGGCATGCCGTCGTCCGTCTGGAAGGTCCGCGTCGGACTCCGTCCCCAGGCTGCACGTATTCGCGTTGACGCGCCGCCGCGGCTCAGCTACCCTGCGAGCATTCGAGCCCACCATTCGGGGCCTCGCGGCCTCGAGTGGTGGGCGGTATCGCTTCTCGGGCCCGGCGCGCCTGCTGTTGAAGGGTGCCTTCGTGCCCGTCCGGACCGTTCTGTTTGTTGACTACCAGAACGTCTATCACTCTGCTCGACAGATTTTCCGTATCCCTGGTGATCGGTCACGTCTAGGAAATTTCGACCCTGTGAGGCTCGGGGAACGGCTTGTTGCCCGATCTCCCGGTCGCGTTCTGAGCGGAGTTCGGATCTACAGAGGACGTCCTGATGAGGTCCGCGATCCTGTCGGACACGGAGCGAACGTTCGGCAGGCTGAGGCGTGGGAGTCGGCTGGCGCGAGGGTGATCACTCGCGTCCTTCACTATCCGCGTGGGTGGCCGAATGAGCGCCCGATCGAGAAGGGCATCGACGTCGCGTTGGCGGTGGACTTCGTAGCGATGGCGCTGCTCGGTCGGTACGAAGTCGGAATCCTGATGTCAACGGATACTGATCTAAAACCCGCGCTCGAAGCAGTCGCAGGGTTCGCCGGAACACCTTACCCGCGTGGCGAAATCGCTGCCTGGTCCCACCCCAAGGGCCGCAACTCTCCCCGGCTGTCCATTAAGGGCACGCGACTGTGGTGCCATTGGCTGCGAGCAGACGACTACGACGCGGTGGCGGACCCGACGGACTACCGGGTAGGGAAGGGGGCCGCGCTCGCGGCGCCGGGCGGTGCTGGCGCCGCGAGCGGGAGGAGGCGGGCTCAGCCGTGTTTGGAGGGGGTGGTGAGGTCTTCGGTGAGGGAGGTGCGAACGCGTTGCTCGGCGGCGGTCATCGGGTCGTCTCCGGAGGTGATCGCCTCGATGGCGGCGACGCTCGGGTAGCCATTGGCCTGCTCCTCCTGGAAGCGCCGGGCGAAGCCACCGGAGCGGATGTCCTCGAGGATCTCGCGGAAATGGCGCTGCATCGCCTCCATGTCGATCTCGGTGGTGCGCAGAAAGCCGCCGTAGGCGGCGGACAGGCCGTGCCAGGTGACCGAGCGGAAGAAGCCGTTGTCCGCGAACGTCTGCAGCGTGCGCGCCATCTCGCCGGACATGTACAGCTCCACCACCATCGCCTCTGGCGGGAGGCCCGCCTGGGCGCCGACCTGGAAGGCGCTCTGCAGCGCCACGCCCAGGTAGGCCCCGAAGCCCTGCTCCACGAACAGGTCGAGGAGGGCCTCCTGCGCGGCGGTCAGCTCCATCGCGCCGCGCCGCAGCGACCCCGCGGCGAGGGCCAGGGCGAGCAGCCTCGCCATCGCCTTGCCGGTGGCGTCCTGCTCCACTGAGACGTAGGACAGGAAGCCGCGCCCCTCCAGGTAGGTGCGGCGCACCTCCTCGCCGAGCATGCGCGGGGCGAGCAGCAGCACGTCGACTCCCTGCGGCGGCGTGACCAGCCCGAAGGCGAGCGCGTAGCCGGAGGCGAAGCAGACGCACGTGCCCGGCCGCAGGCGCGGGCCGATCCGCTCGCGGAAGACCTCCGGGATGACCTCGTCGGGGATGAGCACGTACACCACGTCGGCGGTGCTGACCGTCTCGGTGATGCCGGCGACCTCGAAGCCGTCCGCCAGCGCGGTGGCCCGGTAGGCGTCGTCGACGTTGCCCACGGTCACCGCCAGACCGCTGTCGCGCAGGTTCAGCGCCATCGAGCGGCCCAGGTTCCCGTAGCCGACCACCGCGACGGTCTGGCCGGAAAGCCCGTCCGGGTCAGCGTCCCCTTCCCGGTAGAAGGTCACCGCCTGCTGCTCTGCCATACCTCCACCACCTTAGAATCGTCGGATGAAACGACTTGGTGTCCAGAGCCAATGAGGCTCGATGGCGCGGTCGCCCTGGTGACCGGGGCGTCGAGCGGGATTGGGCGGTCGGCGGCCGTGCTGCTGGCCGAGCGTGGCACCCGGCTCGCCCTTGCAGGCCGCGACCAAAGTGCGCTCACCGCCGTCGCCGAGCGCACCGGCGGGCAGGTGATCGCCGTCGACCTCGCCGAGCCCGGCGCCGCCGAGCGCGTGGCTGGGCAGGCGCTCGGCCGCTGGGGCCGCGTCGACCTGCTGGTGAGCAACGCCGGCGCCGGCTGGGCAGGCGCGCTGGTGGAGATGCCGTCGCAGATCGCCGAGCGCCTGGTCGCCGTCAACCTGCTCGCCCCGATTCGCCTGACCAGGGCTGTGCTCCCCGGCATGCTGGAGCGTGGCGGCGGCCACCTCGCCTACGTAGGCTCGATCGCTGGCGCGACCGGAGTGGCGCGCGAGGCGGTCTACGCCGCCACCAAGGCGGGGCTGGCCGCCTTCGCCGACAGCATCCGCGAGGAGGTCGCCGGCCGCGGTGTCGGCGTCTCGCTGACCGTCCCCGGCGTGGTCGACACGCCGTTCTTCGAGCGCCGCGGCAGCGCCTACGACCGCTCCTGGCCGGCGCCGATAGCCGCCGAGCGGGTCGCGCGCGCCATCGTGCGCGCGATCGAGTCGGACCGCGCCGAGGTCTTCGCCCCCGCCTGGATGCGCCTGCCCGCCCGCTTCAAGGGCGCCCTGCCCGGTCTGTACCGGACGCTGGCCCTGCGCTTCGGCCAAGCGGCCAGAGAACCCCGCCCCGGCGCGACCTCCGGCCGATCCCCGCAAGCCTAGCTCCCGGCGAAGGCGCGCAGTGACTCCTTGAGGCTGTCCATGGTCGCCAGCACGGCGCTCGGCTCGTAGCCACAGTGGGCCATGCAGTTGGCGCAACGCGGATCGCGGCCACGCCCGTACTTCGACCAGTCGGTGGTCTCCACCAGCTCCTTGTAGGTCTTCACGTAGCCGTCCGACATCAGGTAGCAGGGCCGCTGCCAGCCGAAGATCGAGTAGCTCGGGATGCCCCAGGCGGTGCACTGGTAGTCGACCTTGCCCTCGAGGAAGTCGAGGAACAGCGGCGAGTGGTTCAGGCGCCAGCGCTTGCGGTTGCCGTCGGCGAACGCCTTGCGGAACAGCTCCCTGGTCTCCTCCACGCCGAGGAAGTGCTCCTGGTCGGGCGCCTTCCAGTAGGCGTAGGCGGGGGAGATCATCATCTGGTCGACCTGGAGGTCGTCGTTCAGGTAGTCGAGCACGTCCCGCACGGTCTGGGGGGTGTCGGTGTTGAAGAAGGTGGTGTTGGTGGTCACCCGGAAGCCGCGCCGCTTGGCCTCCTTGACCGCCGCCACCGCCTTGTCAAACACGCCTTCCTGACAGACGGACTCGTCGTGGCGCTCGCGCAGGCCGTCGATGTGCACCGCCCACGCGAAGTACGGCGACGGCTTGAACTTGTCCAGCTTCTTCTCCATCAGCAGCGCGTTGGTGCACAGATAGACAAACTTCTTGCGCTTGATCAGCGCGGCGGCGATCTCGTGGATCTCGGGGTGGATGAGCGGCTCCCCGCCCGCGATCGACACCATCGGCGCGCCGGACTCCTCGATCCCAGTGATCGCCTGGTCCACGGACATGCGCTGCTTGAGGATGTGGGCCGGGTACTGGATCTTGCCGCAGCCGGCGCACGCCAGATTGCAGGCGAACAGCGGCTCCAGCTCGACCAGCAGAGGGAACTTGTCCCGGCGGGCCAGCTTCTGCTTGAGCAGATAGGCACCGAGCCGCATACTCTGCCGCATCGGCACAGCCATGTTTAACCGACCTCCTTGGGGATTGTGGAAGGTATCGTCTCGACGGCGCCCGCCGCCCAGTCGGCCAGGGCCGGCGCGGCGCGGCGCAGGGCGCGAAGTGCCCGCGGGCCGTTCACCACGGTGCGGGGGTGAGCCAGCTCGCGCCCGGGGGTGTCCACCACCACGCGGAGCACGACCAGGGGCGTGGTGGATGAGGGTGAGGTCGTGGTGAGCCCGGCGGCGGCCGCGAGGAAGGCCGACTCCATGTCGGCGGCGATCGCACCCTCCGCGTGCAGCCTCGCCCGCCGGTCGCCGCGCACCAGATGGTCGACGCTGACCAGGGGGCCGAGGTGGGCGGGCAGGCCACGGCGCGCCAGCGCCGCGACCAGCAGGTGGGGCGACCGGCAGGCCAGCACCCCGTCCGGGCCGCGCACCTCGCTTGCGACCACGACGTCGCCAGGGCGGAGCCGCGGGTCGAGGCCCCCGCACAGCCCGGCGACCGCGAGCGCGGCAGGGTAGGTGGCCCCCGTAGCACCCCCAGCCCCGGGGCCCCCCCTGGCTCCCGCGCCCCCGACGCCCCCCGCGCCCTCGGCGGTCCCGGC
>JBKPDO010000368.1:0-20433 GCA_046727955.1 bacterium | reverse complement strand
GCGGCGGCCCGTGCCGCCCGCAGCCTTGCGGCTCGCCGCGCGGCGAGCCGGCGCGCGATGGCCTTGCGGCGCAGCTCCTCCTGGCGCCGGCGCTCCTGCTCCAGCGCCCGCCGCACCGCCGCTGTGATGCGGGTCAGGTAGGCACGCTGGGCGGCGAGCCTGTTCTCGATCTGCCGGCGCTCCCCGGCCAGGCGAGCCTGTAGGCTCTCCTGCGCGCGCCGCTGGGCGGCGAGCTGCGCCGCCAGGGCGTCGAGCGCCCGCTTGGCCCGCTCGACCCGCGCGAGCGTGCGACGGTCGGCGTCGACCACGTCCTCCTGGTACTTGGCGGTGGTCAGGGCCTCGTGCAGGTCGGTGGCGTTGAGCAGCCCGGCCAGCGTGCTGAGCTGCGCCCCGCCGGTGTAGATGGCCCAGACCCGCTGGTCGAGCTGCTGCTTGGCGCTGGCGAGCTCGCGCCTGGCGCGCTCGATGCGGCGGCTCGTGCTCACCTGGGCGGCCTGGGTGCGGGCGAGCGCCTCCCGGTTGGCGTTGTAGCGCTCGACGAGGACCTCGACCTGATCGTTCATCTGGTCGATGATGCGCTGCACCTTGGCCGCCTCGGAGCGCAGCCGGGCGATCCGCTGCGCCGGCGACTCGAGCGGCGCGGGCGCGGCCTGTGCCGGCCGACCGCTGCCGAGCAGCAGGCCGAGCACGACGAGTGGGACGACGGTGCCACGTCCTGGACGTAGGGGAAGCTCCTCGATGTCGGGTCGGCGACCGCCACCAGTTCTGCCACTCCGGCAAGAGAAGGTCAAGTATTTCGAGGACTATATCTTTAACGAGGCCTACGGGATGTGTGGCTCAGGCCCTTTTGCCGCTGTTGCTCCCGGCGCGGCGGCGGACCATGTCGAGCACCAGGCCGACCTCCTGGATGCCCAGCAGGCGCGCCGCGACCAGGTAGGTGGCCAGACCCGCGGCGACCCCGGCGACCACCGTGGCAAGGCCGGCCAGCGTCCCGGTCCCGGCGGCGGCCATCACCCCCCCGGCGGCTAGGGCCGCCACCACTCCCATGATCAGGCTGGCGAGGAGCATGCGGCCCACCAGCCGCGCGATCGGCCTGAACGGCAGCCCGCCGACCCGGGGGGACAGGCGCGACAGCAGCAGGACCGAGCCGATGGTGTAGGCGATCGTCTGGCCCAGCGCCAGGCCGGGGACCTTCCACGGCTTCGGCAGCAGCCAGAACAGCAGCAGGTCGGCGGCGACGCCCGCGCCGGTGGAGACCAGGTTCACCAGGAAGGGAGTGCTCGTGTTCTGCAGCGCGTAGAAGGCGCGCAGCACCAGCTGGAAGGCGGAGAACGGCAGCAGCCCCAGCACGAACATGACCATCGTCCTGGTCAGCAGCAGCGTGCTGTTGGAATTGGGGCTGACCACCCCGTGGGCCATCAGCAGGCGCACGATCGGGGCGGCCAGCACCAGGTAGCCGATGGTGGCGGGCAGCAGCACCGCCGTTGTCAGGCGGATGCCCCGCGCCAGCGTGGCGCGAAACGCGTCCCAGTTCTTGGCGACCGCCTGCTCACTCATCGGTGGCAGCAGCGCGGTCATCACCGACACCGCGAACACCCCGTGCGGGAGCTGGAAGAAGGTGAAGCTGGTGGCATACGCCGTGTAGCCGCCCTGCACGGCGTATGCCAGGACGGGGATCACCAGGTAGCCGAGCTGGTTGGTGACCACATAGCCGATGGTGAAAGCGGACAGCCGGGCCATCTTGCGGATGGCGGGGTCTCGCAGGTTCCACACGAAGGAGTAGCGAAAGCCGATCCGGCGCAGGAACGGCCACTGGACCATGGTCATGGCCACCACTCCGAGGGTGGTGCCGAGCCCGAGCAGCAGCTTCTCGCCGGTGGTGATGTCGCCGAGCGCTGGGACCTTGCCGCCCACCATGGCGTGGAAGGTCAGCCCGACCGCGACCACCACGAGGTTGTTGAGAATCGGCGCGTACATCGGCACGCCGAAGCGGCGATTGGCGTTGAGCAGCCCGGTCATCACCGAGCCGATGCCGTAGAACACGATCTGCGGCATGAACATCGCCAGGAGCTGGCCACCCACGCGCTGCGCCTCGGCGCGCTCCACTGGGCTGCCGGAGTGGATGTAGAGACGGATGATCCAGGGCGCGGCGAGCACACCGGCGATCGCCAGCAGGCTCAGGCCCACGAAGGCCACCGTCATCACCGCGTTGGCGACGAAGCGCGCCTGGCGGAAGCCGCGGACCCGGCGCACCTCGACGAACACCGGCACGAAGATCGACGAGAGGACGCCGCCGAGCACCAGCTCGTAGACGATGTTGGGGGTCGTGTTGGCGACGTTGTAGACGTCGGCCAGGCGCTGCTCGCTGACCCCGAGCGTGGCGACCAGCACGGTGACCCGCAGCAGCCCGGTGATGCGGGACAGCAGCGTGCCCAGGGCCATCACCGCGGTGGAGCGGGCCAGGCTCGGCTCTTCTGGCTGCGAGGCGCTCGTCGGGGTCTGCGTCTCGCTCGTCTCGCTCATGCCGCCGAGCTTCCGCGTCCTGGTCGGCGTCGCCGCAGGCCGGTCTTGCGACCCCACCACAGCAGCAGGAAACCGACGGCGCCGCCGGCCAGGATCAGCGCCACCCGGTTGAAGGCCGTGGAGACCAGTGTCAACTGGCTCTGAACGATCCGGACCTTGCCGTCCGGGCTCAGCACCTCGACGCGGATCGCAAAGGTCCCGGTGGTCCTGGTGCCCACCTCGACGCGCCGGGTTACGGGCTCGTGGGGGTTGAGGGTGAAGGATTCGCTGATCGGCGGCAGGTCGACGCGGGGCGAGGACAGCCGCAGCACCACGGTGAGCCTGCGGTCGCCCGAGTTGGTCACCGTGATGGGGACGGCGCCGCGCTGGGAGGTGAGGGTGACCCTGGTCCGCTGCACGCCGACGTGCGCGTAGACGGACTTGACGCCCTGCCTGACGGCGCGGACGAAGCTCTTCCCGCGGGCGCGCCCGGCCGCCGAGCGCCAGTCGCTGGACTGCGCGATCAGCAGGTCGCGGTCGTAGTCGTCGAGCGCCTCGAAGTCCGAGCCGACCACGCGCCTGAAGCTGGTGAGCTGTGACCTGGTGTCGACGACGCCGCGGAGATAGCTGGCGGGAACGCCCATGTCGACGTTGGCCGCGGTGTAGGGCGCCAGCGGCCGCTGCTCCTCGTCCGGCCCTTGTGGCACCTCCCTGGCCAGGTCGGAGGCGTCCACGAGCCGGAGCCAGGGAGACGCGCCGAGACCTCGGAGCAGGGAGCGGAAGAAGTCGGGGGCGGGCCGCCAGGATTGCGGCGGCGCGAGCAGGATCCCGCGCGGCGCCTGGCTGTTGGGCAGCTCGAGCCAGCTGATGGCGACCTCGGCGAGGACGCGCTGGGCCCACGCCGCCGGTGCCGAGCGGGCCTTCGGATCGGCGAGCGCCGCCGACAGTGACGGGTCGGGCACAAGGGCGTGCTGCAGCGTGCCGAGCCCGGCGCCGAGGTCGACGGTGGCGTTCTGCGTGGTGGAGGCCGCGGTGGGCAGCAGGTCCGAGTCGAGCACGGCCGACTGCGCCCCCGCCTCTCCCAGGACCTTGAGGGTGGCCGCGTCGATCGCGCCCACTACCGGCCAGGCGAGCGAGCCGTCCGGGTCGGGGCCGAGCCACTGCTTCAGGTGCTGCTCGGCGTAGAGCAGGGCCGTCAGCGCGTCGGCGTCGTACCCGGCGCGCACCAGGGCCGGCAGGTCGGCGTTGGCATAAGGGAAGACGCTCGGCAGGTTCCGGCTCGCGGCTTGGCGCAGGTCCTGGAGGAACTTGCCGGCCGCCAGGGAGCTCGGGTCGCTGGCGGGCACCTGCGTCACCCGCTTTCCCTGCCGCAGCTCCCAACCGCCGCCCATCGCGGTGGCCTCGTCGATGAGCAGCGGATCGATCACTATGGAGACCTTGGGCGCGCGCGGTCGCGCCAACTCGACGGCGATCGCCCCTAGCGGACCGTCGCCTGCGAGCTGTCTGCCGAGCCGGTCGTCGACGAACTGGCCAGCGGGATTGCGGTGGCTCTGCTCGTGCAGCGGCACCAGCAGAGCGAGGTCGAGGGGCCGCTGCACCTTGCCGTCGGTGGCGACCATGAAGGTGCTCACGCGGCTGGAGGCGCTCCCGAGCTCGCTCGAGGCGCTGACCTGGAGCACGAGCGGCAGTACCGCCCCGGGCGAGGGCACCTCGAGCCATCCGGGCAGGGGCTCGGAGTGTGGTTCGAGCGGCAGCGAGCGCCCGGGCGCGACGGTCGCCGCGCCGGCGGTCGGCCGCCAGGCCTCGAGCGGGCGCAGGCCGCCCGGCTCGGCGTCCGGGGTTTCCACCAGGCGCTGCAGCTCGGAGCGGGTGCGAATGGGCGCGCCGATCGACGCGTCCACGCGCAGGTCGCGCAGCTCGGCGGTGCCCGGGTTGCTGACCTCGAGCTGGTAGCCGAGCGGCGACTTCGGCCCCACCACCGGCGCGATGGACTCAAGGCGCAGCTCGATGGCGGGACCGGCCTGGCCGCTCCGCCCGGAGCTCTGCTGGGCGCTGGCCGGGACGGCGGCCCAGGTGGATGCCACCAGCACCAGCAGCGCCAGGGGCGCCGAGGGCAGCCGCCGGCTCACGGCGCCGCGCTCCAGCGGCTGAGCGCCTCTGGCACGCGCTCGAGCAGCTTGCGCTCGTTGGCGAAGGCCATCGCCCCGGGCGCCTCCTCCACGGGAAACCAGCGCGCCTCCTCCATCTCCCTGTCGTGCAGAGCGAGGTCGCCGCCGACGGCCCGCATCAGGAAGTAATGGACGAACTTGTGGTAGCGCGTCTGCTCGGGGGTCCAGACGAACCAGTAGTCGATGGTGTCGAGCTCGATGAGCAGCTCGACCTCCAGGCCTGTCTCCTCGCGCACCTCCCGGATGGCGGTCTCGGCGATGCTCTCCCCCGCCTCCTGGGTGCCCTTTGGCAGGGTCCACTGCAGCTCTCCACGGGCGGAGCGGCGCGCGACCAGGGCAACCTGCGCGTCGGGCGCTGGCTCGCTGAGCACCATCCCACCAGCCGAGACGGCACGGGCGGTTCGCATGACCAGAGCCTATCGCGGACTCAGGTGGTGCCGGTGACCTGCGAGACCACCGCGGCGGTGACCTTTACCAGGTCGACGGCGCGCACCTTGAGGATGACGCCCGGCTCGCCCGCGGCGGTGTAGACCACGTCCTCGCGCGTCAGCCGCTCGTCGACGACCACCGTGGTCGGGGACTCGAGCGCCACCGGGGGCACGAACGGAAGCAGGTAGCCGGTCAGCCCGGGGGTGCGGTCGGGTGCCACCGCTCGCAGGCTCCGGCGGCCCAGCAGCTCGGCGACCTGCGCGACGTTCACTTCGAGGTCGGCCGGAGCGAGGATCAGGACGACGCCGGCTCGGTCCTCCAGCAGGGTGGGCCGGGCGACGGCGGAGGCGGGAAGCCCCAGGACGCCCGGCGCCGCGGCCAGGTCCCGCAGCGGGCCGCGAAGCTGAGAGAGCTCGTGCGGCACCTCGTCGGCGAGCAGGCTGTTGTGGACGTCGACGCTGGAGCGCACATGCTTCTCCCAGCAAGATCGGTCATCGCGTACGCAGACGGAGATCCGAGTATAGCCGTGGCAGCCAGAACCGAGATCCCGGCTGCCACGTATGGCCGCTTGACGCCCGCGCTAGTCGGGGGGATGGATTAGCGAGAGCCGCCTTTGCGGCCAATCTTCTGGTAGAACTCGATCCCGTAGCGTTGCTTGGTCGTCTCGCCACCCTTCTTCCCACCAAGACGACCGATCTTCCCGAAGAAGTCTTCGCCATAGCGGTTCTTGGTGGTCTGACCGCCCTTCCGGCCAGCCTCGGCCCGGCTCATCTTTCTGCTGTCCCGCATCCGACCACCTCCTGTAGGTAGGTGGTTGCCCTGCCTGCATTCGTCCTAAACCACTTGAATTGGTGAGCGAATGGAACGCTCCCCCAGGCCGCTTCCCCTTAAGAAACTGGGAGGTGGCGCGGCGACGGCCCGAGTATCCTGCGACCTATGAGTTCCCTTTCCGCCAGCCAGCAGCGGGCGATCGGCAGGCTCCTCGAGGCGTCGCCGTTCGCCACGGTCGCGCGCGAGCTCGGCGAGCGCTTCGCCGGCGCCGGCCACCAGCTCTACCTGGTAGGTGGCACGGTGCGGGACGCTCTGCTCGAGCGTTCCTCGCCGGACGTCGACTTCACCACCGACGCCACCCCCGACCGGATCCTCGCGATCGTCCGTGGCTGGAGCGACCACGTCTGGCTGCAGGGCCTGCGCTACGGCACGGTCGGGGCCAGCAAGGGCAACCTGCGGCTGGAGATCACCACCTTCCGCTCGGACGTGTACCGGGAGGACTCGCGCAAGCCGGAGGTCAGCTTCGGCCGCACCATCGAGG
Organism: bacterium; assembly: GCA_046727955.1. Taxonomy (GTDB): domain Bacteria; phylum Actinomycetota; class CALGFH01; order CALGFH01; family CALGFH01; genus DASVXQ01. The sequence goes on along the minus strand of JBKPDO010000368.1, from coordinate 14,022 downwards.
ATGACCTGATGCGGCGCGACTTCACCGTCAACGCCATGGCGGTCGGGCTGCCAGGCGGCCACTTCGTCGACCCCTCCGGCGGGCTCGCGGACCTGGCCAAGCGCCGCCTGCGCACGCCGTCGAGCCCGGCCATCTCGTTCGAGGACGACCCGCTGCGAATGCTGCGCGCGGCGCGCTTCGTCGCCGAGCTCGAGCTGGTACCGACCCCGGAAACAGTCGCGGCCATCAGCAAGCGCGCCCCCCGGCTTGAGATCGTCTCGCGCGAGCGCATCCGCGACGAGCTGAGCAAGCTGCTGCTCGGGCGCTCTCCGGGCAAGGGCCTGTGGCTCATCGTCAGGACCGGGCTCGCGGACCAGTTCCTGCCGGAGCTGCCGGCGCTCGCCCTGGAGCAGGACCCGGTCCACCGCCACAAGGACGTGCTGGCCCATACCATCGCCGTGGTCGAGCGGAGCACCGCGTTCGACGCGGACCGGCCCGACCTGGTGCTGCGTATGGCCGCGCTGCTGCACGACGTCGGCAAGCCGCGGACCCGGAGGGTCGGCCCCGAGGGGGTCTCCTTCCACCTGCACGAGGTGGTGGGGGCCAACATGGCCGAGCGCCGCCTGGTCGAGCTGCGCTATCCCAACGACTTCGTCCAGGACGTGCGCAAGCTCGTCCTGCTGCACCTGCGCTTCCACACCTACCGGCTGGGCTGGTCGGACTCGGCGGTGCGACGCTACGTGCGCGACGCCGGCGACCTCCTCGACCGGCTGAACTTCCTGGTGCGCTCGGACTGCACCACCAGGAACCCGGTGAAGGCCAGGCAGCTCGCCGCCGCCGCCGACGAGCTGGAGGAGCGCATCGCCGCGCTGCAGGCCGAGGAGGAGCTGGCCAGGATCAAGCCGTCGCTCAACGGCGAGGAGGTCATGGCGGTCCTGGGGGTGCGGCCCGGCCCGGTGGTGGGCAAGGCCCTCGCCCACCTGCTGGAGCTGCGACTGGACCGCGGGCCCATGTCCAAGGAGGAGGCCACCGTGGAGCTGCTGGCCTGGGCACGTGAGCAGGGCCTGGAGATCCCCGGCCAGGGCGAGGATGGCGGCGGGGCCGGGGACGCGCGCGGTTGATCTCGGGTCGCCCCGGTCACCCGCGGCCCAGGTGGCCCAGGTGGCCCAGGTGGCCCAGGTGGCCCAGGTGGCCCAGGTGGCCCAGGTGAGCTAGGTGAGCTAGGTGAGCCGAACGACCACCCCTTCGTCCCCGGCGATCACGAGGCCGGGCAGGCTCACCGGGCCAGGCCGGCGGCTGGGGTCGGTGGAGAGCTCGAGGTGGCCGCGCGCCGGCAGGTCGCCGCGTGAGGGCCACTCGACCGGCTCCCCGCTGAAGTTGAGCGCGACCAGCAGGCGCTCCTGATCCACCGGGACCCGGTCCACCGGACCCCGGTCCACCGGACCCCGGTCCACCGGGGCACCCCCTTGGGGTCCCCCGGACCCCTCCGGCCGCTGGGGTTCCCCGGACCCCTCGGGCGGTGGCGCTTCACGCAGGTAGGCGTACAGACCGGCGGGGGCGTCCGGCAGCGAGCGGTAGCTCCCGAGGCGCAGCGCGGCCGAGTCCTTCCGGTACCATATGAGCCGCCGGTACAGGCTCAGCATCGAGGTCGGGTCGTCGCGCTCTACGGCCACGTTGACCCGCTCGGCGCCCGGGGCGACCGGAAGCCACGGCTCGCCGCTGCTGAAGCCGGCGCCGGGCGAAGCGTCCCACTGCATCGGGGTGCGCTCGGGGTCGCGGCCGTCCACGTCGACCACCCGCTCGGGCGGGATCTCGCCGTCGGTCATGCCGATCTCCTCGCCGTAGTAGAGGAACGGCGTGCAACGGAGCGTCAGCACCATCATCGCGCCCACCCGAGCGCGTGCCAGGCCGTTGCCGCCCTCGTCGTAGCGGCTCGGCACGCGAGGGTGGTCGTGGTTGCCGAGGAAGTAGGCGGGCCAGGCGTCCGCCGGCAGCAGCGATTCGAACTCGTCGACCACCGAGCGGAACGCCTCCGCCTTCCAGGGCTGGTGCAGGAAGACGAAATTGTGGGCCAGGTGCAGCTCGTCCCGGCCGGTGCCGTAGTAGCGGGCCAGCTTGCGCAGGTCGAGGAGATAGACCTCCCCCACGACCATGCGGTCGTCGTAGGCGTCCAGGGTGCGACGGAAGCGGCGCAGGATCTCGTGGACCTCTGGCCAGTCCTCGTCGTAGCGCTGGTCGACGAGCCGCGCCCGACGGACGGCGCGTGCCTCCGCGCTCGCGTCGTCGTCGCCGTCCAGCGCGACCAGTGGGTTGTCGCGCAGCTCGGGGTCCTTAGCCATGCGGTGCGCAACGTCGACGCGGAAGCCGTCGACGCCACGGTCCAGCCAGAATTGCATGACCTCGTCCATGGCTCGCCGGACCTCGGGGTTCCACCAGTTGAGGTCGGGCTGCTGCGGCAGGAACGAGTGCAGGTACCACTGGCCCGTCCTGTCGTCGAAGGTCCACGCCCGCCCGGCGCGCGGGAACGTGCTCGTCCAATTGTTGGGTGGCCCGCCGTCCGGCCTGGAGTCGGCCCAGACGTACCAGTCGCGCTTGGGGTTGTCGCGGGAGGAGCGGGACTCCAGGAACCAGGGGTGCTGATCAGAGGTATGGTTCGGCACCAGGTCGACGATCACCCGGATGTCGCGGGCGTGCGCCTCAGCTACCAGCCGGTCCAAGTCGGCCAGGGTGCCGAAGAGCGGGTCCACGCCGGTGTAGTCGGCGACGTCGTAGCCGAAGTCGGCCATGGGCGACGGGTAGAAGGGCGACAGCCAGATGGCATCGACCCCAAGCGAGCCGGGCGTGCCGTCGTTGAGGTGGTCCAGTCGGGCGGTGATGCCGGCCAGGTCCCCGGTGCCGTCACCATTCGAGTCCGCGAAGCTCCGCGGATAGACCTGATAGATAACACCTTCCCGCCACCATCCCGCGCGTTGCGGCACCACCGTGTCCTCCCCACAGTCCCGATCCATGTGGGGGGAGCTTGCTCCCCCCGATCCACCGGGGCCCGGCTCACCGGGACCCGACCCACCGGGGCACCCCCTTGGGTTCCCCCGGGACCCTCCGGCGCCCCCAAGAGCGCCTGTGCCATAGTCGGGGGCAATCTGGCCGCTTGCCAAGGTAGCAAGAGGAGGTGACGGCGCCGCCTGCCTGTCCACAGGCGGCGCCGTCGCGGTGCGTTGGATATCTAGCCCGCCGGGGCGGGCTGGCCGGCGATGAAGTCCTCGACCATGCGGCGAGCCGCGTCGTCGGTGTACTGCTCAGGCGGCGACTTCATGAAGTAGGCCGACGGGGCGGTCAGCGGCCCGCCGATGCCGCGGTCCAGGGCCACCTTGGCGCAGCGCACCGCGTCGATCACCACGCCGGCGGAGTTCGGCGAGTCCCAGACCTCCAGCTTGAGCTCGAGGTTCAGCGGGACGTCCCCGAACGCGCGGCCCTCGACCCGGATGTAGCACCACTTGCGGTCGTCCAGCCAGGGCACGTAGTCGCTGGGGCCGACGTGGACGTTGCGCTTGCCGAGGTCGTGCTCGACCTGCGAGGTGACCGCCTGCGTCTTGGAGATCTTCTTGGACTCCAGCCGCTCGCGCTCCAGCATGTTCTTGAAGTCCATGTTCCCGCCGAAGTTGAGCTGGTAGGTGCGGTCGATCTCGATGCCGCGGTCCTCCATCAGGCGGGCGAGCACGCGGTGGACGATGGTGGCGCCGACCTGGGACTTGATGTCGTCGCCGATGATCGGCAGGCCTGCCTGGGTGAAGCGCTCAGCCCACTCCGGCGTGCCGGCGATGAACACCGGCAGGCAGTTGACGAACGCGACCCTGGCCCGGAGCGCCTCGGCGGCGTAGAAGCGCGCCGCCTCCTCGGAGCCCACCGGCAGGTAGCAGACGAGCACGTCGGCGCGGGCGGCCTGAAGCTGCGCGGCGACGTCGACCGGGTCGCCCTCGGCCTCTTTTATGGTCTCGGCGTAATACCTGCCGAGCCCGTCCAGCGTCGGACCCCGCTGGACCTCCACCCCGAGGGGTGGCACGTCGGCGAACCGGATGGTGTTGTTCTCACTGGCGAAGATCGCCTCCGAGAGGTCGCACCCGACCTTCTTGGCATCGACGTCGAAGGCGGCGACGAACTCGAGGTCACCGACGTGGTAGCCCCCGAGCTCGACGTGCATGAGGCCGGGGACGTCGTCGCCGGGCTGAGCGTCCCGGTAGTAGTGGACGCCCTGCACCAGGGACGACGCGCAGTTGCCCACGCCGACGATCGCGACGCGTACCTTTGCCATTCCTGATCGCTACTCCTCTTGGACGTGGCGCGGCCTACCCGGCTTGAGCCGGCAGGCGAGGATCGCGCGAGGTGGTTGGGTTCTGGGCCACTCGCCCAGCCGCCTCCGGGCCGCTGTCGGCCTGGAAGTGCGCGGTTGAGCGGGACCTGGCGGTTGCGCGGGGCTCGTCCAGGGCAGAGCCGCGCTCCGCCGCGATGAGCCGGTCGAGCCAGGCGATCTCGCGCTCGTGCTCGTCCAGCCCGTGGTCCATCAGCTCGAGGGTGTACGCGTCCAGCCGGTCACGGACCCCGCGCAGCGACGCCCGCAGGTGGCCAAGCCGATCCTGCAGGTAGCCGCGGCGCCGCTCGAGCTGGTCGAGGCGGGTCTCCGGACGCAGATAGCGGAAGAAGGCCAGCCGCATCGAGAACCGGTCCTGCTCGAGGTCGTGGACGTCGGCGGACTCGAGCAGCTCCAGGAACAGCTGCTCGCCACGCTCGGTCAGCCGGTAGACGCGCTTCTTGCGCGAGGTGAACTGGGACTCCTGGACCTCGAGCGCTCCATCGGCGAGCAGGCGCTTGAGGCACGGGTACAGGGAACCGAAGCTGACCCGCCAGAAAGCGCCGAGCTTGACCGCGAGCTGCTTCTTCAGCTCGTAGCCCGACATCGGCGCCTCCTTCAGAAGTCCAAGCACAGCAAGCTCGAGCACGAGCACGTCCCCCTCGGAAGCCAGGCATCTCTGGCCGTATGTATCGGTCCGATGTATCGCCACGATAGGTAGTGTCTCTTGGCGCTGTCAAATCTGGCTCACTCCCCGTGGCCAAGCTGTTATGGTTCCGCGCCCTGTTCTGTCGAGGGGAGCCCGTCGGTACACTGGAGCCTGGTCGGGGCGGGTCCCCGGCCGACCTCTGTCGGAGACGTGAGTTATATGCGGCTGGTCGACTACACCCTCATGAAGCGAGCGACGCTGCGGGAGCTGCGGATCGGGCGCCTGTCGAAGGACGACGTCTGCGACGCCCACCCGGATCTGCTGCGCGCCGCCCGCAACGTGGGTGAGGTCACCCGCACGCCCTGCCCGGTGTGCTCCGAGCCCTCCCTGGTGCACGTGACCTACGTGTTCGGCGACGCCCTGCAGCACGCGTCCGGGCGGGTCTGGCCGAGCGCGGGCCTGGCCGCCCTTCACCGCTCCCTGGACGAGGTCGCCTGCTACGTGGTCGAGGTCTGCACCAACTGCTACTGGAACCATCTCACTCAGCGCTACCTGCTCGGCCGCCGCCACGTCGGCTGAGCTGACCGCGGTTTCAGCCTTTCGCCCTGGCTACGGTAGAGTCGAGGGCCATGGCTGCCCGCCCGCCCATCACCTCGCCGCCGCCGTACCCGCGCCCCTCACGCGCGGCACGGCACGCGACCCCGCCCCCACCGAGGACCCGCCTGCAGCGCATTCTCCGGTGGGCGCTGTGGCTCGCCGTCCCGGTGCTCGCGGTGCTCGCCGGCTCCCTGATCGGGCTGGTCTACACCCTCGCCAAGGTCCCGCTGGTCGACCAGGTCCCCGCGGCCCAGACCACCGTGCTGTTGGACCGCAGGGGCGTCGAGATCGGCACCGTCTCGACCGCCACCGAGAACCGCCGCATCGTGCCGCTCTCCGACATCCCCAAGGTCATGCGCGAGGCCGCCCTGGCAGCCGAGGACCGCGACTTCTACGAGCACGGCGCACTCTCCTACCGGGGCATCGCGCGCGCCATGCTGGCCAACCTGACCCGGCACAAAGTCAGCGAGGGCGGCTCGACCATCACCCAGCAGTACGTGAAGAACGCCTACCCAAGGATCGGCCGCGAGCGGAACGTGCTCCGCAAGCTCAAAGAGGGCGTGATCGCGGTCAAGCTCGAGAAGAAGTACAGCAAGGACCAGATCCTCGGGTTCTATCTGAACACGGTGTACTTCGGGAAGGGCGCCTACGGGGTGGACGCGGCCGCGCGCACCTTCTTCGGCCATCCGGCCAAGAAGCTGACGCTGTCGGAGTCCGCGCTGCTGGCCGCCACCATCCGCGTGCCCGAGTTCTACTCCAAAAAGCAGAACGTCAAGTCCACCAAGATCAGGCGCGACTTCGTGCTGCGGGTCATGCAGCAGAAGCGCTGGATCACGGACAAGCAGGCGGCCGCCGCGATCAAGAGCCGCGTGAAGGAGCGCTGGACGGTGACGCCGCCAGGCATCCCCAACTCCAGGGCGCCGTACTTCCTGGAGAAGGTGCGTGAGTACCTGCTCGCCAAGTATGGCGCCACCCGCCTGGCGCAGGACGGCTTCCGCGTGACCACCACCATCGACATGGGCACGCAGCGCGAGGCCGAGCAGGCGGTCAAGGACGTGCTGAACGCCCCGGGCGACCCCCTGGCCTCGCTGGTGGCGATCGATCCGAAGACCGGCGCGGTGCGGGCGATGTACGGCGGCCGCAACTTCGCCAAGAGCCAGCTCAACCTCGCCACCGACTCGCGACGGCAGGCCGGCTCCACGATGAAGCCTTTCGTTCTGCAGCAGGCTCTGGTCGAGGGCTACTCGGCGGAATCGGTGTTCCCCGGGCCCAGAGAGCTCGAGATCGACGGCAAGAAATACCACAATTTCGGCAACGAGAACTACGGCGACATCACCTTGCTCGACGCGACCAAGCACTCGGTCAACACCGTCTACATCCAGCTCGTCGACAAGGTTGGAGCGGGTCCGGTCGCCGAGCTCGCCAAGCGCACCGGGCTCGACGACGTGATCCAGGACGGGCGCTCGCCGGAGGAGGCCAAGCCGCTGCTCCCGGTCGAGACCGGCCTCGCGCTCGGGTCCGGAGAGGCCTCGACCCTGCAGCTCGCCTCCGCCTTCGGCACCTGGGCCAATCAGGGCGTCCACCACGCCGCGTACCTGGTCGACCGGATCACCGACTCCAGCGGGCGCCTGGTCGAGAAGCACCAGGACAGCGGCGCGCGGGTGCTCGACCCGAACATCGCCAACACTGTCACACTGGCGCTGAAGGGCGTGGTCGACGGCGGCACCGGGACCAACGCCCGGATACCCAACTGCCAGGTGGCGGGCAAGACGGGCACCACCAACAACTCGGTCGACGCCCGCTTCGTCGGCTATACCAGCGACATGGTCACCTCGGTGTGGATGGGGTACGAGAACAAGGACCCGCACAAGCCCGGCAAGCCACTACAGAACCTCCACGGCTTCGGCGAGGTCTCGGGTGGCACCCTGCCGGCCCTGATCTGGCGCGACTTCATGCGCGAGGCCACCAAGGACTCGCAGTGCCAGCCGTTCCCGGAGCCGCAGCTCACCGGCGTCGTGCTTAACTCGACCACGACCACGACGAGCACCGCGACCACCGTGCCCACCTTCCCGCCGAACAAGCATCCGCATCCGCAGCCGCAGCCGACCCTCCCGCCGCAGACCACCCTGCCGCAGCCGCAGCCGACCCTCCCGCCGCAGACCACCCTGCCGCAGCCGAGTCCCGGCCAGACGACCATCCCCGGGCAGGGCGGAACGGGTCAGGCGAGCGCGGCGGCTCCGAGCAACGGCTTCGACTCGGGATAGGGATGGCCACGAGCACCGCCACCGCCGAGCGACCGGCCAGCGACCGGCCCGAGCGGCTCCGGTCCGTCAGGCAGGCAGTGCCGGCGTTCGTGTGGCTCTGGGCCGCCACCCGAGTGCTCCTGCTGGTGGTCTCCCTCAACCCGCGGCTGTACTCGACCGACCTGTACGGGGACGTCCGCGGCTACGGGGCCAAGGTCGAGCGCATGTTCCAGGGCGAGCTGCCCTACCGCGACGTCGCCATCGAGTACCCGCCGGGCAGCGTGCCCTTCACCCTGCTGCCCGGCCTGGTGGTAGGCACCGGAGCCGGCTACCGGCTGGTCTTCGCGATCGAGATGGTCCTGGTCGACGCGGTCGGGCTGTACGCGGCCTGGCGGCTCGCCCGTGCCACCGACCGCGGGCGGCGCCGCATCCCGCTGGCCTACACGCTCGGCATGCTCGCCATCGGGCCACTGCTGGTGCTGCGCTTCGACCTGGTGCCGGCGGTGTGCGTGCTGCTGGCCGTCGCGCTGGCCGCCGAGAGCCGGGCCGGGCCGGCTGCGGCCGCACTCGGGTACGGCGCCGCCGCCAAGCTGTACCCTGCGGTGCTCGCGCCGCTGCTGGTGCTCGGCCTGGTGCCGGCGCTGGGCTGGTGGCGATCGCTCAGGCGCACCGTGCCGCCCTTCCTGCTGGGCTTCGCCCTCACCGCCGCGCCGGCGCTGGCCATCTCGGTCACGGGCACGCTCGACTCGCTGCTCTACCACGTCCGGCGGGGCGTGCAGATCGAGAGCCTGCCCGCCAACCTGATCGACCTGGCGCACCTCGCCTTCGGCGTCAAGGCCCGCACCGTCCACGGCTTCGGCGCCTACGACCTGGACTCGAGCGTATCTGGGACGATGAAGCTGGTGTCGACGGCCGCGACCGCGGCAATGCTGGCCGCGGCGGCGTGGCTGGTGTGGTGGCGCTCGTCGCGGTCGCGGGGGCTCGCGCCCGGCGACTGGGCGGCGGTGCTCACCATCGGCGTGTTCGCCTTCGTGCTCCCCACCCGCGTGCTCTCGCCGCAGTACCTCGTGTGGCTGGTCGCGGCCGCCGCCGGCCTGGCCGTCCAGCCCGCCGGTCGCCGCGCCCTGTGGGCGCTGGCCGTTGCCGCCGTGATCAGCCAGGTCGAGTTCCCGTTCCGTTACAGCCAGCTCCGCCACCTCGACCGGGTCGACATCGGCGTGCTCACCCTCCGCAACCTTCTGCTCGTCCTGGCCTGCGCGCTGGTGGTGCGGCTCTTCGTAGCCAGCGGCGGCGGCGCGCGCGCCGGTCCAGCCACGGCTGGCGACGAGGGCGCCTGAGGGGCTGCCCGCCTCCGGTCCGGCCCGCGAGGGGGTGTGGACGGCGTCCAGCGACTGTCGGGGGCCGGTGCGAGAATTCGCCCATGGTTGGGGCGAACATCGCGGATCGCACGGGTGCCACGCTGGAGCGCGGCAACGCCGGGCAGCAGGCCGTCCTGGTTGCCCATCAGGCCGGCCTGCTGCTACTCTCGGTCGGCTTCACGCTCCTGCTCCCATGCCCGGAAGGGTCCGGGGAACCCCGAGGGGGTGCCCTGTGCAACGGGGGCCGCATAGTCCAGAGGAGGTGACATGCGCCGTTACGAAGTCATGCTCATGCTCGACCCCAGCCTGGAGGACAAGGACGTCAAGGCGGCGGTCGACAGGCACCTGACCACGGTGACCAGCCGGGGCGGCAAGGTCGTCAACATCGACCACTGGGGCAAGCGCCGCTTCGCCTACGAGATCAGGCACCTGAACGAGGGGTACTACGCCGTGGTCGATCTCGAGGCCGAGCCCGCGATGGTGGACGAGCTCTCACGGGTGCTCGGCCTCGCGGACGAGGTGATCCGGCACAAGGTGGTCCGCCCCCAGGCCGCCTGAGCCGACAGGCAACGTCTCCTTCCCCGCTGGCCCGCCGGTCCGGGGCCGCCGGCGTCCCAGACGTCGAGCCCCGGGTCTTCAAGGCCCGTACTACCGGTTCGTGTCGGCCGATGAGCCGGCGCGGGATGTGAGTGAGGTGTTCGAGTGGCAACCGACAACCAAGTGACGCTGGTCGGCAACCTGACCGACGACCCAGAGCTGCGCTTCACCCCCAACGGCGCCGCCGTGGCGAACTTCCGCCTGGCGGTCACCCCCAGGGTGCGCGAGGGCGACTCCTGGAAGGATGGGGAGACCTCCTTCTTCCGGGTCAACGTGTGGCGCCAGATGGCCGAGAACGTGGCCGAGACGCTGCAGAAGGGCGCCCGCTGCATCGTGGTGGGGCGGCTGCGGACCCGCTCGTGGGAGACGCAGGAGGGTGAGAAGCGCTCGGTGACCGAGATCGAGGCCGACGAGGTCGGGCCGAGCCTGAAGTTCGCCACCGCCAAGGTCGAGCGCGCCTCGCGCGGCGGCGGTAGTGGTGGTGGAGGCGACTATGCCGGCAGCTCCGCGGGCGCCCCGAAGAGCGGCGGCCAGTTCAACGACGAGCCGCCGTTCTAGCCGCGGGGGCCGCCGGTGCCTCGGGCCCGGCGGCCCAACCGAGCCGGAGCCAGGCACTGAAAGCTCGAAGTGAGCAGACGAGAGAGATGAACGATCGACCCGGGCCATGGGAGCCCACGGCCCCGGTCAGGAGGTACCGCATATATGCCGAAGAGCACGTTTCAGCGCAAGCCCAAGCGGAAGTTCTGCCAGTTCTGCGCAGAGAAGCAGGATTACGTCGACTACAAGGACGTGAACCTGCTGCGCAAGTTCATGAGCGACCGCGGCAAGATCCGCGCCAGGCGGGTCACGGGCAACTGCGCCCAGCACCAGCGGGACGTGGCCACCGCGATCAAGAACGCCCGCGAGATGGCCCTGCTTCCCTACACGATTCGCTAGCGCGAGGTCGACGACGTGAAGGTCATCCTCAATCAGGAGGTCCGGGGGGTCGGCGCTCCCGGGGACATCGTGGAGGTCGCCGACGGCTACGGTCGCAATTACCTGCTGCCTCGCAACCTGGCGCGGCTCGCCACGGCGGGCGCGGTGCGTCAGGCGGAGGGCATCCGCTCCCGGCGGGTCGCCCGTGAGATCGCCGACCTCGAGCAGGCGCGCACCGTCGCAGCCCATCTCGAGTCGCTGCGAGTGGTGATCCCGGCCAAGGCCGGTAAGGAGGGCCGCCTGTTCGGCTCCATCACCACGCCGCAGATCGTCGATGCGGTCGCGCGGACGGGCGGGACCCAGATCGACCGCCGCCGCATCCATCTCGACAGCGCGATCAAGAACGTCGGCACGCATCGAATCACAGTCCGGCTGCACCCGGAGGTCGAGGCCACCGTCAACGTGGAGGTCGTGCCCGCTTAGGCGGGGGAAGTGAAGGAGGCTCGACGGCTATGGCCACGCGCCCCGTCTCCGACGGAGGTCAACGGGCCGGCGCTTCCCCGATCTACGACCGCGTCCCCCCACACAACCTCGAGGCCGAGGAGTCTGTCCTCGGCTCGATGCTGCTGTCCAAGGACGCGATCGCGGAGGTCCTCGAGTCGCTGCACGAGGAGGACTTCTACCGGCCGGCCCACCGCACGGTGTTCCGATCGGTGCTGGACCTGTACTCGCACGGGCAGGCGGTCGACCCGATCACCGTAGCCGAGGAGCTGCGGCGCAGCGGGGAGCTCGCCGACGTGGGGAGCGCCCCGTTCCTGCACACCCTCGTGTCCAGCGTCCCGACCGCGGCCAACGCGGGCTACTACGCGCGCATCGTGAAGGAGGCCGGCATCCTGCGCCGGCTGATCGACGTCGGCACCCGGATCGTGCAGCTCGGGTACGAGACGCCGCAGGACACCGAGCGGGCGGTCGACGAGGCGGAGGCACTCGTCTACCGCGTCGCCCAGGGTCGGGTGACCGAGGACTACCAGAGCCTCCGGGAGGTCCTCACCAGCACGCTCGAGTCGATCGAGCGCCTCCACGAGGACCACCGCGAGCTCACCGGCGTCCCGTCCGGCTTCCCCGAGCTCGACCGCCTCACCTCCGGCTTCCAGAACTCCAACCTCGTCATCGTCGCGGCCCGCCCCGCCGTAGGAAAAAGTGCGCTAGGTCTCGATATCGCCCGAAATGCCTCAGTGCGGTCGAGCGTCCCAACGGTGGTTTTCTCGTTGGAGATGAGCAAGACCGAACTGGTCCAGCGGCTGATGTGCGCCGAGTGCTCGGTCGACATGCAGCGGCTGCGCACCGGGCGGATGGAGGACTCGGACTGGACCCGGCTGACCCGCTCGCTCGGCAGGCTGGCCGAGGCTCCGCTGTTCATCGACGACTCGGCCTCCATCACGATGATGGAGATCCGGGCGAAGTGCCGGCGCCTCAAGCAGCGTCACGGCCTTGGCCTGGTGGTGATCGACTACCTGCAGCTCATGCAGTCGACCAGGCGGGTCGAGAACCGCCAGCAGGAGGTCAGCGAGATCTCCCGCTCACTCAAGCTGCTCGCCAAGGAGCTCGAAGTCCCGGTCATCGCCATCGCGCAGCTCTCCCGGCAACCAGAGGCGAGGTCGGACAAGAAGCCGATGCTCTCCGATCTACGCGAGAGCGGCTGTTTGACGGCGGAGACGAGAATACTCCGCGCCGACACCAACGCTGAAGTCAGCCTCGGTGAGTTGCTCGTCAACGGCGCGCGTGACATTCCTGTCTGGTCATTGGACGAGGGATTCAAGCTGGTCCGAGCGACGATGACGCATGTATTCCCCAGTGGTGTGAAGCCGATCTTCGAGCTGCGCCTCGCCTCTGGCCGGCGGGTGAAGGCAACTGAGAATCATCCGTTCCTCACCGTGGATGGCTGGCGCCCGCTTGGTGAGCTGTCGGTCGGCAGCCGCCTCGCCACCCCACGGCTGACTCCCGAGCCGAGTGACTCCCATGAGTGGTCCGAGCACGAGATAGTGATGCTCGCTCATCTGCTGGGCGACGGCTGCTTCGCGTCCGGTCAGCCGATCCATTACACCAGCGCGGACCCAGCGAATTTGGAAGCGGTCGAGGAGGCCGCGTCGCACTTCGGAATCATACCTCGGCGAGTCCCTCAGGAGACCTGGCACCATGTGTACCTTCCCGCACCGTTCAGGTTGACCCACGGGAAACGCAACCCGATCGCTAAATGGCTTGACGAGTTCGGGCTTTATGGCCTGCGAAGTTATGAGAAGTTTATTCCTCGCGAAGTGTTCGTCCTCTCGCGTGAACAGATTGCGCTATTCATCCGGCACCTCTGGGCCACTGATGGCAGTGTGCTCTTGGATGGGCGGATCGGTCGGATCTACTATGCCTCGAGTAGCGCCCGCCTCATCGACGACTTGCAAGCCCTACTTCTCAGACTTGAGATCTTGGGACGTGTGAAAAAAGTTCAGAAGCCTGGCTACAGACCGACCTACCACCTCTTTCTATACGGTGCCGAGAATCAGCTGCGATTTCTCAGCCTTGCGGGAGTCCACGGTGCGCGAGGTGTGGCGGTTGAATCGACGAAAACGATGCTACGCGCGATTGTCCCGGCTGCCAACACCAACGTGGATACTATTCCGAAAGAAATCTGGTCTCACATACGAGATCGCATGTGTCAGGGTGGCCTTACTAATAGAGAGTTCTCGGCGGCGATCAGTACTCAGTACTGTGGCAGCACCCTGTATAGTCGCGCAATAGGTAGACGACGGATGGCACGAATTGCTACGGTGCTTGATGACAGCTTTCTCCAGCGGCTTGCGGCCTCTGATGTATTGTGGGACACGATTGTCGCCATCGAGCCGTTGGGTGAGCAACCGGTGTACGATGCTACGGTTCCGGGCACGCATAATTTTGTTGCCAACGGAATCGTTGCTCACAACTCCCTGGAGCAGGACGCCGACGTGGTCCTGTTCATCTACCGGGACGAGATCTACGACCCGGACTCGCCGCGCAAGGGCGAGGCCGACCTGATCATCGCCAAGCACCGCAACGGCCCCACCGACAGCGTCACCGTCACCTTCCAAGGCCAGTACTCCCGCTTCACCCCCATGGCCGCCCGCAGCCTGTGACCTGTAGGGTCCACGGATAGATGTCCAATTCCACAAGTCTCGACTTTCGCGATTCATGCTGCGGCGGCGGCCCAGGCACGCTGCACCGCGACGATTTCCGCTGTGGTGGGCTCGACCAGTGAACCTGGCAGATATTGGGCGGCGAGGATGACCCGGCGCAGCGCGACCAGCATGTCCG
>JBKPDO010000367.1:0-6176 GCA_046727955.1 bacterium | reverse complement strand
GGCAGCGGCCCGCCCAGCTTGCCAGGTGGCCGGCGGTGGGAAACACCCCCATGTCGACGCCGATCTCGGCGATGATGCACTCGGCGGCGCGCGTGCCGACCCCGGTGATGGTGTCAAGCCGATCCCGGGCTGCTGCGAAAGCCTGCGTTCCGCAGTTGATGGTGGAGTCTAGAGACACGTGCGGATGAACCTGCAGGTCAGCGGCTTGAGAAGTCCAGGAAGCCTGCCCGGTCCCTAGAGAAACGCATTCACCATCATGGTATGCGACGCTGGGCTAATGCTGCTATCCTCTAGAGACATGTACGTGAAGACGACCACACGCCGAAACAAGGACGGCACCCCGGTGCGCTACCTGCACCTGGCCCACAACCAGTGGGACCAGGCGGCAGGCCGGTCGGTCCCCAAGATCCTCTACGGGTTCGGCCGCGAAGACCAGCTCGACCGTGCGGCGATCAAGCGCCTGGTCGCCGCGCTGTCTGGGCTGCTGGAACCCGCCGACGCGTTGGCCGCCACCGCAGGCGCCGGGCTTGGCTTCGTGGAGTCCCGCCCGCTGGGCGGCGCCTACGTGCTGGACGGGCTGTGGCACCGACTGGGCATCGACACGGTCATGGCCAACCTGCTCAAGGGTCGGCGGCTGGACCCACGCGTGGAACGCGTGCTGTTCGGCCTGGTCGCCAACCGGGCGTTGGCGCCCTCCTCCAAGGTGGCCGCCGCCTGGATCACCAGTGACGTGCACATCGACGGCCTGCCCCAGACCAGCGACGACGCGTGCTACCGGGCGATGGACTGGCTGCATGAGGTCAACCATGAGCTGGAGCGCGAGGTGTTCTGGCAGCTCGCCAGCCTGCTTGACCTCGAAGTGGATCTGTTGTTCTTCGACACGACCAGCACCTACTTCGAGCTGGACGAGCCCGACGAGCCGGTGGCCCGCGACGAGCGCGGCCAGGTGCTCCCCAAGACCGACAACGGCGACGGCGACGGCGATGAGTTGGCGGGGTTTCGCGGCCACGGCAAGTCCAAGGACCACCGTGACGACCTGCCGCAGATCGTGATCGGCATGGCGGTCACCCGCACAGGGCTCCCGGTCCGGGTGTGGTGCTGGCCCGGCAACACCAGCGACTCCGCGCTGATCCGCCAGGTCAAGCACGACCTGCGGGACTGGACCCTGGCCCGGGTCATCTGGGTGGCCGACCGCGGCTTCGCCTCCCAGGAGAACCGCCGCTACCTGCGGCGGGGCGACCACCACTACATCATCGGCGAGAAGCTGCGGTCGGGCTCGGCCGAGGCGACCGCCGCGCTACAACGCCAAGGACGCTACCAGGAGGTGGCCGGCAACCTGCGCGTCAAGGAGGTGCGGATCGCTGAGGCCGAGCGGTTCGTCATCTGCTACAACCCCGACCAGGCCGACCGCGACGCCGTCGTCCGCGCCCGGCTCCTCGCCCACCTCGAGGAGATGATCGACGGGTCGGACAAGCTCTCGGCGACCAGGCGGGCCGAGCTGCGCGGGGTCATCTCCACCAAGCCGGGGCTCAACCGCTACCTGCGGGTCACCCCGGGTGGGCTGCTGCGCATCGACAGGCACGCGGTCAAGGCCGAAACCAACCTGGACGGCAAGTACCTGCTGCGCTCCAGCGACCCTCACCTGCCGGCCGAAGACATCGCGCTTGGCTACAAGCAGTTGCTCCAGGTCGAGCGGGGCTGGCGCGACATGAAGCAGGTGATCGACCTGCGGCCCATCTACCACCGCCTGGAGGACCGCATCCGCGCCCACGTCGTCTTGTGCTGGCTGGCGCTGCTGCTGGTCCGCGTCGCAGAGACCACCACCGGTCAGACCTGGCCTGCCCTGCGCCGGGACCTGGACCGCCTCCACGTCGGCACGTTCACCGGCCCGGGCGGGACCTTCCGCCAGCGCACCGAGCTCACCAAGGCGCAACAAGACATCTTCGCCAAGCTCCAGCTCCCCCCGCCCAGGCAAATCATCGAGCTCGCCACCCACCCCTGACCTGGGCAGACAGACGCCTAGATGCTTCCTGGGAGTCCGTGCTGCAGGGTCAAGATCCTCCTCGACAGCCGGCCGCTGGTCGGTCGCAAACGGGCTGCCGATCTGGCGCAGCTACTCCGAGGAAGCATTTAGAGACACGCCGTTTCCCCCTTCGATCACCCGTTCCCGCAGGTCAACACGACATTCCGTGCTCTAGAGCACCATCACATCTGCGGAACTCGGGACAGGATCCGCTCGTTCACGAAGCGGCGGACCGCCAAGCGACGCTCGGCCCGGCGGAGCGCTCGAGCACACCCGGCGTCCACGACTGCGGCGAGTTGGGCGCGGTGGTTGTCGAATAGAAGCTGGCATGCCGCGTGGGCGATGGCGCGCGGCGGCACCGGCCCGGCCGCCAGCACCAGCATCCGGCCGTCCAGGCCAGGCGCGCCTCGAAGGACGTACAGCTCCGCTCGTGAGGAGGCGGGTGTGATGGTGCCAGTCGGGACTTTCATGTAGCAGATGTCGTCGGTCATGGCCGTTATCGTGACTCGTGCTCCTCTCCCCCTGGAGCGGCTGGCCGCACGAGCGGGAGCGCGGCCATCTCCCGGAGGTTGGCACGCTGCCGCCGGGTGCTCAGCCGCATCGCCATGGCGGCCTTGGTCAGCTCCGGCGGCAGACCGCGTCGCAGATACGGCGGGATCTCGGCGCCGCGCGCCCGCAGACGGACCAGCCCGAGCGGACGAACCGCGGACCTGGCGACGCGCAGCCACCACCGCGGTCGGGAGAACTGCCAGCTGTGCACGCGCAGCCGGCGGTGCTGGTCCGGATGGCTTGAGTCCACCAGCACCAGCCCGGCCACCTGCTCGGGATAGCGCGCTGCGTACAGCCGCACTAGCAGCCCACCGAGTGAGTGACCAACCAGAACGTACGGCGGCGGGATGCTTGCGGCACCGAGCAGCGCGTGGAGATCGTCGGCCATTCGTCGGCCCGTGGGCCACGGACCCGGGTCGCTCCAGCCGAGGCCCGCGCGGTCGTACAGGACCACGGTCGTGCGCTCCGCGAGGTGGCGCTGGACCTCCGCCCATCCGTGTCCCGGCTCCGCGAGCGACGGCGCGACCACGACGGTGGGGCCACCCTCACCTTCGCGCCAGAGGTGCAGGCGGCGGCCGCCGATGTCGACCAGCTCGCCAGGCGGCATGAAGCGCCGACGATCGCGAATCTCGCCGAGGGCTTGGTACGCGGCGCTGGCAGATCCGCCAATGGCAAAACCGAGTGCAACGACACGGATGAAGCGTCGCAGACGTGATCGTATTACCACAACGACAGGAAAGAGGCTTACAGGCAGGCCGTCAAGATGGCTCGAGCTGGGACCCGCTTCCGCCGTGCACGCGGTGCCTCTTCGGCTGGCATCACGATGAGGTCGCGGACATCGCTGCGTTCGCCCGGCAAGCGGGCCACACGGCCCCGAGGTTCGGCTCGGGCCCATCGGACTATCCGGCGCTTCGCGGGCAGCGGCGGCCATGGCACTCCAAGTGGGGCACCCCGGGATTCCAAGGGCGGGACGATACTCGGCAGCAAGCGCCAGCCGCGGCTGTTGAAGCGACTATCCGAGACCGTGAAGAGCAGCCGGAACCGTAATGGCTGGTCAGACTGGTTGGCCACATACTGGAGCCGATAGTGGCGCATGTGCCAGTTGGCCGGGGTCCACGGCTCAGCCCGCACGGCGAAGAAGACGACCCTGTTGCCGGGAGGCAGGCCAACCGTGTCGTTACCTGCATGGCGAGGTTCGTCCCCTGGCGCCTCGTATAGGCACAGGTCGAAGCAGTCGGAGACCACGAAGTTGATGAGCGTGTCGCGACCTGCCTTGTCTCCGGTGTTTTGGATCGCGGCTCCCACGAGGAATGGTTGGGTCGCCTTGACCTCCGGCACCTCTTCCGCTGGCCAGTCGGCCAGGTTCACCGGGTCGCCGTCTGGGGAGAACTTCCAGTAGAACTTCACCTCCGGCCGACGCCGCAGCTCCAAGGCCCACGCCGAGAAGGCGACGATGGCGGTGACGGCCGCAACGGCGGTGACGGCGTACAGGAGCCAGTCCCACGCATCCCGCTCTACGGTCACGGGCATAGCCCGTAACAACACCACCTGGGTCATAGCTCGGCATTATGCCCTGTCAGGCAAGCCGGACAGCGACAGCCGTTCAGGCCCGGGCCCGTTGCTGGCGCGCCTGCACCTTGGCTTGCGTCACATAGCCGTCGGCCAAGCTGTAGTGGTGCGGCCCTTCGCATCCTTGCCCGCCGGGGCAGGAGGTCGGGGTAGCGGTGCGCCCAGAGCCGCAGCAGGCCGGGGTTGATTCCCAGCGCCTCGGCGAGCGCCACCGTGTCGAGGAGGACCGGGTCATCGGACACATGGTGAGGCTACCCGTGGCCGGTCACGGCCAGGTCACGCTAGCGAAGGGACGTTAGCTGAGGCGATCGTCGCCGAGGGCCGCCCTCCAAGTCGGGTACACGGTGACATACGGAAGGCAGCAGAAGATGTTCTCGCGGGGGCCGACGACGATGATCGGGACGCCCCTGCCGAGGGCGATGCCGAACTCGACATGGCGGCCACCGCGAGAATTGCCGCTGCGGGGCTGCTCAGTGAAGGCGATCAGCAGCTCGGCGGCGTGCACGTCCTCGAGGTCGTCGAAGGCGAACTTCTCGCGCAGGGCGATGGTGGCCGCGGCGTCGCTGCTCACGCCGTCGGGATTCTCGACGGCGGCCTCCCCTTCAGCGCCGAGCGCCAGGCCCTCGTTGGTGATCTGATGGGCGCCGAGCAGCCAGCGCGCCGGCACCCGGTGGCCGCGGGCCTCCAAGCCGGCCATGTAGCCGCACAGCTCCTCGCGGCGGCGAACGCGAGCACCCAGGTAGATGTTCACGATGCTTCCGTCTCCTCGATGAGGTCGAACAGCGTGGGGACCTGCGCCTTGCGCGCGGCACCCTCGACGTAGGCGACGGCGTCACGCCAGTAGGCGCTGCTGAGCTCCACGCCGACGCCGCGGCGGCCGAGCTTCACCGCGCAGTACGGCACGGTCCCAAGCCCCATGAACGGGTCGAACACCGTCTCGCCGGGCATCGAGTACCGCTCGATCAGCCGGTCGACGATGTCGAACTGGAGCGGGCAAAGGTGCAGCTGCCGGCCGGCGCGCTCCTGCAGCATGTTGAGGGTCCGCATCCGGGCCACGTCGGCCCACACGCTCGGATGCCACGAGGGCGGCTGGAGCAGCATGAACCCGGTCGGCAGGCGCCCCTTCGCCTCCAGCGCCTCGCCGAGCGCGACGTGGCCCTCGTAGTCGTAGACGCTCTCGAGGTTGTGGTCGCCGAACAGCTGGAAGATCCGCTTGTGGGGCAGGTCGACGCACTCCTGTGGCAGCAGCGGCCGGTTGCCGTTGGAGCGCCAGAAGCCGTGCGCGTCGATCTGCCAGCGGGTCCGCGAGTAGTCCCGCTTCGACTTGACCACCGGGGTGTCGGCGTACCCGTCGCTCGCGTCGCTGGGTGGCTTGCGGAAGATCAGGAGGTACTCGGGCATCCCACAGCCCATCTTCGACCCGTCCTTGCACTGCTCGGTCCAGCCGAGCCGGTAGGTCTGGTTGTTCTCCCGGACCACGTCGGTGACCACGGTCACCATCCCGAGGAACGCGAACCCGTGCCGCATGTAGTGCTGGATCGCCTCGGCGTGGAAGGGCTGGACGGTCTGGAAGCCAAGGCCGGTCATGCCGCCGGGGACGATCCGGTCCTTGACGTGGATCACCATCACCCGGCCGGGCTTGAGGACCCGCAGCAGTTCGGGGGTGAGGTAGTCCATCTGGCGCCAGAAGTGGGCGTTGTCGGTGGTGTGGCCGAAGTCGTTGTAGCTCGGCGAATACTCGTACTGGGTGGCGAACGGGATGCTGGTCGGCAGGAAGTCGACCGAGTCGGAGGCCATCGCCCGGGTCTCCAGCACGGCGTCGTTGCAGACCAGCAGGTAGCCCTCGCCACGCGCCTCCTGGCGCTTCACGCCAAGCGTGCGGCGCAAGCTGCCGGACAGGGCCTCGTGGGACAGGCCGTAGGTGCGGATGATCTCGCCCATGCGCGCGACGAGCTGGTCGTGCTCGGCCCACTTGCGTTCGAGGTCGGCGCGGATGCCCCGCTCGGCCTCGGTGTAGATCAGGTCGATGCGGACC
>JBKPDO010000366.1:0-12964 GCA_046727955.1 bacterium | reverse complement strand
TCCCCGACGCGGGTGCCCTCCGGCCCCGCAGGGCCGTCCGGCAGGGCAAGCGGCGCGAGCAGCGCCTCGTGGTCACGGGTGACGTGGGCGGCGCTCGCCGCCTCGCCGGCCCGCCCGAGGTCGGCGACGACGCTGGACCGGCTCTCGCCGGCCGCCCGGGCGGCCTGGCGATGACCCTCCTCGCGGGCCTCCAGGAAGCCCTCGGCCTCGGCCAGACGGCCGGCGGCACCGCCGGCGCTCCCCCGCGCCACACCGGCCAGCTCCTCGGCACGGTCGAGGTCCTTGATCTCCGGTGACTCGCGCAGCTCGCGCTCGGCGGCCCGGGCGGCGCGCAGCTCACCGTCGAGGCGGTCGCGCCGCTCTCTGGCCTGCCCCTCCGCCGCCTGGGCGGCCTGCAGTTGCTCGCGGACGGCGCCGAGCTGGCGGTTGGTGGTCTCGTAGTCGGCCTGCGCCGACCGCAGCACGCGTGCCTGGCGGCGTGCGGCGATGCGGGCGTAGTGGCGGTAGCGCTCCAGGAAGCGATCGACGTGCCTGCGGGTCTCCTGGAGCCCGCTCAGCTCCTCGCGCTGCTGCTCGAGGTCGTGGAAGGCCTCGGCGACGTCGCTCAGGACCGCCTGGTCGAGGGGGGTCAGCGCCTCGGAGAGCGCGGCCGACAGCCGCTCCTCGTTGGGACGCTTGGAGAGCTGCGGCTGGCGGAGCTGGATGAGCAGGCTGACCAGGGCGTCGTAGCGGTCGGGCCCGAGATGGAACAGCTGCTCGTCCACCGCGCGCCGGTACGCCTCGGCCTGGTCGTACACCTGCCCGCGCGCGCCGATCGCGTCGATGAGCCGGTCGCGGGTCAGCGCGGTCCCAGCCGGGCTGACCAGCCACAGATCCACCCCGACGCGCTGCGTGGTGACGAACAGCCAGCGCTGCGCGACACCCCGCCCCTGCACCGCCTTCAGCCCGCAGCCGATGGTGAGGCAGAGCGGCGAGCCGTCCTCGGCCAGCCTCCCCAGCTCCAGCCAAGTGTAGCCGAGCCGCTCCTCGTAGCGGCCGCCGAGCAGGAGATTCCACTCCATCCGCTTGGCGGGGTCGCCGTCTGGCTCGACGCGGTGCGGGGAGAGATCGCCGTCCAGCAGGAACGGCAGCATCAGCGCGAGCACCTTGGACTTACCGGTGCCGTTGTTGCCGCGCAGCAGCAGGTGGCCGTCCCGGAAGCGGAACTCTTCGTAGTCGTACAGGAACAGGTCGATCAGGCCGGCGCGTAGCGGCTGCCAGCGCTCCCGGGTCGGCACCGGCATCGCCGGATGGCCACGCTGGCCGTTCTCACGCGCACCGATCACGGTCATGAGTCCTCCTGGAGGCGGCCCTGGATGACGGGCGCGGCGTAGGCGAACCGGGCGAGCGCCGGCAGCGCCACCACGCTATCCCCCGTGCGATGGACCAGGCCGAGTGCCTCGAGACGGTCGAGCGCGAGGCGGCACATGCCGACCTCGGCGCCCGCCTCGGTGGCCTGCCTGCGCCAGTGCGAGCGGTGCTCCGCGGCCAGCACGGCCATGCGCGCCTCCAGGCTGGCCAGCGGGACGGGCTCGCCGGGGCGCTCGCGGACGGCCTCGGCCAGGTGCTCCGCGAGCAGCAGCGTGGCATGACCGTTGGTGCCCTCCTCGGGCATGCTGAGGTCGCTCGCGTCGCCGGTCGGGTCGATCAGCGCGACCCCCTCCGCCCGGACCTCCGCGACCAGCCCGGTCGCCTCGGTCAGCCGGCGCAGCAGGAGCCCGCGCTGGCTCGCCAGGTAGGCGCGCTCCGACTCGGTCAGGTCGTGGTGGTAGACGACCGGGTCGTCGAGCAGCCGGCGGGCGAGCCCGTGCCGGATGGCGCGGTTGCGGCCCTCGTCGGTGTCGGGAGTGAGCTCCTCGGTGATCGCCCGAAGCCGCTCCTCCAGCTCGCCCGCGGCGACCGTGGAGGGGCCCCTCCTGGTCACGAGGAGGCCGGCGAGCACGCGGCGGTGCACGTCGTAGAGGGCGTCCCCGCTGGAGCTGACGAACGCCTGCTCGTCGCCGGCCACTTTGCCGAGCACCCGCAGGCCGAGCAGCAGCCGGGCGACCGCGACCAGGTCGGAGCGCTGCTCCCTGGAGTCGAGCGCGAAGCCGAAGCCCGCCGCCGCCAGTGCGGGGTCGGCGGCCAGCGCGAGGACCCGCTCGGCCAGCCACCCGAGTGTCACCTGGGCGTCGGCACGCTCGAGCGCGGCCAGGGCGAGGCACAGCAGGACATAGCGGCGACGGCTGAACGGCACGCGGGCCGGCTCGGCCTGGGCCGGGCGGGTGCTGTCGCCCAGGTCGGCCGGCAGCTTCCGCAGCCGGGCCACGGCCGTGTCGACGTGCAGCGACCAGCCGGTCTCCTTGACGAGCCATTCTCTGAGCCAGGGCGCGTGTCGGCGCACCAGCGTGAATGCGGCCTGGTCCGGCCCGGCGGGGGTGAGCAGCGGATGCCTGAGCAGCGCGCGGAGCGCGCGTCGCCGCTCCTCCGCCCGCTGCTGGTCGAGCGCGTCGGCGAGCGCGGTGCCCCGAGCGCTCACCGGTCCCCTCCCGCGCCGGCGCCCACCGCGGCCATCGCCGGGCCCGCACCCTCCTGGCCCGCCCGGTCCTCCCGACCCTCCTGGCCCGCCTGGTCCTCCTGGCCCGCCCGGTCCTCCTGGCCCGCCCGGCCCCCCTGGGGCGCCCGGCCCTCCTGGCCCTGCCGGCCAGAGCCGCCCGTGTCGGTGACGACGATCACGTGGTCGGGACCGCGGAAGATGCCGTCGGGCGTGACGATCTCGGCGACCACGCCGTCACCGGTGGGGACGAGGGCGATGGCGAGCGTGCCGTCGGAGGAGGTCGCGTGGATGCCGTCGGGTCCGGGCGGCCCGGCGGCGAGCGCGTCGGCGAGCAGCGTGAGGAACAACGCGAACTCGTCGCGATCCAGGTCCCGCAGGTGGGAGAGGCGCATCTGGCGGCCGGTCGCCAGGCGCCGCCGCGCTGCCTGGGTCTGCGCCTGCTCGGCAGCCAGGTGCTCGGCCAGCCGCTGCCGCGCGGCGGCGCGGTCGGCGATCCTGGCCGGCCCGCCGCGGCGCTGGTGGTGCCCGGTCGCGTGCAGTCGCGGACTGATCGTCACCGGCGGTGCCGCCGCCCAGCTGGTCGTCGCGGGCACGGGCTGCTCCTCGCGAGCCTGCATGGTGCCGGCGTCGATGGTGAGGTGGCGGGCCGAGGCCAATCCGAACGCGGCCCGCCACAATCGGTGCGCGTCGGCGTCGCTGCCGGCCTGCGCGAACCAGCGGGCGAGGGTGCGGAAGTCGGCCGAGCGGTCGCTGCGACCGGCTCGCCGCTCGTGCAACGTGGCCACCGCCGCGAGCAGCGCCGGGATCGCGGCGCGGGCGCGCTGGCGCAGCAGCGTCGCCTGGGACGGGTGGCTGCGGTCGCCGCTGAACCAGGAACAAAGACCCGACCAGCGGTCGCGCCAAACAGCCAGCTTGCGGGAGGCCGCGAGCGCGCCGCCGTCGTCGGGCTCGCCCTGGTCGGGTGCGACGTCGGCGGCCTCGCGCGCGGCCGCGAGCTGGAGCAGGCGCTCGACGCCGAGGTCGTCCAGGGCACGCAGCACCCCCACGATCTCGGCCGACTTCACCAGCAGGTCGGTGATGAACCGCTCCAGGTAGCTGATGAGCCTGTCCTTGTAGGCGATGAAGGCCTCCTCGTCGGCGTCCTGGAGGTCGATGGTGCGTTGCAGGCCGCTCATGAACGCGCTCGCGTTGGCCGCCAGCCCGTCGAGGAGCGTCGACAGCTCGCGCAACAGGCTGTGCACGACCGTCGCGTCAGGGTCAGTAGACTCCGCCTGCCCCTGCAGGCTGCGCAGCCGTACACGGATGTCCTCGAGCGCGACCGACTGCAGCTCCCCGCGGTGGCCGAGCGCTCTGTCGTAGGTCTCCAGCGCCAGCTCCGCGGCCTCCCCCTCTGGGGTCAGCTGGTACAGGAAACGAGCCCGATAGAAGTCGTCGACGGTGGTGACCCGACTGATGTCCGGGTCGGCGCGCAGGTTGCCCCATTCCTCGAGCTGGTCGAGGGCGGCCTCCACCTCGGCGGGATCGACCCTCCAGCCGTGGCGCTCGAGGCTCTCGACGACGTCCTCGGGCCGCAGGTGCACGAGGAAGCGCCGCTTGGCCTCGACGAACGCGCCCATCACCCGCCGGTACAGGCCGGCCTTGGGAGCGTGGACGTGCGCGAACGGAAGCGGCGACGGCTGCTCCGCCATACGGCGGCCTCCAACGGTTGCGAAGTGGGTGAAGCAAGCAGTATGCCCTAGCGCTGTGACACGGGCGAAGAGGCCGCCCCGGCAGCCGGCCGCCCCGGTGACCTTCGCCGCGAGCCCGCGCCGATCCTCAGGGGATCCACGGGTGTTCTTCTTGGGCTCTTGAGCGTTTCTTACCGTCTCCTCACCTGGGGGGCGCACGATCCTGCCGGCTCGGCCGTCCTGGCGGGCCGCGTGGCCAGGTTCGATAGGGAGCTGATCGATGGGGGCAGCCATGGAACAGGTGGCAGCGGCCACGGCCGCTCACAGCTCGCCGCCGGACGTTACTGTTGAGCCCATGCCGAGTCAGGTCCTGCTCGCCGAAGACGACCGCGCCACGCGCGAGGCGCTCGGCCGCGCCCTCGAGCTGGAGGGCTACGAGGTCCGCGCGGTCGCCGACGGCTCCGGGGTGTTCGAGGCCATCGCCGAGGAGCCGGCCGACGTGCTCGTGCTGGACCTGATGATGCCGCACGTCGGCGGGCTGACGGTGTGCCAGCGGCTGCGGGCGCGCGGCGACCGGACCCCGATCCTGATCGTGACCGCCCGCACCGAGGTGTCGGACCGGGTCGCCGGCCTGGACGCGGGCGCCGACGACTACCTGCCCAAGCCGTTCGCCCTGGACGAGCTACTCGCGCGGGTCCGGGCGCTGCTGCGCCGGGCCAGCTACGACGAGCCGGACCGGGAGCTGCGCGTCGCCGACCTGCGGCTGGACGAGGCTGCCAGGCGGGCGTGGCGGGGCGAGCGCGAGCTGGAGCTGACCAAGACGGAGTTCGACCTGCTCCAGCTGCTGGTCCACAACGCCGGTATCGTGCTGACCCACTCCACGATCTACGAGCGGATCTGGAACTACGACTTCGGGCCGGACTCCAAGGCGCTGTCGGTGTACGTCGGCTACCTCCGGCGCAAGACGGAGGCGGACGGCGAGGCGCGCCTGCTGCACACCGTCCGGGGCGTGGGCTACACACTGCGGGCGCCATGACACTGCGGGCCCGCCTGGCCATCGCGCTGGCCGTGCTGGCGGCGCTGTCGGTCGTGGCGGTCGCGGCGATCAGCTACGCAGCCACGGCCCAGCGCCTGCGCGGCCAGGTCGACGCCAGCCTGGTCGCCACCGCGCGGCAGCTCGGCGGCGGCCCGGGCGACCAGACCTGCCAGGACATCGTCGAAGGCGGTGGCGCGCTCGTCCACGGCCCGCTCGCCGGCCTGCGGGGCACGGTTGTCCAGTGCCTGGATTCCAGCGGGCGGGTCATCGCCGCCCTGGGCCCATCCGGAGTGCCGGTGAACCGGCCGGGCGTCGACGTCAGCGCCCGCCCCAGCTCACAGAACAGCCAGAACAGCGCGGCGGACACCGATGGTGGCGGGGAGGACCGTCTCGGCCCGCCCATCTACGGCCCGTGGACCCAGACCTTCGGAGGCCAGCGCTACCGAGTGGTGGCGGTCCCGCGCGACGACGGCGGCGAGATCCGCGTCGGCCGCAGCCTGGCCGAGACCGACAGCGTGCTGAGCTCGATCCGCAACCGCTCGATGCTGGTCGGGCTGGCCATCATCGTCCTGGCCGCGGCGGCCGGCGTGCTCATCGCCCGGCGGACCACGCGGCCGGTGACTCGCCTCAGCGCCGCGGCCGACGAGGTCGCCGCCACCGGCCGGCTGAACATCGCCGTGCCCGCGGGGGGCCGCGACGAGATCGGCCGGCTCGCCCGCGCGTTCGCGTCCATGCTCGCCGCGCTGACCCGCTCCCGGGACCAGCAGCAGCGCCTGGTCCAGGACGCTGGCCACGAGCTGCGCACGCCGCTGACCAGCCTGCGTGCCAATATCGACACGCTGCGCCGCCACCCCGACCTGGCCGCGGCGCCCCGCGGCCACCTGCTCGCCGACCTCGACAGCGAGCTGCGGGAGCTGTCGGCGCTGGTCAACGAGCTGGTCGCGCTGGCGGTCGACCGCCACGACGACGAGCCGGAGCAGGCGGTCGCGCTCGACCAGCTCGCCGAGCGCGCCGCCGACCGGACACGGCGCCGCAGCGGGCGCACCATCATTGTCGACGCCGCGCCGACGGTGGTGGTGGGCAAGCCCGAGCAACTGCTGCGGGCCGTCGGCAATCTGCTCGACAACGCGGTCAAGTTCAGTCCGGACGGCACGCCCATCGAGGTGACCGTCCGTCCGGGCCGCCTCCAGGTCCGAGACCACGGCCCGGGGATCGCCGCAGAGGACCTCCCGCGCGTCTTCGACCGCTTCTACCGGGCGGTGGACGCGCGCAGCCTGCCCGGCTCGGGCCTCGGCCTGGCGATCGTCCGCCAGATCGCCGAGGACGCCGGCGGCAGCGCCAGCGCGGCCAACCACCCCGACGGCGGCGCCGTCTTCACCCTGGAGCTCCCTTCCGCGCCCGCGGATTCTTGACTGCTTCTCGAACACCTCATGAGGCGGCCTTACCCCCGGTTGCGAGCATCTGGTTCGACACGGGAGCCAATCGATCCGGAGGCCCGCCATGCAAGCAGTCGATCAGTCCTCGGTGCTCGACCCACCGGCCGCCGAGGAGCCAGAATCACGGGCGCCCGGCGCACCGCCGAGCTGGACCCCGCCCGAGCAGACCACGCCGCCACCGCCCCCGCGGCGGCGCAGGCCGTGGCGGATCGCGGCGGCGTTCCTCGGGGTCGCCCTGGTCGCCGGTTCGGCCGGAGGGGTCGTGACGCGGGAGCTGGAGCCGTCCCCGACCCCGACCACGACGGTGGTGCGGACGGCCTCCGCCTCACCGGAGCTCGCCGGCGACTCGCTGGACGTCGCCCAGGTGGTCGCCAAGGTCGAGCCCGCGGTCGTCAGCATCCGGGCGTCCACCAACCAGGGCCCGTTCTCGAGCACCGCGGCCGGCAGCGGCATCATCCTGACCTCTGACGGTGAGGTGCTCACCAACGCGCACGTCGTGCAGGGCGCCAACTCGGTCACGGTGACGCTCAACGGCCAGTCGCAGGCCAGGAGCGCCAGGCTCGTCGGCATCGACACCGGCAACGACCTGGCGTTGCTGAAGATCAACGGCGCCAGCAACCTGCCCACCGCGACGATCGGCAACTCGTCCGGCGTGGCGGTCGGTGACGACGCCGTGGCCATCGGCAACGCGCTGGCGCTGTCGGGGGGCCCGACGGTGACCAGGGGGATCATCTCGGCGCTCAACCGCTCGATCGACACCCAGAGTGGCCAGATGACCGGCTTGATCCAGACCGACGCCTCCATCAGCTCCGGGAACTCCGGCGGTCCGCTGGTCAACGCGGCCGGCCAGGTGATCGGCATCAGCACCGCCGTGGCGACCTCCAGCCAGACGACCACCGCCGAGAACATCGGCTTCGCGATCCCCATCGACAAGGCCATGAGCGTCGTCCACCAGCTCGAGGCCGGTGGGTCCACCACCTGAGCGCTGGCCGAGCGAAGGCACGACCTCTGCCAACCCACCAACGCCTCGGGCACGTGATGGCCCGGGAGGAGCAACCATGACCACCAACGAGGAGAACGGCTGGCTGACCGCCGTGCTGCGACCGGCCGGCAGCCTGGACCCAGCAGCGGTGTGCCGGCTCGCCGAGGCAATCACCACCCTGGCCGCCGGCGCCGACATGGTCGTCGTCGACCTGACCGCCGCCCGTGTTCCCAGCCCTGACCAGCTTGCCGCCGCGCTGCGCGCACCCGCGCGGCGGCTCGCCGGACCCGGAAGGTGCCTCCTGCTGGTCGGCGCGACGGCGGACCTCCTGCCCGCCCTCGACCGCTTCGACGTCAGGGTGTCGACGCTCGCTGGCGCCTGGAATATCCAGGCGCCAGCGAGCGCTTGAACGGCGGGTTGCGCCCTGCCAAGGGCCCCAGTCGACTGCCACCACCACATGAGAACTCAAGCTTTGAAATCTGCGCTCAGCAAACACGAGGCTCGCGTTGCGCGCCGGCGCGCCAGCGTGCCGCGGGTCAGCTATCCCCCGGCCCTGCCGATCAGCCAGAAGAAAGACGAGATCCTGGCCGCGATCCGCGACCATCAGGTCGTGATCGTCGCGGGCGAGACCGGCTCCGGCAAGACCACCCAGCTCCCGAGAGTCAAGCTGCGGTAGACTAGCTCCAGGACACCGACAGAGGAGCTGGGCCATGAACGAGCACGGCAAGCGAGCCTTGATCTACGTCAGGATCAGCGAGGACCGCGAAGGCGCCGGCCTCGGCATCGAGCGCCAGGAGCACGACTGCCGGGAACTGGCCGGCCAGCTTGGCTGGGAGGTCATCGAGGTCTACGCCGACAACGATCTCTCCGCGTACTCGGGCAAGCCGCGGCCCAAGTACCGCGCCATGCTCGACGCGCTCCGCGCCGGACCCGCGAACGCCGTGCTGGTCTGGCATACCGACCGGCTGCACCGCAACGTCCGCGAGCTGCTCGACTACATCACGCTCTGCAAGGACCGCAGCATCGTCACGCAGACGGTCAAAGCAGGCTCGCTCGACCTCTCCAATGCCACCTCCGTCGCCGTGGCACTGACACAGGCGGTATGGGCACGCCAGGAGGTCGAGCACGGCATCGAGCGCATGCAGGCCGCTCGGCTCCAGGCCGTCAGCAATGGGAAGTGGACCGGTGGGCGGCGCACGTACGGGTACGGCAAGGATGGCCGGAGCGTGGTCGAGCACGAGGCCGCGGTCATCAGGTGGGCAGCAGGACAGATCCTGGCTGGCGTCTCACTCCGCGCCATCACCCACGACCTCAACCGCCGCGGGACCGTCACCTCGACCGGCGGCCGGTGGGTGCCCGAAGTGCTCGGGAGACTGCTCCAGCGCCCCCGGCTGGCCGGCCTCGTGGTGCACAAGGGTCAGATCGTCGGCAAGGCCGAGTGGCCGGCCATCCTCGATGAAGACTGCTGGCGCGGGGTCTGCGCCGTGCTCGCCGACCCGGCCAGGAAGTCGGCCGCGGACACGGCCCGCAAGTGGCTCCTGTCGGGTCTCGCGCTCTGCGGGGTCTGCGGGATTACCGTCCGGAGCACGAGCGCGCCGGGGAAGGCGGCCGGCGGCCAGACGCTGAGCGCGTACATGTGCCGGAGCGGCGGCCACGTCTTCAGGAACGCGGTCGAGTGCGACGACTACGTGGAGGCCGTGATCATCGAACGGCTCTCGCGCCTGGACGCGGCCAAGCTGCTGGTGCCCGACCAGACCGCGGACACGTCCGGCCTGCACCTGCGGGACACGGCACTGCGTGCCCGCCTGGACGAGTTGGGGCGCCTGTACGGCGAAGGGACCATCGACGCGGCGCAGCTTGCGCAGGCGACCGCGGCCATCCGCCGGCAGCGCGAGGAGGTCACCGACCAGCTTGCCGCCGCGTCTCGTGGCAGCGTGCTCGCGGGCGTCGTTGACGCGGTTGACCCCGAGGTGGTCTGGCAGGGCCTGGACCTGTCCCGCAAGCGCGCCATCATCGACGTGCTGGTTGAGGTCACGATCCTGGCCGCGAGGCCCGGCCAGCGCCGCGGCCGGCAGCAGGGCGAGAGCCAGTTCGACCCCGACAGCGTGCGCGTGGAGTGGCGCAGGTAGGTAGAACTACGTAGAGAACCTACGTAGTCGCTATCGTCCGGCTTAGGCTCTAGCCGCTCGGATCTTCTCGGATCAGCATTCTGCACCATCTGTCCGGCTCTGGCTCAATGGACTCGAACAAGAGTTCGAGCCAGGAGCCGGATCATGCCAAGAGGCAGCACCGAAGGAGCGGCCCACGCCCGCCGCATCCACTACGCCAGAGCCACACCCGAGCAGCTTCGAGAGCAGACACATAAGGCCCGCATCGCCGCCGCCGTCAAGGCCGTCGTGGACCGCGCCCCCGAGCTGTCGCCCGAGCAGGTCAATCGCCTGCGGGCCACCCTCGCGCCCGAGGCCCTTGCCGCACGGGCACCCCAGGGTGGTGGTCCGGATGCCGGGAGCTGACAAGCGAACCGGCCCGTCTGAGGAGAACGGGCCGGCTCAGGAGAAGAACACACATAACCAGCATACCGCGAACGATGGTCACGGTCCAGGGGAGCTGCTGGCAGCGGTCCAGGCCAAGACCTCGGACACCGACGCGACCTCGGACCCCGCATCGGTCGAGCTGACGGAGGAACAAACTGCGCAGTGGCAGAAACAGCTTGATTGGAAACGCCAGCGTCAGCTCGACCGAGAGCGAGACCCGGACACGGCCACGACCTCGGACACGGCCACGACCTCGGACACGGCCACGACCTCGGACACGGACCAGACCGCGAAGCTCCACGAGCTGCTCGACGTCCCCACGCCTACCTCACTGTCCGACAGGCGCCGTGCCGACCTCCACGCCTCCGGTATCAGCGACGACGCCATCGCCACCGCCGGAGTTTGCGACGACCCCCAAGACCGCGGCTACCTCCTGCGCTGGACCGATGGTCTGCCCACCGCCGACGGCAAGCACGGCCAGCGCATCCTCATCTACGACCGTGACAAGCGGCCGGAGGGCAGGCGGAAGGTCGATTGGCCCAAGGGTCAGACGACCTACCTCGGCTGCCTGCGCCTGATTCCCGACTCGACCCGTGACGTCGTCTGCGAGGGACCGCGGCAGGCGCTCGCGGTCCTGAGCTACGCCCCGCCCGACGTCTCCGTTTGGGTCATGAACGGCGACCACGGCATCCACCCCAAGATCGCCGACCGGCTGACCCCGCTCAAGGGCCACAAGGTCATCCTCGTGTTCGACGGTGACTGGCGCCGCAACGGCCAAGTCGGCAAGGCGGCGACGGAGACCGTGCCCGAGGTCCTCGCCGACGTCGGCGCGGCCGAGGTGCTGATCGCCGACGTGGGCGGGACCGGCACCGACGGCGTTGACGACATCCTCGGCCGGACCCAGTCAGGGCAACGCGCCGAGCTGCTGGCCAAGATCCTGGACGACGCCAAGCCGGCCGCGGATCGGCGACTGGAGCTGGAGACTGAGCGCGAGCTGCTCCGGCTCCGCGCACGCGAGCAGGCGCAGCGCCTGTACGTGGCCGAAACCCTCGGCAAGCCGGCGGCACCGTGCGGGACCATGCTCGCCGACCTCCTGGCCGAGCCTGACGACGCGCCCGTCTACCGGATCAAGGGCCTCTGGCCGACCGGCGGCAACGTCGTCTTCCCGGCGCAGCGGAAGGCCGGGAAGACCACCGCGCGCGACAACCTGATCCATAGCCTCGCCGACGGTCACGAGTTCCTCGGCCGACCGGGAGTATTCGAGGACCCCAACACGATTCACTTCACCGTGACCCCGCTCGCCGACGGCGAGTGTGTCTACGTCGCCGATCTGGAGCTGGACCGGCGCACGCTGCGCCGCTGGCTGTCGGCACACAGGATCAGGAACATGGACCGTGTGATGGTTCAGGACTTCCGCGGCAAGCTCGGCAACTTCGACGTGCTGGACGCCAGACGGCGCCGGGAGTGGGCCGCCTACCTCGCCGACCACAACGTGAAGATCCTCATCATCGACCCGCTGGCCGCGCTGCTGGACGCCTACGGCTTTGACGAGAACAGCAAGACCGAGGTCGGCCGCGTGCTGATGTCACTTGACACGTTGAAGGCCGACGCCGGTATCAGCGAGTTGATGCTGATCCACCACTTCGGCCACACCGGGGAGCGCGGTCGCGGGACCTCCAGGCTGCGCGACTGGCCCGACGCGGAATGGTTCCTGTATCGCGAGGACAGCGAGAGCAGGGGTAGGGAGCCGCCACCGGACGCGAAGCGGTTCTTCGCCGCGGAGGGACGAGACGTCGCAGTGCGCGAGGCGATGCTGGACTACGACCCGCACACTCGCCGACTCAGCATCGCGGGCGGTTCCCGCATCCAACACGCGGTCACCAAGCATCAGCCGGCCGTGCTAGGGATCGTGGCCAAGCACCCTGGGCTGTCGGGGCGCGACCTCACCGACCGCCTCGCGGACGCGGGCATCCCCAGGGACGCCGGCCAGGCGGCGCTCAAGGCGCTCAGGCGGGATGGGAAGATCCACACCGCACTGGGCGCCAGACGCGCCCGGCAGCACTTCCCGGACGACGACTGCGGCCAGCCAGAGAGCTGCAAAGCCGCGGACAAGAAGCTGTCCAGTGCGCGGACCACGAAACCGCGCACTCAAACGCCCGTGAAGCCGTCCAGTGCGCGGACCACGAAACCGCGCACTGCGAAGCGGAAAACGAGCAGGTCAGCGGCCCAATGACACGTCCAGTGCGCGAGTGTGCGGAAGTGTCCGGGAGTGCGCGGCCGCACACTCGGAGACGTGAGTGTGCGAGTGCGCGGCGGCTATATAGCCGCGCACTACTCACACGTCGATTCTCACTACTCGAAAAGGAGCACGAGCAATGACCGCAATCAGGGGCTACGTCATCGACCAGGCGACCGCTTGGCTCCGGGGCTACCTCGTCAAGCATGGCGAGACCGCCTCCGACATCGTCAAGGAGGCGGCGGCCCAGGCCGGCTATGGCCGCACCACCCTGTACAAGGCCGCGCGCCGTGTCGGCATCGCTATCAGGTCGGTGGGCGCCGACCGCGGCCGGGCGACGCTCTGGTCGCTCGCCCCCGACCCGTCGGTGACCACGCGCAGGGCCGATCCTCCCGGCCGCTCCGAGACTCCCGACCCCTCCGAGGACCCGGACGTCTTCGAGACCCTGGCCCCGTCCGAGGACCCCGACACGTTCGAGGTCTTCGGACGGGGCCAGGG
>JBKPDO010000365.1:0-10931 GCA_046727955.1 bacterium | reverse complement strand
GACTCCTCCGCGCTCGTCAAGCTCGCGGTGCGCGAACCGGAGTCCACGGCCCTGCGCCGCTACCTCCGGCGCCGGCGGCCGCTCATCGCCAGCGCCCTCGCCCGGACCGAGGTCGCGCGGGCACTGTTGTCGCTTGGACCGGAAGCGGTCCGACGCGGCCACGAGGTCCTCCTGGCCCGCGTCGACCTGGTCAGGATCAACGATCGCGTCCTGGACGCCGCCGGCGCGATGCTGCCGGTCGAGCTCAGATCCCTGGACGCCATCCACCTCGCGACCGCACAGCAACTCGGCGCTGACCTGGCCCGGATCGTCACCTACGACGACCGGATGGCCGCGGCAGCCAACCAGCTCGGCTTGACGGTCGCGCGACCAACCTGACAGAGGCCGTGGGCTACGCAAGACTCGAAGATGCCATCTCGGGCATGAGAGCCGAAGCTACGGAAGAGGACGAATTTCTGCTACGAAGCCGGACCGTGCTGTGGCTGCATTTTAGAGGCCTGGTGATCGCCGCATCCTCCACGCTCACCGGATGCAGCCCTCCGAGCTGTCGTCGAGGATGACGCTCCGCCCTTCCGACGCGCATGGGCTATCTGTGCAAAGGGACATCGCTGTGGTACAGAGGCTCCGCGGTCAGTCACTGGAAAGGGGAGATGGGGTGAGAAGATCGATGGCTTTGCTCGCCGCCTTCGCCGCCGCAGTCCTCGTTGTCTGGGGTACTGCCGCGGGCTCGTCGGCCGCCGGCGGCCTGCCGCAGGGCCCGCAGTCGGACGCCGCGTTCGCGGCCAGCTACGTGGCCAAGGGGGTCGTCAATGTCTCCGCCACGACGCAGCGCGTCAGCTGCTACGCGCCCGAGGTGCCGTACCTCACCGCGTTGACCGCGGCGGACGGCTATCCGGGCGGCGGCGGGACGCCGTGCCCGGGCGCGACGACCGGGGAGCAGACGAGCGGCTTCGCGACGCAGGACGTCTCCAACCAGCCGCTGCTCGTCAAGGACCACTCCGAATCCGATATCCGCGTCGACCCGGCGAACCCGCTGCACCTGATCGGGCAGAGCAAGTGGTTCGTCAGCGCCGAGGGCTACAACCACTTGAACGGCTTCTACGAGTCGTTCGACGGCGGGGTGACCTGGCCGGTGCAGGGTCACGTCCCCGGCTATGAGGGCTGGACGGACAACACCGACCCCGTCGGCGCCTTCGATCCGTGGGGGAACTTCTACTCGTTGCTGCTCCCATACGTGTTCGTCTACGACAAGTCGGGCGGGCACGTCTTCAACAACGGCTCCAAGCAGGCCAACCCGGGCGTGCCGCCGGAGGCGGTCTCGGTGGCCGTGCACACGGCCAAGCCGGCCGGCCAGCAGACGGCGCGGAACTGGATCACGACCCACAACGGGCATCCGGATTTCGTCTTCACCGTGCCGAACGCCGACACCAACACGCCGGACAAGCAGTGGATCGCGATCGACACCAACCCGCTGAGCCCGCACTACGGGCGTGTCTACGCGATGTTCACGCAGTTCGTGCTCAACCCGTCGAGGATCCTTGTCTCCTACGCGGACGCGCGTCCGGACGGGACGCACACGGACTGGTCGCCGCCGCAGGTGCTGCCGACGATCGCCGGCCACCCCTGGGACAGCTATCTGCTGCCGCACGTCGCACCGGACGGGACCGTCTACACCACCGTCACGAACAACCCGGTTTCGAAGGGTTTCCTCCACAACTCGATCTACCTGATCTCGTCGAAGGATGGCGGCGTCACCTGGCAGAGGCCGACCCTGGTCATCCCGAGCGTGCTGACGCCGACCTACCTGAATACGACCTTCAGCGAAGGGATCGTCAACTCGTTCGGCCTTGGCACGAGGCAGGTGAACGGCCACTGGCCGCTCTACGTCACCTATGAGAACGAGGACCCGGACGGGCTGTCGCGGGTGTACCTCACGGGCTCGCTCGACGGCGGTGCGACCTGGAGCGCGCCGAGCCGTGTCAACGACGGGCCCGACGACGTCGAGGCGCTGCAGCCGCGCGTCGAGGTCGCACCGAGCGGCACGGTCGCCGTCGCCTTCTACGACCGGCGGCTGGCCTGTCCGAGCGACCCGGCCTCGGGCGTGCAGTTCGACCCGCTCGCGCCGGCCGGGAAGCGCGACTACTGTGTCAACACCGCGATCCAGTTCTACAAGCCGGATCTCACGCCGATCGGGCACAACCTTCGGCTCTCGCAGTTCACGTGGGACCCGCAGCTGAACGCGCCCAAGCGGTTCTGCATCTGTGGGACGACTACGTTCATCGGCGACTACCTCGGGCTCGATTTCGGTGGCGGCTACGCCTACACGACCTCGGTCTCGACGTACGACTACGGCCAGAACCCGACCTTCTATCAGCAGCAGATCGTCGCGAGGGTGGCCCTGCCGTAGCACCGGGCGTGGGGAGGGCCGCTGCGGCCCTCCCTCGCCTTGCTCCAACCCCGAGGTTGGTCGTTGGTCGCGCCGTCTTGCGGGCGAGTGCTTGGCTGCGCTCCCACACCAGCGCGGCAGCCTCGGGGTAATACATATCGGGTCGGACGTCGGCCAGGAAGCCGTGGTGACCTTTGGGCAAGCTCCCGAGAGGTCACTCCGCTCGGCATTCCTGCACTACAGCAGATGCACCAAAGGGCATACGCACCCTTGTTACGACGTTGCGCGCGATATATGATAAATAGGACCTACCGGGGTACCCGACCATGGGCGACCATAGGAGTGACGAATGGCTGACCCCGATAAACAGCAGCCAGATGACCCGTCCTGGTTGAAATTCGCCTTCCAGGAGTTAGCGCTCCACGTCGTAGAAAAGCCTGGAAAGAAGACGAATGAACGGATCGAGCAGTATTTACAGTCCACTCGGGGGTCTCCAGGGCCCGAGCAGGACGAGACGCTCTGGTGCTCCGCCTTCGTGAATTTCTGTATCGAGGAGTCCACTGGGCTCGAAGGAACAAATAACCTGGCGGCGAGATCGTGGCTCAACTGGGAAAATGGCAAGGAGGTGACTCAACCCACCAGAGGCTGTATCGTCGTGTTTTCCCGGCCCTCGGCAGGAGAGCACTCTGGTCACGTCGGGTTCTATCTTTCGGGCTCGGCGCAAACAGGGATCACGATTCTCGGGGGCAATCAGAGCGACGCGGTTTCGATCGTCACCCAACCGCTTCCCTTCCTTGGGTACAGAGTACCGATAGAGGAGCTGAGCATCGTGGACGCTGAGACCAGGAAGTTCTTCGAGGACAAATTCAGGCAGGTCGGCGAGCACGCCGACGACCTCTTCCGCCTCGCCGACCATGGCGCCGAAACCCCAGGACACAACAACCACCACCAGAATATCCGCGACGAGATCACACACCTCCGCGCCGAGATGGAGAAGAAGTTCAAGGACCTCAACGATAAACTCGACCGTATCGCCGGCAACCCTGCCCGGCCCGGGTAGCTCTGGCGGCGGCCGGTAGTCCGGATTCCCATAGCCCAGGAGAGGGGCAGATGATACTGCACGGGCTGGACAAGGACGATCCGCCCTCAGCCGCCAAGGCCAAGGCCATGCTGGAGGAGATCCACGGGAGTTGGTGGAACGTCTACACCGGCGGTCCCCGTCGTGCCACAGGTGCCTCGGGGTGGACCCCGGAAGTGGTCCGGGATTACGCGCACCACGGCATCAGCGCCTTCATCCTCACCTACGTCGGCCGCCAGATCCTTCCCGCCAAACATATCGACGACCGCCATCTCCTCACGACTGCGCAGGGCAGGCGCGACGGCGACGAGGCCTGCGGGATCGCCGCACGCTTCGGCTACGGTGCCGGTAGTCCGCTCTGTCTGGACCTTGAGGGCGATACCTTTACCGGGTTCAAGCAGGGTTCCCTGGACTACGCCTGCGGCTGGTCCAGTGCCGTCCGCGCGCGGGGGCTTCGTCCCGGTGTCTACTCCAACCCCGACGCGCTGCTCGCGCTCGCGGACCGCGCCGACCGTCCCGACTGGGTCTGGGTCGCCAAATGGGTCACCAACAAGGTCGATCCCGACGCCGACCCGCATCGCATCCCGGACGTGACGAATCACGCGTTCCCGAACGCCGGCCAGCGGGCCTGGCAGTACGGCGGCGAGATAAAA
The DNA here is from genome assembly GCA_046727955.1 of bacterium. Classification (GTDB taxonomy): domain Bacteria; phylum Actinomycetota; class CALGFH01; order CALGFH01; family CALGFH01; genus DASVXQ01. The sequence continues at coordinate 6,814 of JBKPDO010000365.1, read as the reverse complement.
GGCAAGCCAGCCGTGGTGGGCGGAGTGGCAGTAGATATCAACGTCGCCGACGGTGGCTGCCTGGTCGGGACCGACGCGGCCAGCACCGCCATGCTGGCCGGGGGCCTGACCATCGCGGACGCGGCCACCAGGCAGTTCTTCGAGGACAAATTCAGGCAGGTCGGCGAGCACGCCGACGACCTCTTCCGGCTCGCCGACCATGGCGCCGAAACCCTGGGCCACGACAACCACCACCAGAAGATCCGCGAGGAGATCACCGACCTCCGTGCCGTGATGAATGACAAGCTGAACGAGCTTCGCAGCAAGCTCGACCTCATCGCCAGCATCCTCGGCCGAGATCCTGAGATCTGAGAGCGTATTTGGCAAGGCTTGCCCCGCGGCCGCTCGCTTCGAAAGCGCCTACACCGTGGATAACGGCGCGCAGCCACACCCGGCCGGTTTCTACCTCACACAGATAGCAACCGACGATGCGTTATCGACGCGGTGGCACCCGAGCCTGGTCGAGCCTCCAGCGGCCGGTGAGCGAATGGCCCGGGCTCGATTGCCCAGCTAAGCGGGCGGAGCACCGCCACCTTCTTTGTGTACGCGCAGACCACGACCGGCGAGTTCCTGCAGCCGGTCCGCCTGCGGTCGTGACATGTGCATGCCGGTCGGTGATCATGGCGGGGCGACCATCCGGCGGTGATGGGGGTCATCATGGCACAGCGCAAGGTCACTAAGGCGACTAAGGCCACCAAGGCGACGAAGCAGTCCTCCAGACGCGACCCCGGCAGCAACCCGCCATCCCTGCTCGTCGAGGAGGCCACGGCCGCGCCCACACCGGCCGTGATGAGCAGGAAGGATTACGAGGTCGAGCTGGCCCGGCTCCAGATCGAGCTGGTGAAGCTGCAGGAGTGGATCAAGCACGCGGGGCTCAAGGTGGTCGTGGTGTTCGAGGGACGCGACGCCGCCGGCAAGGGCGGGACCATCAAGCGGATCACCGAGAGCCTGAACCCGCGGATCTGCCGGGTGGTGGCGCTGGGCACCCCGACCGAGCGCGAGCGGACTCAGTGGTACTTCCAGCGGTACGCCGCCCAGCTCCCGGCCGCGGGAGAAATGGTCCTGTTCGACCGTAGCTGGTACAACCGAGCCGGCGTCGAGCGGGTGATGGGCTTTTGCACCGAGCAGGAGGTCCAGGAGTTTTTCCGCTCGTGCCCGCAGTTCGAGGGCATGCTGATCCGCTCGGGGATGACCCTGATCAAGTACTGGTTCTCGGTCAGCGACGCCGAGCAGGAGCGCCGTTTCCAGCGGCGCCTCGACGACCCGACCAGGCGCTGGAAGCTCAGTCCCATGGACCTGGAGTCCCGTGAGCGCTGGCTCGACTACTCCAAGGCGAAGGACGAAATGTTCGCCTATACCGACACCAAGGAGTCGCCGTGGTGGGTGGTTGACTCGGAAGTGAAGCGGCACGCGCGGCTGAACTGCATCAGCCACCTCCTCAGCATGATCCCCCACCAGGACCTGACGCCGGAGCCGATCGAGCTGCCACCGCGGCGGGACCGCGGCAAGTACGTGCGCCCGCCGATCACCGACCAGACGTTCGTGCCGGCGCGCTACCCCGCCTAAGTAAGTCCCCGCCCGGCACCTCGCCGTGGCGAGCGAGGCATCGACGGGCACCCTTGTGACACCCTGTTCCGGCACTTGATTCAGGAGACCCTGCGCACGAGACTACTCGCGTGGCCAACGCTTTCTATCTCGTTAACGCAGTTGTCGGGACTGTGACGTCGCTCGTGACTGCCTACATAGCTCTGGACAACTGGCGGCGGGAGAGGAGGTATCAACGGACCCTCCCGAATAACGTCCGGGAGCGGGTCGGCAGCAGCAGCGATCCTGGCCTCCTTATTGACGTCGAACCGACGCGCGAACAGGCGCTGAGGGCCGAGGCCGAGCGGCGGCGGCGGCAGCGGCGGCGGCAGGGGTGGCTGTGGGGCCTGGTGGGCGTCGCCGCAGCCGTTGCGGTAGGGTCCTTCCTCGGCTGGCGAGCGAGTTACGCAAGCGAAGGACGGACCGCCGAGATCTCTGCCACGCAGCCTTGGACCGACATTCGTGTCGACTGCAGGGCTGGTCACGTCCTGGACATTACCGCCACCGGCACCGTCTACCACAACAGGACCATGAGCGAGGGCGTCGGTCCCGACGGGGATCCCGATAGCAGTCTCCACAAATTCAACGTCGCCGGGCTTCACGACGCGAACCATGCTGGGCTAATCGGCAGCATCGAGGGCTACCGGCCCTATTTCTTCGTAGGGAAAGAGAAAGCCTATGTATGCCCCGCTGATGGTGGCCTGTTTCTCGGCATCAACGACACCGGTCTCGACAACAACCGCGGGAAGTTCGTCGCCACCATCAAGGAGAGGACGATCGCCAGCTAGCTACTACTACGGGGGTAGCCAAACGGTGTGACTTGTCAGGCTTCTCACCAGCGGAAGCGCGAAATGGCATCACTCCGTTTGATTACCGCGGTGATAAGTGGTCAAGTGCGGGCTGCTTTGCGGCAGGAGTCCTGGCCGGGTCTTGTGGGTGGCTCGTCTCAGTCGTTGCGGGCCGCTGCTACCGCCAGCTCCTCGGGTTGCGCGGCGGCTGGGAGTGGCCGCTTACCGCCGACCGCCAGCGCGCTGGCCACGCCGAGCAGGGAGAAGGCCGCGGCGACGGCCACCGCGGGGCGGAACCCCGCAGTGAAGCTCGCCGGCGTGCCCAGGTGCCCGTTGGCGGCGAAGACCGCCGACGCGACCGCGACGCCAAAGGCGCCGCCGAAGCGCTGCAGGGTGCCGTTGGCCCCCGACGCCTTGCCCATGTCGGCGGGTGCGACCGCGCTGAGCGCGGCGGTCGGGGTGGTCGGCAGCGCCATCGAGATGCCGACGCCGGCGACGATCAGCGGGCCGATCAGGTGGGTGTAGGCGACGCTGCTGGTGGCGAGCAGCGCGAACCAGGCCAGGCCCACACCCTGCAGAAGCATGCCGGCGGCCATCACCGGCCGCCGCCCGATCCGGTCGGACAGCGCGCCCGCGGCCGGCGACACCAGCAGCGGCGTTCCCGTCCAGGGCAGCACGCGCAGGCCCGTGCCAAGCGGTGAGACGCCGCGGGCGAACTGGAAGTACTGGGCGCCGAGGAAGGCGGCCGCGGTCAGCGCCGCGATCATCAGGAAGGAGGTGGTGTTGGCGGCGGTGAAGCTGCGGCTGCCAAACAGCCGCAGCGGCAGCATCGGCTCCGCGGCGCGGCGCTCCCAGGCCACGAAGCCGGCCAGGAGCCCAATGCCCAGGGTCAAGGTGGCGATGATCTCCGGGCTGCCCCAGCCGACCTCGTTGGCACGTACCAGCGCCCAGAGGATCCCGGCCGCGCCGCCGGAGACCAGCCCGACCGCGGGCAGGTCCAGCCGCGTTGCGGGACCGTAGCTCTCGGGGAGCCGGAAGCTGGACAGGACAGCCGCGGCCAGCCCGATCGGCACGTTCACCCAGAAGATCCAGTGCCAGTCCAGGCCCTGGGTCACGGCCCCGCCAACCAGCGGCCCGCTGGCAACGGCGATGCCGGCGATGCCGCCCCAGATGCCGACGATGGCGCCACGGCGGCTGGCCGGGAACGCTCCCGTCAGGATGGTCAGGCTCAGCGGCATGACAGTCGCGGCACCGAGTCCCTGGACCGCCCGCGCCGCCACCAGCAGGCCGGCACTGGGCGCCAGCGCACAGGCAGCCGACGCGACGGCGAACAGCACCAGCCCCGCGGTGTAGACACGGCGCCGGCCGAGCCGGTCGCCCAGGGCGGCCGCGGTGATGATGCCCGCCGCAAACGTCAGGGTGTAAGCGTTGACCGTCCACTCCAGGGTGGATATGCCGCCGCCGAGGTCACGGCCGATGGCCGGCAGCGCGGTGATCACCACCAGCGCGTCCAGCGCCACCATGAAGAACGCGACCGACGTCAGCGCCAGCGCCCAGCCGGGCCGCGGTCGCGACCGCGGCCCGGTGGATTCGGTGAGTCTCATGTCAGTCCCTCCGGGGACCGGGCGGCGGTACCTGCACGGCACCTGCCGACCGCCCGACTCACCTCTCCTACGCGCCAGGGCCCGCGAAATCGACAGCTATCCGGAGCTTTCTGGGTCGCGTTCGGCCACCCGGCGCTGCAACCGGTCACGGACAGCGGTGTTCTCGGTGGCCTGGATGGCGCTCGCCCAGGCGGCCGCGGCCGCATCCACCTCGCCGGCGCGGTCGAGCAGGTCGGCGTGGGCGGCGTGCAGGGGGGCATAGTCGGCCAGCGCACCGGCGGCGAGGATCGGCTCCAGGATCGCCAGCCCCGCAAGGGGACCGTCGGCCATCCCCACCGCCACGGCGCGGTTGACCTCCACCACCGGCGAGGGCGCCAGGCGGGCGAGCGCACCGTACAGCAGCGCGATCTGGACCCAGTCGGTGGCTTCGAAACTCGGCGCCTGAGCGTGGACCGCCGCGATCGCGGCCTCCAACTGGTAGGGGCCTGGCGCGCGCAGGGTCATGGCCGCATCCAGCAGCGCGACCCCCTCCGCGATCGTCTCCCGGTCCCAGCGCCCACGGTCCTGGTCAGCCAGCGGCACCGGCCGGCCCTGGAGGTCCTGCCTCGCGGATGCCCTCGCCTGGTGCAGCAGCATCAGCGCCAGCAGCCCGGCAGTCTCGGCGTCCCGCGGCAACAGCCGGTGCAGCAGCCGCCCCAGCCAGAGCGCCTCCTCGCACAGCTCGACCCGGACGAGCCGCTCGCCGCCGGTGGCCGCATACCCCTCGTTGAACACCAGGTAGACTACGCTCTGGACCCCGGCCAGCCGGGCCGCCAGCGCGGCGGGGCCGGGCAGGTCGAAGCGGATGCCCGCCTGGCGGATCTTGCGTTTGGCGCGCACCAGCCGCTGCGCCATGGTCGCCTCGGGCAGCAGGAAGGCGCTGGCGATCTGGCGCGTGGTCAGCCCGGCGGCATAGCGCAGCGTCAGCGCGACCCGCACCTGCAGCGCCAGCGCCGGGTGGCAGCAGGCGAAGATCAGCCGGAGCCGGTCGTCCTCCATCTCCATCCCGAGCGTCTCCTCATCTTCATTCTCCGCGACCTCCTCGCCGGTCGCGGTCATCCCCTGCAGCCGTTGCAGGTCCACGACGTGCTCGGCGGCGCGCTCGGCGGCGCGCCGGTCGTGCCGCAGCTGGCCGAGCGCCTTGCGCCACGCCGTGACCATCAGCCAGGCGCCGGGCCTGGGCGGCACGCCGTCGCGTGGCCAGGTCCGCGCCGCCGCGGCGAAGGCCTCCTGCGTGGCGTCCTCGGCGGCCTGCAGGTCACCCAGGCGGCGGGCCAGCGTCGCCACCACCGCCGTCCACTCCTCCCGGAAGGCGCGCTCCAGGGCCGCGTCGCTCATCCCGTACCCAGGACGGCCTGCCACGCCATGCCTGTCTGCACCGGCCGGACCTCAACGGTGCCGCGGCGAATGTGCGGCATCCGCGCCGCCCAGTCGATCGCCGCGTCCAGGTCGGCCACCTCGATGAGGTAGAAGCCGAGCAGATGCTCCTTGGTCTCGATGAACGGGCCATCGGTCAGCAGCCGCTCGCCGCCCCGCAGCCGCACGCTGGTGGCCGTATCGGCCATCTGGAGCTGCTCCGCGCCGAGCAGCACCCCAGCGCTCTTCAGTGCCTGCGTGTAGGCGACATAGTCGTCGAACACCCCGTCGCCGCTGAGGCGCTCCCCCTCGATGGGGCGCTCCCCCTCGATGGGGCGCTCCCCGTGCGGGACCACCTCGGGCGCGGCATAGATCAGCAGCGCATACTTCATGCCATCCTCCAGGAACTGGGGCCAGGCCGCCCGGTAATCGACCGGTGCATCTCTCCAACGCTCGGGACCCGCCCAAATCGACAGCTCGTCGAGACCACCACGTCGGCTACTCGACATCGGCCTGTCCGGGCTGCACCAGCCCGGCCTCGTAGGCGAAGATGACCGCTTGCACCCGATCACGCGCTTCGAGCTTGTCCAGGACGTGGCCGACGTGGGTCTTGACGGTGCTCTCCCCCAGGAACAGCGTCCCCGCGATCTCGGCGTTGGACAGCCCTCGCGCGAGCAGCCGCAGGACCTCGGTCTCCCGGTCGGTCAACGAAGCGAGCCTTCGCGACGACTCCTTGGAGACGACCGGGCGCTTGGCGAACGCCTCGACCAGCCGCCTGGTCACCGACGGCGCCAGCAGCGCGTCGCCGTTGGCGGTCACCCGCACGGCTCGGACCAGGTCCTCGGGCGGCACGTCCCTGAGGAGGAACCCGCTCGCGCCGGCGGCGAGGGCGTCGAACACGTACTCGTCGAGGTCGTAGGTGGTCAGGATCACCACGCGGAGGGGCTGGGTGGGCAGGGAGGCGAGCCGTCTGGTGGCCTCCAGGCCGTCCATGTTCGGCATGCGCACGTCCATGAGGACGACCTGAGGGAGGAGTCGGCGGGCGAGCTCGACCGCCTCGGCGCCGTCGCCTGCCTCCCCTACCACCGCCATGTCCGGCTGATCGTCGATGATCATGCGGAACCCGGCCCGCACCAGCGCCTGGTCGTCGGCGATGAGGACCCGGATCATCAGGACGTGTGGGGCTGGACCGACGGCGCCGGAGCGCCTAGGGACGGCGCAAGGCTGGCGGCGTCGATGGTCGCGGCGTCGATCGGGTCGATCGGGAGGCGGGCCTCCACCTGGAACCCACCGCCGGCTGCCGGACCGGCCCGCAGCTCCCCGCCCACCAGCGCCGCGCGCTCCCGCATGCCGATCAGGCCGGCACCGCCTGGCCCGGCGCCGCCCGGCGCGGCGCCGCCCGGC
>JBKPDO010000364.1:0-3663 GCA_046727955.1 bacterium | reverse complement strand
GCCCGGTCTAGCTCTCTACCCCCCCCTCCCCCCCCCCCCCCCGCCGCCGGGGGGGGGGGGGGGGGGGCCCCCCCCCCCCCCCCCCCACGCCCGGTCGCCCGGCTCAGCCGATCGTGAACTCCTCGGTCTGGGGGTTCAGGTGGCCCAGGACAAGTGCCCCTGCCAGGCGCAGGTCGCTGACCCGGAAGACGTTGAGGCCCTTGGTGATCTCGGACTCGAAGGCGAAGTTGTTGTACCAGTACGACGACCACGCACCGCCAAGCTGGGTAGGAACCAGCGGCGGCGGGTCCGACCAGGCCACCGTCACCGGGCTGGCCGGGTCGGTGAAGTCGGTGACCCAGGTCCCGGCCTGGTAGTTACCGCTGACCGCCACGTAGCGGCCGCTGCGCAGCGGCACGATGTTGTAGTTGTGGATGGTGCAGTTCTCGGTGACGCTCTGCGGCCGGGGCAGGGTCCACTGACCGAGCTTGGCGCCGGTGGCGGCGTCGTAGAAGAACATGCTCTTGTGGGTGTCGGTCTGGACCACGCCGCTCGGCAGCCCCGTCGTGCTACCGGTGGCCTGGCAGAACGGCGCCCCGCCGCCACCAGGCTCCCAGCCCAGGACGAGCACCTTACCGTCCCAGGTGAACCCGGCCGAGTGCCAGCGGCCCACGTGGCCATCCACGCCCGGCTCCTGGACCGTGTACAGGAACTGCGGCTCCGCGAGCGATCCACCCCACGGCGAGCCGATGCTGAACACGTTGGTAGTGTCGGCGCTGGCGCAGGCGACCAGGCTGACGTCACCGAGGATCACGGCCGCGTCGTGGCACCCGGTGCGGATTGTCGGGTCGGCCGGTCCGGCAAGCGCCACGCGGTTGATGAGGCTTGCGTTCTCCGGGTGATCGAGTGGGACCGCGATGACGTCCATGAAGTCGCCCAGGGCATCCTCGGCGGCACGGTCGAGGTGCACGCCGCAGCCAGAGCTGCTGGAGTTGTTGCTGTAGACGATCACTCGGTTGTCGGCGAGATCCGGCGCCAAGGTGACGGTGTGGGAGCCGCACGGCAGCTCGACCGAGGCCACCAGCTGAGGGTCGGCGGGGTTGCTGATGTCGAAGACGTGCACGCCCTCCCAGCCCGCGGGCACCGTGTGCCCGTCGCAGTCGCGCGCCGTGGTCTTCTTGGAGTTCCACGAGCGGACCAGGATGTTCTGCCAGACCGCGATGTCACCTTGGTCGCCGTTGCAGTGGGTCCAGGAGACCAGCCGTGGGTCGCCCGGCTCGGAGACGTCGATGATCCGGAAGCCGTCGTAGTTGCCGTTGAAGGCCAGGTTCCCCCAGAAGGCAATGTCGGAGTTGATCGTGCGCTGCCCGTCCGGCACCGCGAACGTGCCAGGCTGGGGGCTGTGGCCCAACGCATGGATGTTCTGGGTGTGGGGTCGCGTCGCATGGTCTGCCGATGCCGGGAGCGCGGTGCCCACCACGAGGGCCATCGCCCCGATGAGCACTACCCAGCGGATAGGAGATCGCAATCGCACGCCATCCCCTCCTCGGGGTCGGACAACGAACGTCATCGACGCAGCAGGTGGGCGGGTCGCGGGCGGGTCCAGGCCCGGCGTGCATGACCAGACGCGTCACGTGGAGGGTGGCCGAGCGCAAGGAAGCATCGGATGGCTCATCGCTGAGCATCGGCTCCCCTCCGAAGCCAGACCACCAAAGCCGGCATTTTACCTTGACCGTACTGTTTGCGATCAAGACCGATGTCGTCACCCAGCAGAGCTCGGGCGGGCAAAATCCCGCCCGAGCTTCGGCCTTTGTGCGCTAACGGAGGTATGTCTCCTGGGTCTGCGGGTTCAGGTGGCCCAGCCGCTGGGCGCCCGCACGCTGCGGCCCGCTGAACAGGAAGGAGTCGAAGCCGTTGGGGATGTCGCTGCCGTAGATGAAGCCGTTGTACCAGTAGGCGGCCCAGAACGAGCCCTGGTTTGGCGACTCGACGTCGTAGTAGGCGAGCTCGCGGGCGTGCGCCGGATCGGTGAAATCGATCACGTCCGTGCCGCCGCCGTACCACGACGAAACTAGCAGGTAGCGGTCCTTGACCGGGACGACGTTGAACATGTGGGCCGAGCAGTACTCGTCGGCTTGGTCGCGTGGGATCAGGAACGAGCCGACCGGCGCGGTCACACCCGACGCAAGGTCGCTGAGCCGGTAGAACCACACGCGCCCGTCCACCTCGGACTGGTCGGCGTGGCAGGAGCCAGACTCGGACTCGTCGCCGAAGACGATGTACCTCCCGTCCCAGGTCCAGGTCGCGGAGTGCCAGATCTCAAAGCCCGGCGCCGGCTCCTGGATGTGCGCGAGCGTCCTGGGGTGCAGCGGGTCGGAGATGTCCCACAGCTGCGCCTCGCTGAGGCAGGCGACCGCGGCCAGATGCAGCGGCATGAACACGCCGACGTCGTGGCAGCCGATCGTCGGCCCGAGCCCGTCCAGCGCGAACGGCTCGGCGTCGATCGCGGGGGTGGCCACCACCGCCGCGTCCTGCGGATGCGTCAACGGCACGCTCACGATCGAGAACTTGGCGTGCAGCGGGTTGTCCTCACGGCCGTCGCCGCACCTCGGTCCGGGCAGCAGGAAATAGGACAGCACGTAGATCAGCACCCGCCCGTTGGCCAGATCAGGGATGAGTGTGTTGGTGTGCGAGCCGCAGTCGGTGTCCACCAGCTTCACCAGCTGCGGGCTGCGCGGGTTGGAGACGTCGAAGATCTGCACGCCCTCGAACTGTCCCGGGATCGTCGGGTCCGGCGACCGCTCGCCCGCGCAGGAGCGTTCCGTCATCGGATAGTCGACCGAGCGGACCAGGAGGTTCCCCCAGACGGTGACGTCGCCCTGTCCGGAGCCGCAGTCCACGTCGGCGAGCACGCTGGGATGCTCCGGGTCGGCGATGTCGATCACCCGGAAGCCGTTGTAGTTGCCCTGGTAGGCCAGCCGCCCCCAGAAGGCGATGTCGGAGTTGACGGTCCCGGTCCGTGGCAGCGAGGCCAGCAGCTTCATGTTCTGGCTGTGCTCGTCCGGCCCCGCACCCGGCCTCGGCGCCGACGGCGGCGACGGCGCCGGGTCGGCCAGTGCCGATCCCGCGCCAGCCAGCACCAAGAGCAGAACGACCAGGAGCACCACGACGAAGCGCGAGACTTTGGTCATGAGCCTCCTTTCGCCGGTTACGACAGCTGTTTCTACCATATGCCCAGGAACTAGGCCGCGCGACCTCGCCCAATCTCGGCCAGGCGCTGAGGCGACTCGGTCTGTGCGAGCTCGGTGGGCAGGTCTGCTCAGGTGGTCGCGAGTGCCTCGGTGGGAGCCAGACGCGCTGCCCGGATCGCTGGGTACAGGCCGGCCAGCGCGCCGATGACCAAGGTCGCTGCGATGCCGCCGCCGATGACCCAGGCGGGTACCACGGTCGCCCAGCCTTGCAGGCTGGCGTCCGCCGCGGTCACCGCGCTACCGAGCAGCACGCCGGAGCCGCCGCCGAGCACCGACAGCAGCAGCGCCTCGGCCAGGAACTGGACCCGGATGTGCCCACGCGTGGCGCCCAGCGAGCGGCGCAGCCCGATTTCGGCGCGGCGCTCCAGCACGGAGATCACCATGGTGTTGGCCACCCCGATCCCGCCGACCAGCAGGGCGACGGCGCCCAGGC
>JBKPDO010000363.1:0-2432 GCA_046727955.1 bacterium | reverse complement strand
GCGGGTGGTACGGTAGAGCCGAGACGCCACCGGAGTCACCTCCGTTGGGAACGAGCTGTTGGCAACCGCTATGTTCCCGTTGTGGCGTCTCTTCTATTCACTCCCTCCGTCCAGTCAGTCCACCGACCGCGTAAGTCCTGTCAGTGAGAGAACGCGCGTCGCAGGCCAACTACGACACCCGCGCGTTCATCCGCGTGCTGGACGGGCTGGGCCACCAGCTCGGCCACCAGCCGGTGACGGTCATCTGGGACAACCTGGGCGCCCATCACGCCGGTGACCTGGAGGACTGGGCCGTGACCCAGCCGTGGCTTGTGCTTGAGTACCTGCCGTCGTACGCGCCGGAGTTGAACCCTGTCGAGGGGTTGTGGGCCAACCTGAAGGGATGTGAGCTGGCCAACCGCTGCCGCACCGACCGCAAGGAATTGATCGCCACCACCCAGGTCGGCTCCATCCGCGTGCGTCGTGACCCGGATTTGCTGCGCAGCTTCCTGGCAGGGACGGGTCTCACCTTATGAATCACCAACTACCGCGAAGCTCTGTAAAGAGTACGGAAGTAGCTGGATATTCGAACTGCGCCTGGCCTGGGCAAACGCCTCAAGCGAGTCCAGCGTTCAGCTTTCTCCTTGGTATTCGCTCGTCACGGGGCACTCCCCCACCAACCCACATCACCTGAGCCAGGCAGCGAAATCGGCTGGAGCCTCATGCAGCCGCAGGGTTGCAGCCTGGCGAGCTGGTCGCTGGAACAACGCTCCCGAGGGATTGTGCGCCAGGACGACTGTCCGCACGTGGGTGAAACCGTGGTCAAGGTAATACTGCTGAAGCTTGTGGTTGGTTGTCCACACGTCCACCCGGAGCCACTTCGCGCCATCGGCAGCCGCGCGGCTCCCCGCCCAGTCGAGCAGCTCGGCGCCGAGGTCGCGGCCGGCGTAGGCGCGAGCGACGGTGAGCTTGTGGGCATAGTGCGCCGGCTCGGCCGCTTCCTCGGGAGTCCACAAGTCGGGGTTGGCCCAACGATCCACGGTGATGGTGGCGGCCGGCGTGTGGTCGTCATCCCACACGATGAAGGTTTCCCCGGCGCGAATGTTGCGCAGCATACCCTCGGCCAGGCGCTGCTGCTGGATGAGCTCGGCGCGGCCGGCCAGCTGGACTGGTCGCGCGTCAGCGTGGACTCGTTCAGCCTGCGCGCCGTTCGGGGGGGACCATGTTGGCGCAAACCCAGTCGACCGGGCCAAACCAGGCTCCAAGCTGCACCTGGCCGTTGACAACACCGGGCTGCCGCTGGCGCTGCTGGTGACCGCGGCCAACACCAACCACAGCACCATGTTCGAGGCGCTGCTGGACGACCTGCCGACGGTGCGCACCCCGGCCGGTGGGCGGCGCTGCCGCCCCGACAAGTGCCACGCCGACAAGGCCTACGACCATCGCCGCTGCCGCAGCTACCTCACCCGCCGGGGCATCAAGGTCCGCATCGCCCGCCGCGGGGTCGAGTCGTCAGATCGGCTGGGTCGCCACCGCTGGAAGGCCGAGCGCACGATCGCGTGGCTGGCCGGGTGCCGGCGGCTGCGAGTGCGCTACGACCGCGACTCGGAGCGGTTCTTCGCGTTCGCCATGCTGGCCTGCGACCGGCTGTGCTACAACCGCCTGCCCGACATCCACACCCACGCCCGCTCGCCTTGATCTAGGCGCGCCGAAGGGTGCCGTGCAGGTGCCGGGTGGCGGCGCCAACCGCACCGTCGGCAGTGGCCAACCAGCTCAGGTGTCGTAGCTACCGTCCCACGGCATGTAGAACAACAAGTCGTCGGGCTCCAAGGTCGCCCACTCGTGCTGCTCGTCACCGCCGACCACCAGCCCGAACACCACGCCGTCGACCTCCAGCCGGAACGGACGGATCGCGATATCGCCATAGTCGATCTCAGGGAGACTGCCGAGCAGCTCGGCCATCTTCGACTTAGAGGGTGTCTGAAAAGGGGGTAGGCTGGGGTGTTGTGTTCCTCATTCCTCAGCCTGCAAGGAGCGTCAAGGTGCCTGCGCCGCGCCGCCGCTATGCCACTGACCTGACCGATGGGGAGTGGGCGCTGCTGGCCCCGCTGATCCCCCCACCCAAGCCGGGCGGGCGCCCAGCGGTCCACGACCGCCGCGAGCTGGTGGACGCCATGCTGTACTGGCTGCGCTCCGGCTGCGCCTGGCGGCTGCTGCCCCACGACTTCCCGCCCTGGCAGACCGTCTACCACTACTGGCGCCTGTGGCGCCAGCAGGGCCGGTGGGAACAGCTCCTGGCCCGGCTGCGGGCCCAGGAGCGCCTGCGCCAGGGGCGCCAGCCCACCCCCAGCGCGGCGATCTTGGACAGCCAAAGCGTCCGGACCACCGAAAAAGGGGGCCGCACGGCTATGACGGCGCCAAGAAGCTGAACGGCCGCAAGCGCCACCTGCTGG
>JBKPDO010000362.1:0-10629 GCA_046727955.1 bacterium | reverse complement strand
GTGCCGGCCTCGCCGACCTCGCCGACCGTGGCGGCACCTCGGCCGCCGCGGCCGCCACGGCCTCCGGGTCGCTCTGCCGGGGCGGAGGAACTGCGCGGCCTGCTCCGCCGCGGCGGGCCTGGGCGGGGCGTGCCGGCGCGGCGGCTGGACCGGTCGTTCTGGCTCACCGCCGCCCAGCCCCCCTGATGGTGGGCGCCGGCCTCCGGCCCCGCTCGCCGTTCACAGTTGCTCCTGCAGGTCGGCGAGCTCGACACCCTCGGGCAGATAGTCCTTGATGGGTGGCAGCTGGTCCAGGCTGTTGAGCCCGAGCTGCTCCAGGAAGGCCGGCGTCGTGCTGTACAGGGCCGCCTGGCCGAGGCCCTCCTCGTGACCGACCTCGTGGATCAGCCCGCGGGCGAGCAGGGTGCGGAACACGCCGTCGACGTTGACCCCGCGGACGTCGGCGACCCGATGGCGGGTGACCGGCTGCCGGTAGGCGATCACCGCCAGCGTCTCCAGTGCCGCGCGGGTGAGCCGGCTCTGCTGGCCGGCCCGCTGGTACGCCTCGACGACGTCCCGGGCTCCGGGATGGGTGTAGAGGCGCCAGCCCCCGGCCACCGCCCGCAGCACGAAACCGCGCGCGTCGCGCGCGTACTCGGCCGCCAGCTCGACCAGCAGGCCCTCCACCTCTGTCAGACGGCCGCCGACCAGCTCGGCCAGGGTCCTGGCCGGAACCGGCTCGTCGGCGACGAGCAGGACCGCCTCCAGGTTGCGGCGCATCCAGCCGCGGTCGTCCAGCTCCAGCGCCTCGAGCGCCTCGTCGGGCGGCCACGGGCCACCCTCCGCCGCATTGGGAACAGCATGCGGGTCGACCCCCACCGGACCCGGACCCGGCCCCACCGGACCCGGACCCGGCCCCACCGGACCCGGCCCCAGCGGGGCGCCCGTCAGTCCCACCGGACCCAGCCCCACCGGGGCGCCGGTCGGTCCCGCCGGAATGCCGGGCGGGTCCGCGGGCGTGCCGGGCGGCCCCGCGGGCGTGCCGGGCGGCCCCGCCGGAGGGCCGGTACGGTCAGCGGAGGTGTCGGTCTGCTCGGTCGTGCGGTCGTGGTCGGTCATACGGGCTCCTCAACCATCAGGTCGGCTGGGTCGGCGCCGGGATCGCCGCTCCAGCGGACCATGATCGCGCCGAAGGTAGCGGTCTGCTCCAGCTCGATCAACGAGCGCTTGTAGAGCTCGAGCAGAGCCAGGAAGTTGATCACCACCTCGATCGTGGGGGCATCACGGTCGAGCAGGGACTCGAAGGCGACCGGCCCACCCTGCCGCAGGCGGCCCGCCAGCTCGAGCACGGCCTCGCTCACGGTCAGCCTCGCCGGGGCGATGTGCTCGGTGCTGACCTCGGGCATTGGCACCGGGACAAAGGCACCCGCCGCGAGGCGCGCCAGGTCCTCCGGTCGCACATTGCTGAGCAGGTTGGGGGCGACGCGCTCCAGCAGCTCCTCCGCGCCGGCGTGGCGCGGCACGAAGGCAAACTGCTCGGCGATCCGGGCGCTGAACAGCTCAGCCACCTGCTTGTAGGCGCGGTACTGCAGCAGCCTGGCGAACAGCAGGTCCCGCTCCTCGAGCAGTGCCTCGACCTCGTCGGGCTCGCCGTCCGTGCTGGGCAGCAGGCGGGCCGCTTTCAACTCGAGCAGGGTGGCTGCGACCAGCAGGAACTCCGTGGCGACCTCGAGGTTCAGCTCTCGCATCCGGCGGACTTCGGCGAGGTAGTCCTCGGTGATCTGCGACAGCGACACCTGCCAGATGTCCACCTGCTGGCGCGCGATGAGATGGAGGAGCAGGTCGAACGGCCCCTCGAAGACCTCGGTCTTGACCACGTAGTCCATTTATCTATTTATCTGCTCATCGCTGCATCGATAAATCTCTCAGACGAGGCTGAGGCCGACCAACCCCAGGATGAACCGCGTGATCGCATCGAAGAAGGGCGTTAGCAGCCCGGGCGCGAACAGCAGCAGCGCGAGCAGCAGGAAGATCCCGTACTGGTCGAGGAAGTAGACGATCCCCTGGTGCCGTTGTGGCAGGACGATCGACAGCAGCCGGGAGCCGTCCAGCGGCGGGATGGGAATTAGGTTGAACACCCCGAGCACTACGTTCAGCCTCACCAGCGTCACGAGCAGGGTGATCGCGAAGTCGCTCGGGCTGCTCGAGAGCGCGAAGCGCAGGACGAGGGCACTGAGCAGGGCAAGCACGAAGTTCGACGCGGGCCCCGCCAGGCCCACCAGGGCGGCGCCGACGCGGCGGTTGCGGAGCTGGAATGGGCTGAACTGGACCGGCTTGCCCCAGCCGAAACCGGCGAGGAGCAGCGCGATGCTGCCGATCGGGTCCAGGTGGGCGATAGGGTTCAGGGTCAACCGTCCCTGCGACCGCGGCGTGCGGTCACCCTCCAGGGTGGCGACGGCGGCGTGGCTGAACTCGTGCACAGTGATGGCCACCATGACCGCGATCACGAACGCGACGAATCCAAGAGGATTGTCACGCAGGTCGAAGAGGGGCGAACGCAAGCCGGGGCCTCCGAAGACGACTCGAGGTGCTGATAAGCGCAGCAAGCAGCCAGCAAGCGGCGCAATCGAGCGCCACCCTAGCACGGGGAAGGTAAAGACGCCGTCGGTCCCGGCCGTCGCGAGCTCAGGTCCCACGGCCCGGGGAGGACGCGGCCACCAGCAGGCGGCACGATCACCGGCAGGCGGCACGATCACCGGCTGGCCGCACGATCACCGGCTGGCCGCACGATCACCAGCTGGCGGCGCGATCACTTCGTGGACGAGCGCGGGAGCGGCCACGGGGCGATCGCTCCACCGCAGCGCGGCGAGCACCTGGGTCACTGCCTCGCCAGCCGCCACGTCCGTCCGTGCGAGGACCCGCCCGATCGGTTGGCCTGCCTCGACTCGGTCACCGATCTTGACCGGCAGCTCGACCGCCACGGCCGGGTCGATCGGGTCGTCCTTGCGCCGCCGGCCGGCCCCAAGGGCGGCGGCCACCTTGCCGACCGCTTCGGCGTCGACCGTCGCGAGCCAGCTCGCTGCCGGCGCTTCGACCGTGCGCTCGACCGGAGCGCTCGGCAGCAGCGAGCAATCGTCGGCGACTCGCGGGTCGCCCCCCTGAGCGGCCACGAAGGAGCGGAACCGCTCCAGGCCGTCGCCCCGCTCCAGGGCGAGCCGCGCTCGCTCCCGTCCCGCTTCCGGGTCGGGCGCGACGCCCGCCAGTGCCGCGAGCTGCCCTGTCAACGTCAAGCAGAGGTCGAGGATCCGTCCACGACGCTCGCCTCTGAGGATCTCGATCGCCTCGCGCACTTCGACCGCATTACCAATGAGGTCGCCGAGCGGCTGATCCATGTCGCTGACGACCGCCGCGGTCTTGCGGCCCGCCGCCAAGCCCAGGTCGACGCAGAGGCGCGCCAGGTCGACCGCGGCCGCGACATTCTTCATAAAGGCGCCCGAGCCCGACTTGACGTCCAGCAGGATGCAGCTCGCCCCGCCGGCGAGCTTCTTGCTCATCACGCTCGAGGCGATCAGCGCGGTGTTCGCCACGGTGGCGGTGACGTCGCGGAGGGCATAAATCGACTTGTCGGCAGGGACCAGGTCGGCGCTCTGGGCGGCGACCGCCAGCCCGATGCGCTCTACCTGGACGAGCAGCTCCTCCGCGGTGCGCTCGACCCTAAAGCCCGGGATCGACTCCAGCTTGTCGAGCGTCCCCCCGGTGTGCCCGAGGCCACGCCCCGATAGCTTCAGCATCTTCATGCCGAGCGCCGCGGCGAGCGGGCCGACCACCAGCGTGGTGCCGTCCGCCACTCCCCCGGTCGAGTGCTTGTCCACCGTCGGCCCCTCAAGCCCGCTGAGGTCGAGCGTCCGCCCCGAGGCGATCATCGCGTCGGTCAGCGCCTCGGCCTCCGCACGCGAGAAGCCTCGCAGGTAGCCCGCCATGAGGAAGGCTGCCATCTGGTAGTCGGGCAGCTCGCCGCGAGCGTAGCCAAGAACGAACGCGCGCAGCTCGGCCGGCGGCACCTCACCCCCATCGCGCTTGCGGGCGATCAGATCGACCGGGCTCACTGGGAGGAGAGCCGCTTCACCAGCGGCGCCTCGGCGCCGTCACGCTCGAGCTCAGAGAGGACCTGGGCGATCGCCTCGCGCACCAGCCTGCCACGGTCCACGGCGATGCCGTGGCGGCGGCGGAGCTGCAGGCGGGCATTCTCAAGGTCCACCAGCTCCTCGGACGTGCAGTAGAAGGTGACCTTTTCCTCATGGCGCTGGCGCCCGCTCGGCACCCGCTCTTCGGACGCCTCCGCGCCCGGGGTGGAGCCGTCGCGCGCTGGGCGCCTGCCCGTCCGCGACCCCCGGGCCCGGTCCGTCGAGGTGACCCGGAACAGCTCGTCCGCCCCTGGCAGGCTGGCCCGACTCTTCATGACGCCAATACCTCCTTGGCCAGCTCGCGGTACGCGGCCGCGCCAGGCGAATCGGCGGCGTATGTAAGGATGCTCTCCCCCGCCACCGGCGCTTCCGCAAAGCGGATCGTCTTCCCGATCACCGCCTGGAAGACCCGGTCGCCGAAGGCGTCCTCCACCCGGCCGAGCACCTCCCGTCCGTGGACGGTCCGAGCATCGTACATGGTTGCAAGGATGCCTAGGATCTCCAGGTTCGGGTTGAGACGCTCGGTGATCTTGGAGATCGTGTCTATGAGCAGCGCCATGCCCCGAAGGGCGAAGTACTCACACTCCAGCGGCACGAGCACGCTGTCCGCGGCGGTCAGGGCGTTGACTGTGAGCAGGCCCAGGCTCGGCGGGCAGTCGATCAGCAGGAAGTCGTAGCGCTTGCGCAGCGGCCGCAGCACTCGGGCGAGCGCCTGCTCCCTGGCGACCTCACCGACCAGGAGCACCTCGGCGGCGGCCAGGTCGATGTTGGACGGGAGCAGGTCCAGCTGGTCGACTTTGGTGCTGGTGATGATCAGCGCCGCGTCCCGCTTCGGCTCCATCAGCAGGTTGTAGACGGTCTGGTCGAGCGCCAGCGGGTTCAGCCCGAGCCCGACCGAGAGCGCCCCCTGAGGGTCCATGTCCACCAGCAGCACCCGTTTACCGTGCTCAACCAGGGCCGCACCGAGATTGATCGCGGTCGTCGTCTTGCCGACTCCGCCCTTCTGGTTGGCCAGGGCGATGACCCTTCCCATGCGGCCCCCTCTCCGCGGCAGCGCGCTTCAGCCGGACTGAAGAATGCCCGGTACCGTCTACATCCCTCCTTGGCGATAAATCGACAAAGAACTAAGTGGGTATGGACCCTTAGCTATCTGTCGATCCATCGTCTGATCGACGAGGCGATCAAGCGCTCGGAATCATATCCGCCGGCGCCAACTCGACGGAAGCTCCATCCACATCCGTTACCAGTTCCGTGAGCGTTTGTGAGCGCTCGCTGGCTGGTACCCCTGCTCGGGGTTCCTCCCCCCGCTGCTGGAGCCGGGTTCGGTTGTGGTGTCAGTGGCCCCCGCCACCTCGCGGTGGTCTTGCGGAGCCTCGCACGCGCCACCTGGAAAGTGGGCCTGCCCGCCGTGGTCGCCCACCAGCGGCACCGGGGCGGCAACTCCACCCCGCTGGACATCCCGGTCGGCGACACGATCACCGACCGGTCCGGTCCAGTCACGGAGGTTGCGGGCCGCATTGGCGTTGCGGTCCACGAGATTCCCGCACCCCGGGCACACCCACACCCGGTCGCCGAGCTTGAGGTCGGCCTGGTAGCCACCGCAGCCATGGTGGGTCTTGGAGGAGGCGAACCAGCGGCCGGCGACCTGAAGCTGGCCGCCGGCCCATTGGCACTTGTAGGCCAGGGTGGGACGGACCCGGCCAAGGCCGGCCTGGGCGACGGTGCGCCGAAACGCCCGCCGGCCTATCCACGACCCATCGCGGCGACATCAAGATCCTCCACGACGATCAAGCCGTAGCGGCGCGCCAGATCGGTGGTCAGGGCGTGCAGCTGGTGGGTGCGCAGGTTCGCCGCCCGCCGGTCCAGGGCTGCCAGCTTGGCGTTCGCCTGGCGATGCCCTCGGGAGCCGACGATGCGGCGGGAGCGTTGCCGGGCGACCCGGCGGCGCTGGCGCTGCAGGCCTGCCCACAGGCAGGATGGGCGATGCGCTCGATCGTGTCGTCGTGGGCGATGACCGCCCACTCCCGGCCGATGCCCAGGTACTCCACGCCAAAACGCGCCAGCCGGTCCCAATGCTCCACACGATCATCGTGACCCCAGGATGGGCGAGCAGCCGCCGCAGCCTCGGCCGCAGGCCGGTCAGCCCGGAGCCGACCTCACAGACCACCTCGGCCACCCCGATCCCCTGCTCGGCCGCCCATGCCGACAGCCGAGCGTGGCGGCAGCGCTGCGGCGTCGACCACCCATCGACCCCAGCCGGCCGGCCACCATCGTCGGGCAGACGTCAACCCGCTGCCCCTCTCCCGAGCCATGCCGGTCGTCGAGTCGATCGAGGAACTCAACGCGCTGCTCGAAGCCTGGGACGACGCCGACGACACTCGCCGCATCGGCAACCGGACGAACAGCGTCGGGCACGACTGGGCCTTCGAACGGGAACTGCTGCGGCCGAACGCGAGCAGCTGTCCTATTTCGGCTTCCTCGCCGAACTGGTCATGGCCGAATGTGACGATCGGGACAAGCGCCGCGCCGCCCGTCGCACCCACGACGCCGGCTTCCCTCGCGACAGGCGCATCGAGGAATTCGACTTCGACGTATGAGGCACGCCAACCAGTTCCCAGCCGGTCATCGTTCGAGCCTAGGCCCGCGGGAGGGCGCCGAGCCCGCCAGCGGAGTGGTGTCGAGGTATTTGATCTCGTAGACGCGCTCCGCGAACTTCCAGCCGTCGGGGGTGCGCTGGTAGCGGTCGTGGTACACGGCGTAGTTCAGGTGCGAGCTGCCGTCGCGCAGGTGCCCGAACTCTGCGATGTATGCACGGCCGACCGCGGTGTCGTCCTCAAGCTGGATCGTGCCCGGATGCGGGGTTTGCACGAAGTAGTCCCACAGACCCTGCAGCCGCTCGATCCCGGCGCGGATCTCCTCCCGGCTGACGAACTCGACGTTGATGTGGGGCATCCGCCACGCGCCGTCGTGGGTGAACAGCGACGCGAAGCGGTCGTAGTCGCGCATCATTCCCGCGTCGGTGAACTCGCCGCGCAGCGCCTCGATCTCGAAGCGGTCAGCGATGGCCTGAAGGTCGCTCGTCGGTTTCCTCCCTCGTCTGTGTTGGGTGTCTGCACGACCGGCGGTCCCCCCGAAGCGCTTTCCCGAGCCCTGCGGAGCGGCCGCGGCCGCGGTTGCGGCTGCGCGCGACGACTTCATCGCCACGAGAGCGCAGCAGACGGGTAACCGTGCTGCCGATGAGCCCTGTGGCGCCCGTCACGACAACGCGCATGCGCTCACCGCCGGGTGAACACGGCGTGGATGGTGAGGGTGTTGTTCATCGAGACCATGCCCAGCAGATTCCAGGTGAGGCCGAAGTCGGCCCGGTCGATGTAGACCTCGGCGTCGAGCCAGATCTCGCCGTCGCCCTGGACGGACGCCGCGGCATCGAAGGACAGGGACCGGGTACGGTCGCGCACGGTCAGCGCGCCGGTCACGGCGACACCCTGACCAGACGGCCGGATACCGTCCGCGGTGAAGGTGATGTCCGGATTGTTACCGCTGTCGAAGAAGTCAGCCGAGCGCAGGTGCGTGTCCCGTCGGGTGTTGTTGGTGTCGATGGACGCCGCGGCCACCGTGACGGTGCCGCTGGCCTCGCCGTCCGGGGAGACGGTGCCGTTGCCGCTGACCTCGCGGAAGACGCCGTTCACCGGAATCAGGCCCATGCTCCTGCTCTTCAGCCGGATGCTGGACTTGCGCGGGTCCAGGACCCATTCCCCGGTCAGGGCCCCGTCCTTCAGCAGAGCCTGCAGCGCCGGTGCGGTCATTTGTCCTGACGGTGCCTGCATGATTGTCTCCTTGTCACGTCAGACGGATTTGAGGGCGCGGGCGAATCGTCCGGTCTCGACGACGTCCGCCTCAGAGGCCGCGCGTACGACGGCATCGGGCCGGTGCCGGATGGTGCTGTCCACGTCGTCGGTGTCGTCGGTGTCGTCGGTGTCGTCGGTGTCGTCGGTGTCGTCGGTGTCGTCGGTGTCGTCGGGAGTGGTCAGGGTGCCGGTCAGGCGCGATCGCAGGACGGGGAAGCCGGTCATGATGTCGCTGAGCTTTCCTGTTCGCTGGATGGTGTTCGTCTCAGCAGTACGACGACGCAACCCCTCGGGATGTGAGGCGACGCGCCAACCTCACAGTTGGGTGCGCTGTCTCGTCGAACTGGTGAGGCAGCTGCGACCAAGGGAGCCGCCGGCACCATGACCACCCCATCCGAGCCAGGACCCGGCCGGCCCGACCCGAGCCTGCGCGCGATCATCAGCGAGCGGCACCGGCTGCTCAATCTCGCCTACCGGCTGCTGGGCTCCCTGGCCGACGCCGAGGACGCCGTGCAGGAGGCCTACGCCCGCTGGTACGCCATGCCCCGGCAGCAGCAGGACGCCATCGACTCCCCCGGCGGCTGGCTGACCACGGTCGCCAGCCGCATCTGCCTGGACCTGCTCGGCTCGGCGCGGGCCCGGCGGGAGCGCTACGTGGGCCAATGGCTCCCCGAGCCGCTGCCCGATCGTACGGAGTGGGCCGGCGGGCCGTCGGGCGGCGCCACCGTCGACCCGGCCGACCGGGTCACCCTCGACGAGTCGACCAGCATGGCCTTCCTGGTCGTGCTCGACTCGATGACCCCGGCCGAGCGCGTCGCGTTCATCCTCCACGACGTCTTCGGCTACCCCTTCGCCGACGTGGCCCAGATCGTCGACCGGACGCCGGCGGCATGCCGCCAGCTGGCCTCGTCGGCCCGCCGCCGCCTTCGCGCGTCGCAGGCGCCCGCGACCCCCACAGCCCGGCAGGCCGGCATCGTCAGGGCCTTCAAGGCGGCATGGGAAGCCAAGGACATCGGCGCCCTCATCGGCCTGCTCGACCCCGACGCCACCGCGATCGGCGACGGCGGCGGCCTGGTCGGCGCCGCGCTCCGCCCGATCGAAGGCGCCGAGCAGATCGCGCGCGCCGCCGTCGATGTCGCCGACAGGGCACCCGACCTGACGATCCTGGAGCGCACGGTCAACGGCCAGCCCGGCCTGGTCGCGCAGCAAGACGGCGTCACCGTGGCGGTGTTCGCGTTCGAGGTTGCAGGCGACCGGATCACGCACATCTGGGGGGTACGCAACCCCGACAAGCTCCGGCCCTGGACGACGGGCTGACGCGCGTCTTCGTACCATCGGGTCCGCTGCCAGCTGTTGATGCCTCGAGGCAGCAGTATGTCCGACACCGAGATCCGCCTGATCGACGTCGGCGACGCCGATGCCATCGCCGCGCACCGCGCTCGCGACGCTGACGCCTTCGCCCGGTGGGAGCCGTCTCGGCCGGCCGACTTCTACACCGCGGACGGGCACCGCGAGCGGATCGAGCAGTTGCTCGACGACCATCGCAACGGCGACCGGTGGCCCGGCGTCGTGCTCGCCGACGGCGCCGCGATCGGCCAGGTGACGGTGAGCACGATCCTCGGTGAGCCCTTCCTGTGCGCGGACGGGGCCGCGTGTGTGGCACTGTCCGGGTTTGAAGATCCAGGCAGGGGGTCCGGGCAAGGTCCGTGCCGGGGTGCGTACGTGCTCGAATATGGTCCGCTCTGCGCGTCGAGATACAGGTTGGGCTGCGTCGTTGCCGTCAACCTCAGCCGTCACCTGACGGGCGTACCTTCTTGGGGCGGCCACGGCCGCACCTCGGCTCTGCTGTCCATACCATGTGCCGTCGGCCACCCCGAAGGGGCAGCGGGCCGGCGACGGAGGGTCAAGCCCGTCTTCACGTGTCCGTGTCGCCGCCGGCTTCCTCGAATATCGGCCACCCAACGGGCAGAGACGGGCTTGACGCGGAGGAGCCGGTCTGCTGGGCTCCGCCTGGCCGATGGCGAGCGGGATGGACAGCCTCTTCCACCCGCACCACTTGCCGACCGGAACCCATTTTCGGCCATCCCGGAGCCAGGGGCCCCGCCGGAGGCGTCCCGGCCTGAGCCGGGATCGGGGCTGCAGCGACGCTGAGGATCAGGAGCCGCGGCACGACTGCGCCCGTGCGGCGTCCCGGTCGCTGTGGTGAACGGCTGTATGACCCCTGGCGGCCCGCAGTCGCCGCGTCTTCGCGCCAGCCGACCGGCGTTCGCGCCCGCCGTAGCGGCGAGGCGAACTGCTCAATCTGCGCTGGTCGGACGTGGACCTGGGCGCAGCGCAGATCACCATCGGCGGCACCTACGGGTCTGGGACTAACCGTTCAATCCTTCACGGATCATCCCCAGACCCGGAACTCATAGGGCTCGCCTGGATGAGCTCGTGCACACGGCGGAGTCTGGAGCAGGGCGGATGCGCTTGGCTGTCGCCTGCCACGAGCATGGGACCGTCCAGGGCGGGTTTCTGCCAGGTTCATGGGACCACCCGGTTGCCAGTGATGGGACCACCCGGCGTCGTGCGACGCCGGCGGGTCTGATCGAGGTTCGATCGCTCCAAGTCGTCGG
>JBKPDO010000361.1:0-24073 GCA_046727955.1 bacterium | reverse complement strand
GCTGATTCTGCCCAAGAGTCCATATCGACGGCAGAGTTTGGCACCTCGATGTCGGCTCGTCGCATCCTGGGGCTGGAGTAGGTCCCAAGGGTTGGGCTGTTCGCCCATTAAAGCGGTACGCGAGCTGGGTTTAGAACGTAGATCACTGCGTCTCCATGGAGTAATCCGTGGATGCCCACCGGCTCATATCGGTGGAACCCTCACTGTCACACCTGAACTGTAGAGTGGGGGCAATACCGAGGGAAGGCCGACGAGAAGGAAGGCATCGGACGCGTCCTACATCGCGGGATTCCTGGACGGCGACGGAAGCATCCACTTCCAGCTCGTGCGACAGCGGGAGTATCGCTTTGGCTTCTACATTCGAGCGAGCGTGTCATTCTCGCAGAGCACCTCGGTCCGCCATGGGCTGGAGCACCTCCGACGCGTGATCGGGGGTGGGTACCTCCGAGATCGTGGGACGGGCATGAGCGACCTGGTCATCACCAGTCGCCCACTGCTGATCGTCCTCTTGGAGGCAGTGCGGCCGTATGTGATCTTTAAGAGTGAGCACGTACGGCGAGCACTCCGGCTGCTAGCGGAGTTGCGTCCTCGCCTCGATGCCCAGGAGTTCCTGCGACTGGCACGCGAAGTCGGCGCCTTTTCCACCCTAAACTATTCGAAGACGAAGCGGATCACCGCCGCGGATGTCGAGCAGCATCTGCGTAGCATGGGTTCGTTGGTCCCCGTAACGACTTCCCTGGTTCTGTTCCACCAGGGAGATGGGCTTCCCGCCGAGATGGATCGGCAAATCTATGAGGCTCATAACACGCCGGCCCCCAGAAATGGGGTGAAGGTATAGTCTGTGCCCGCAGCAATGTGGGATAACATGCGTGAGACAGTTCGGTCCCTATCCTCCGTGGGCGTAGGAGACTTGAGGAGAGCTGTCCCTAGTACGAGAGGACCGGGACGGACGAACCTCTGGTGTGCGAGTTGTCGTGCCAACGGCACTGCTCGTTAGCCACGTTCGGAAGGGATAAGCGCTGAAGGCATATAAGCGCGAAGCTCGCTCCAAGATGAGGTCTCCCACAGGGTCGACCTGGTAAGGCCCCCAGCTAGACGACTGGGTTGATAGGCCGGAAGTGGAAGCGCAGTAATGCGTGGAGCTGACCGGTACTAATAGGCCGAGGACTTGGCAACCACTTACTTGCTCGCGCTCGCTGTGTAGCTCTGGAGGTTTCCGGCCTCCTGAGCGCTCCTTCAGACCGTTTCGGTGGCCATGGCGGAGGGGAAACACCCGGTCCCATCCCGAACCCGGAAGTTAAGCCCTCCAGCGCCGATGGTACTGCCCGGGAAGCTGGGTGGGAGAGTAGGTCGCCGCCGGGACACTAACCAGAAGCGCCGCCGAAAGGCGGCGCTTTTGGTGTCTCAGGGTTGCTTCCGTTGCCGGTTGCTGGACCGGTGGGACGTGCGTGCTCAGGGCCGGTGGGGCAGGATGTCGGCGTGAACGAGCGAGAAGACAGACCGGAGGAAAACAGGATGGCCCGACCGAAGTCGGCTGGACGAGGTCAGCGGGACGCTCGCGGGCAGCGAGGTGCCAGCGGTCAGCGCGGTGCCAGCGGTCAGCGCGGTGCCAGCGGTCAGCGGGATGCTCGCGGTCATCGGGGCGCTGGGCAAGGCCGCCGCCCTGAGCGCCCGTCGGGCGCGCCCCGCGCCGGCACCGACAGCGGCAGGCGGGGCGGCCCGGGTCAGGGCCGTCCCAGCCAGGGCCGCCCCAGCCAGGGCCGCCCCAGCCAGGGGACGTCGCGACGGGAGGATCGCGCGAGCGAAGAGACGCCGCGACGAGGGGGGCGCCCGGGTCAGGACAGCTCACGGAGACCGCGACGACCCGGGACCGGACAGGGCAACCCTCGGGGACCGCGCCCCGCCGCCGCAGCGCGGGATGAGCGCCGCGAGGGTTCCGTGGGCCAGGAGCGTCCCAGGAGGCCGAGGCCAGCCGCCGAGGGGGCGGGACGGACCTCCGGGACGCGCCGGACCAGGCCCGCGGAACGAGACCAAGCGCCCCGCGGCGACGCTCCGCGCGGACGAGAGCGCGGATCCCACCCGGACAGGCCAGGGGTGCCGGGCCGGGGATCCCGCGGTGCGCCGCGTGATGGGGCGCCGCGTGATGGGGCGCCGCCCGATGAGACGCAGCGGGGCCAACTGCGACGCGACGAGCCCCGGCGCGATCAGACGCGTCGCGACAGACCCCGGCGGGACCTGCCCCGGCGTGACAAGCCGCAGCGTGATGAGTCCCGGCGCGACGAGCCCCGGCGTGACAAGCCGCAGCGTGATGAGTCCCGGCGCGACGAGCCCCGGCGTGACAAGCCGCAGCGTGATGAGTCCCGGCGGGACGGGGCGCACCGGGACCGGGAGGGGGGCGCGGAACGGCGTCCTCCCAGTGAGGGGGAGCCGAGCGTCACCGAGGTGCTGACAGCCGAGGTGCTGGACGAGTTGCGGCAGACGGCACGGCCGGGGTCGTTTGGGTCGGCCTCCCGTGCGCTGGCCGATGCCGTGCTGGCCCTTTCCGACGAGAGCGCCGAGGCCGCGCTCGAGCGCGCGCGGGCCGCTAAGCGAGCGGCGCCGCGCTCGGCGGCAGTTCGGGAGCTGCTCGGCATCGCCCTTTACCAGATGGGCGATTACCGGGCCGCACGCACGGAGCTCGCCGCGGCCCAGCGCATCTCTGGCGACACCGACCTGACCGCCATCGTGGCGGACGTCGAGCGGGCGACCGGCCGGCCCGAGCAGGCGATCGAGCTGTTCCGCAGCACCGACCGCTCCCGCATGAGCCCTGACACCGCGGCGGAGCTGCTCGTCGTGGCGGCGTCGGCGTACGGCGACCTGGGGCAGCCGGGTGCCGGGGCCGCCCTCATCCGGCGGCACGCCCAATGGCCGGCACAGCTCGCCGACTACCACCTGCGACTCGCCTACGCGGAGGGGGCGTTGGCCGAGCGGGCCGGGGACCTCGAGGGGGCGCGGCAGGCCTTCACCCGCGTCGTCCGGACGGACCCCAACTTCTTCGACGCCGCCGAGCGTCTCGACCGGCTCGAGGAGCCAGAGACCCGCTAGCTGGAGCGCCGGCTGAAGAGGCCGAGGCGCCCCGACCGGAGGCACGTCAGCCCCGACCGGAGGCACGTCGCACATCCCCCCGACCGGAGGCACGTCGCACATCGCCCCCCGACCGGAGGCACGTCGCACATCCCCCCGACCGGAGGCACGTCGCACATCGCGCCCCCCGACCGGAGGCACGTCGCACATCCTCCCGACCGGAGGCACATTGCCCCGCGGGAGGCACGTCAGCGCCCGCTCGAGTCTCGGTCCTCGGCTTGGCGCTGGCGCTGCTGGATCCAGCGGGCCAGGCCGGCGGCGTTGGACCGGTAGGTGTTGAGCAGCCTGAAGCGGTCGCCGTCGCTCGACGGCCGGCCCTCCTCCTGCTCGAAGCGCTCCCGCAGCGCGGCCTCGATGTGGTCGACGTCAGCGCCGTGGTCGCGCGCGGCCGACTCCGCCGTTTCGCACCAGCGCAGCAGGCGCTCCTCCGCCTCGGCCAGGCGCTCGGCCGGCGGGGTGATCGGGCCGAAGTGGGTGAGCACCAGGTGCGCGGGGTTGCGGTCGGCGAACGCGCGCAGGCTCCGAAGCGCCAGGTCGCGGTCGAAATCCGGAGGAGGGGTCGCCGGCCGCAGCACTTGACTGCTCGGCAGCAGCACACCGACCGCGTCCCCGGCGAACAGCGCCCCGAGGTCGGGCTCGAACACGCCGATGTGGTGCCTCGCGTGACCCGGGGCGTGGATCAGCTCCAGCCGCCGGCCACCGAGGTCGATGACCTCGCCGTCGTCGACCGCCCTGATCCTCGAGGCCTCCACCGGTGTCAGTCCACCGTAGACGGTGCCCATCAGCTCGCCGTAGACGCGCGCGGAGCTTGCCAGCAGGCGCTCCGGGTCGACCAGGTGCCTGGCGCCGAACGGGTGCACGATCACGGTCGCGTTTGGGAAGGTCCGCGCCAGATCGCCGACGCCGCCCGCGTGGTCCAGGTGGATGTGGCTGAGCACGATCCAGCCGAGGTCCTCAGGGGCCAGCCCGGCGCGGCTGACGCCATCGGCCACCACGCCGGCCACCTTGGCCGGCCCGGTCTCGATCAGCGCGGGCCGCTCGCCTTGCAGCAGGTACCCCGCGGTGATCTCGGGCACGCCACCCATCTGGGTGTCGAGGCCGATGACCCCCTCCGGCAACGCGTCGAGAACGCTCATGGGCCAGCAGGCCTCCTCACGCCTGGGGTGGCCTCGCGAACGTCTCCGGTTCGAGCGGCCGCAGCACCAGGCCGTCGCGTGGCTTGGGGTAGAAGAAGGTGGTCTTCGGCGGGAGGGTCCGTCCCAGCCGGGCAATCTCGACCACCCTGGGGAAGGGCGCGGGGCGCAGGGTGAGCAGCGTCTGGAACCGGCCCCGACCGACCGCGGCGATCGCCTCGCCAAGGTCGCTCTCGTAGGCGACCTGCCGCTCCACGTCACGCACGCCCAGCAGCCCGGCGATTACCGGTCCGTGGAGGATCTCGACGTCCAGCGGTGGGTGGTCGAGGCCGGTCCTGGCCGCGAGCTCGGCTGGCCGCCTGGCCACCAGCAGCAGGCTCCGCCCGCCGCCGTAGAGGCCATAGCCGATCGCCTCGGGCGGGAGGCGGTCCAGCGCCGCCTCCAGCTCGAGCGGGCTGGCCACCGGCAGTGTCTCGAAGTCGGCGGCGACCGCCGCGAGCACCGCCTCGGCGGGCACGCCCGCCAGCAGGCGGTGGATGGCGAGCACCGTTGGCCCATGCAGGTCGTTGTCGACCAGCAGCATCAGGGTCTGCTCCCACGGCGCCGCCGAGCGCCCCGCCTCGACCTGCCGCATGGCGTCCCGGTAGGCGAGGGCGGTCTGGTAGCGGTGGTGCCCGTCGGCGATCAGCACGCGCTCGTCCGCCATGGTCTGGCACCAGGCGGCGATGCGCTGCTGGTCGCTGATCGGCCACAGGCGGTGTCCGGTCCCGGTCTCGTCGAGACAGTCGACCACTGGCGGGGCGGTGACCTCGCCCAGCGCGGCTGCCGCGCGTCCCGAGCCGGAGTGCACCGCGAACACCGGCGAGAGGTTGGTCCGGGTCGCCTGCAGCAGGTGCAGCCGGTCGGCCACCGGCGCGACCATGGTGCGCTCGTGCGGCACGACGGTCTCGCCGCTGTCGTCCAGCGTCACGCTGGCCAGCACGCCGCGCAGCAGCCGCCGCTCGCCTCTCACCGTGTACGCCTCCTCGTAGACGTAGAGCGAGGGCACGGTGTCGAGCAGCAGCGCGCCCTCGTCCCGCCAGGAGGCCAGCAGCTTGGCGACCTGCGCGTAGCGTCCGGGGTCGTCGCGCCCGCCGCGGGCCAGGATGAGGCGGACCACGTTGTGGGGGTGCATCGCCTCGTAGGCCTCGCGGCTGTCCGGGGTGATGACGTCATATGGAGGGGCGGTCACGCGGCACGGGTCGCCGACTACGGCCCGGTCGAAGCGGAGCCCCTGAAAGGGGGCGGCGGCTACCATGGAGCCGCCGGCGTCAGGTGGATGGTCATGGCCCTGGTGTTGTAGCAGCCCGGCATGGATCGCCGCCACTCGGGCTGGCGGAGGCGCGCTCGAGGCAAGACCGGACCGGAAACAGCCTGAGACAGGAGGGACCACGGCCACCATGGCACACGCGCTCTTGGGGGGCCGTGGGGGGAGCTCGCTCCCCCCACATGGATCGATCTGCCCCGGCGCGCGAAGCGCGCGCCGTGGGGGGAGCGGGCTCCTCCCACATGGATAGACCTGCCCCGGCGCGCGAAGCTGCTTCCCTGGCGGGGCAGTACGCGTCGGTCGTCTTCGACCTCGACGGCGTGATCTACCTGGACGATCAGGTGATCCCGGCCGCGCCTGACACCGTGCGGCGCGTGCGCGAGCTGGGCACCCGGATCGCCTTCGTGACCAACAACGCGGTGCGGCCGCCCTCGGCCGTGGTGGAGCGGCTCGCGCGTCTGGGCGTCAAGGCGACCGTCGAAGAGGTGCTGACCTCGGCCCAGGCGGTGGTGCGGCTGCTCGGTGGCCAGCGCGGTCTCGCCGGTACCAAGCTGGTGGTGGTCGGGGGCCCCGGGCTGCGCCAGGCGCTCGCCGAGGCGGGCGCGCGCCTGCTCGAGCCAGCGGCGTGGCGCGAGGCCCAGGTGGTCGTCGCCGGGCTCGACCCCGACCTCGACTACGGCAAGCTGCGCGCGGCCGTCCTGGCGATCGCCGCCGGCGCCCGCTTCGTCGGCAGCAACCCGGACGCGAGCCTGCCCACCCCCGAGGGCCCCTGGCCAGGAGCGGGATCGGTGCTGGCGCTGCTGTCGGTGGCCACGGGCGCGCGGCCGGAGATCGCGGGCAAGCCAGAGCGGGCGTTGTTCGAGGCGGTCGCCGATGCGCTGGGTGCTGGCCCCTGCCTGATGGTGGGCGACCGCCCGGACACCGACCTGGTCGGCGCGCGGGTGCTGGGCTGGGGCACGGCGCTGGTGCTCACTGGGGTCACGCGGCTCGACACCCTGCTCGACCTGCCCGTCGCCCCCGACTACCTGCTGGCCGACGTCGGCGGCCTGCTGGCGCCCCCCGGCCCGGAGATCCGCGCGCTCCCCGCGGCCGGCCAGGACGGCCTGACGCTGGTTGCGGAGAGCGGCGCGAGGATCGCTGGCACGGTCGCCTGTCGCTGGAGCGACGAGCGGGCGCGTCTGGAGGACCTCACGGTGGAGCCGCCCTGGCGCGGCCGCCTGGTCGGCACCAGGCTGCTGCTGGCCGCCTGTATCGCGCTGGAGGCCGCCGGGGTGCGGCGCATCACCGCCGCCGCCGGCACCGCCGCCGTGCGGCGCTTCCTCGAGCGCCTCGGCTTCAGCACGGACGAGGAGGCCAGAACACAGGGGGTGGGCACGCTCGCCCGCGACCTCGGGCGGGCGCGCTCATCCGCGCGCCAGCCCTGGACCCCCTGGACCCCGTAGGCGCTCAGTCCCCGTAGCGGCTCAGTAGTGGCTCAGTAACGGGTGGGGGGGAACTGGTACGAAGGCGGGGGTGGGCGGCCTCGCTGGCTCAGCCCGCCGAAGAGGACGACCAGCACCATCCCGGCGATGAAGCCCACCACGTGAGCGAGGTAGGCGACGCCAGCGCCCGAGCCCACCGAGGCTCCCTGCGCGTAGAACCACTGCAGCACGAACCAGGACCCGAGCACCAGCCAGGCCGGGAACTGCGCGGGCAGGAAGAACAGGAACGGGATCAGGCTGGTCACCCGCGCCCTCGGGAACATCAGCAGGTAGGCGCCGAGCACCCCGGCGATCGCCCCGGAGGCGCCCACCAGCGTGGTCGTGCTGTTGCGATCCGCGAAGGCGAACCCGTACGTGGCCACATACCCGCAGAGCAGGTAGAAGATCACATAGCGGATGCGGCCCAGACGGTCTTCCACGTTGTTGCCGAAGACCCACAGGAACAGCATGTTGCCCCCCAGGTGCAGCCAGCTCCCGTGCAGGAACATCGAGTACAGCACCGACAGGAACGGCACCTTGTCGTAGCCCGGCCGGGTCACGCGGCACTGAAACTGGTTGCCGATGACCCTGGGTGGCGCGTCCGCAATCGTCGTGGGGAGCTGCTCGTTCCTGGTCAGCTCCCGCGGGATGGCCGCGTAGCGGTCGAAGAAGGCCTCCTGGTGGCAGGCGTCCGCCGGCGAGCTCGGGTTGCCGCTGAACGAGAAGGCCACCGGCTCGAGCAGGAAGACCACAACGTTGATGCCGATCAGCGCGATCGTGACCCAAGCCGTCCGCCGGGTCGGGTTCCGGTCGTAGATTGGGATGAGATTGAGCATCGGCCGGCCTTCCTGGCTGGGCCTACAGGAGGGTTCGCATCCGAAGAAGGTCCATCATGCTCGCCTGCACCTGCACCTTACCGGACATCAACGCCGACAGGAACGAGGTCCGCTCCTCGACTAGCGCGATCAGGTCGTCGGAGCCTACCTGGAGGGTGACGTCGACGGTCTCGGGGACCGGCCTCTCGACCGGCGCCGAGACGTGCCCGTCCTGGATCACCGAGTACCAGCTCGTGTCGAGGTCGGGGACGTGGCAGCAGAGCACCTTGCGACCGGGGATGGCAGACTGGACGCCTTCGGCGTTGTCGCCGAGCCGGGCCATCAGTCGCTCCAGCGCCTTGGTCACCTCAGCCTTGGTCGCCACGCCACCTCCCTGGGGCTCGCTGGAGCCCTCCCTGGCCTCGAGACCCCGAACCAGACCAGATCGTATACGAGTACCACAGTACGGCAGGCGCGAGCCTGTCTCGGTTGACCGGCTCGTTCTGCCGCTGGAAAATCCTGGGGTCCAGGACTCAGGCCAGGGGGTCCGGGGGGGATGCCGAGCGAGTACCCCCAGACCGCTTATTCGTACCTGACGCCCCAGGAGGTGGCGAGGTGCCGAACGCTCGGGAACAGTATATGCAAGCCATGGCAAGCTTCACGGAGATGACTCGCAACCGCGCGGAGCGCCTTGCCAGCCTTCTCACCAAGCAGGGTGAGCTGCAGTCGGCGCAGGCCGGACGGTTCGCCGAGCAGCTCGTCCGCCGCACGCAGAAGAACCGGGAGACGGTGAGCCGGCTGATCCAGCGCGAGGTCAAGCGCCAGCTCGGCGCGCTCGGCATCGCCACCAGAGACGAGGTCGCCCGCCTGCAGCAGCGAGTGCGCGCACTGGAGCAAGCGGTCGAGCGCCCGGCGGGACGATCGACGTCGAGGAGCAGGGGAGCCGCGGCGGAGCCCGCGGGTCGCGCGCCCGCCTCGCGCGGCGGCACCGGCACCGGGACCGGGACCGGGACCACTCGCGGCGGCGGACGCGGCTCGACCACCGGCACCGGGACCACGGCGCGGAGCAGGTCGCCCCGCACCAGTCGCGGAACCGGCGGAACCGGCGGAACCGGCGGGGCCGGCGGGGCCGGCGGCTCCAGTCCGGAGGGTGGCTCCGGCGCGGAGGGTGGCTCCGGCGCGCCGTCCTCCGGCGAGGCGCAGCAGGGGCCCGGCCAGAACGAGTAGGCTGGACCCGCTGGTTGCGACCCGATGACCTGCGAGGAGGCCGTCGCTGAGCGTCCCTCTCCCCTTCGGCGAGCCTGACGGCCCGCTCTCCGAGCGCGTGGAGGCCGCCCTGGCGGAGCTGGACCAGACCGACCTGGCCACTCACCCGGAGGCGCTGGCGGCTGTCAACCGCGCCCTGCTGGCGGAGCTCGAGCAGCTCGAGGACCTCTAGAGGAGCAGGCCCGTGCCGACCCGGGTGCGACTGGATCGCGAGCTGGTGCGCCGCGGCCTCTGCCCGAGCCGCGAGGTGGCCGCCGAGGCGGTGCGGGACGGGCTCGTGCTGGTCTCGGGCTCGCTGGCGACCAAGCCGTCCAGAATGGTCTCGACCGCTGAGCCGATCGAGCTGAAGCTCCCCGCCAGGCGCTGGGCCAGCCGCGGCGGCGACAAGCTCGACCCCGCCCTCGACTGCCTTGGCGTTCAGGTCGCCGGCAGACGCTGCCTGGACGCGGGCGCCTCCACCGGCGGCTTCACCCACGTGCTGCTCGATCGGGGTGCCGCCGAGGTGGTCGCGGTCGACGTCGGCCGCGGGCAGCTAGACGCGCGGCTGCGGCAGGACCCGCGGGTGCGGGTGCACGACGGTGTGAACGTGCGCTCGCTCACGGCGGAGCTGATCGGCGGCACGGTGGACCTGACCGTGGCGGACCTGTCCTTCATCTCGCTGCGGCTGGTGCTGCCGGCGCTGCTGGCGGCGACCGCGCCCGGCGGTGACCTTGTATTGCTGGTCAAGCCGCAGTTCGAGGCCGGCCGGGAGGCGGTCCACCGGGGCGGGGTGGTGCGCGATCCGGCCGCCTGGGCCGGCGCGGTGCGCTCGGTGGCCGAGGCGGCCGCCGGGCACGGCGTAGGCGTGGCCGGGATCTGCCCGTCGCCGCTGCCCGGCCCGGCGGGCAACGTCGAGTTCTTCCTTCACCTGCGCGAGCAGGCTGCGCCACTGGACGAGGCCGCCCTGGCCGGTGCCGTCGAAGAGGCGGGCCGGCTGCCACGTCGAGGTGGTCCGAGCCGGAGGGGTCCGGGGAGCTCCGAGGGGGTTCCCTGGTGAGGAGGAGGGCTGAGTGGAGGAGGGCCGAGTGAACGACTCCATTCCCGAAACCGCGCTGCGCCGCGTCGGCGCGGTGGTGCACCCCGGGCGGCCGGGCGCCCGGGACCTCGGCAAGAGGCTGGCGAGCTGGGCG
Organism: bacterium; assembly: GCA_046727955.1. Lineage (GTDB taxonomy): Bacteria > Actinomycetota > CALGFH01 > CALGFH01 > CALGFH01 > DASVXQ01. The sequence goes on along the minus strand of JBKPDO010000361.1, from coordinate 13,801 downwards.
GCCGAGCGCGGCGTAGAGTTGCGCACGCTGCGAGAGGAGCGCGGTTGCCTCGGCCAGGAGGTGCCCTGCGTGCCGCCAGAGGACTTCGCCGAGGGCCTCGACCTGGTGGTCGTGCTCGGCGGCGACGGCACGCTGCTGCGCGCGCTCGGGCTGGTGCTGGAGGCGGAGGTGCCGGTGCTGGGCGTCAACCTCGGCCGGCTCGGCTTCCTGACGGAAGTCGAGCCCGACGGCATATGGAACGCGCTCGAGGCGGTCTGGGCAGGCCGCTACCGGGTCGAGCGCCGCACCACCCTGACGGTGCGCGTGCTCGTCGACGGCCACGCTGTCGCCGAGGACGCCGCCGTGAACGACGTGGTGCTCGAGAAGGCCGCCAAGGAGCGGCTCGTCGGGGTGGCCGTCTACGTGGACGAGGGCCTGTTCGCGCGCTACGCCGCCGACGGGATCATCGTCGCCACCCCGACCGGCTCGACCGCCTACAGTTTCTCCGCCGGCGGCCCGATCGTCTCCCCGCGGCTGGAGGCGCTGCTGCTGACCCCGATCGCGCCGCACATGGTGTTCAACCGCTCACTGGTGCTGCACCCGGACGAGGTGCTCCGGCTCGAAGTCCTGGCGGAGAGCCCGCCGGTGATCGAGAGCGTCGATGGCCGCGCCGTGCGCGAGCTGCCTGCCGGGTCGATGATCGAGGTCTGCCGCGGTCCCCGCTCGGCGCTGCTGGTGCGGATCGTCCCGACAGACTTCTACAGCCTGGTCCGCTCGAAGTTCCGCCTAGCAGACGCGGGCGGGACGATGGACGCCGACGACGTTGAATGCGGATAGCGGAGAAACGGACCGGTACCGATGTGGATAAGCCGTCGGGACCGTTCTGGAGGGCGGATAGAATTGCCCACGTAATGTTGGGAGAGCTTCACATCCGCGACCTCGGGGTCATCGACGAGGCTCAGCTCCGGGTGGCGCCCGGCCTGAACGTGCTGACGGGCGAGACCGGAGCGGGCAAGACAATGGTCGTTGACGCGCTTGCGCTGCTACTCGGGGAACGGGCCGACCCTGGGGCAGTGCGGGCCGGCCGGCCATGGGCCCTCATCGAGGGTCGCCTGGCGGTGGACGAGGAAGGCCAGGCGGCGGCCGCGCTGGCCGCCGCCGGGGTCGCGGACGAGGAGGGAGAGATCGTGGTCGCCCGGCAGGTGCTGGTCGAGGGACGCAGCCGCGCCCAGCTGCAGGGCCGCATGGCCACCGTGGCGGCGATCGCCGACGTGGTCCGCCCACTGGTCGAGGTGCACGGCCAGCACGAGTTCCAGCGCCTGCTGCGCCCGGCGGTGCAGCGGGAGCTGCTCGACCGCTTCGCCGGGGACAAGGTGCTGGCCCTGCGGGCCGAGTTCGCCGCGGCCTGGCGCCGGCTCAGGACGGTCACCCGCGAGCTGGACGACCTCGCCTCCCGCGCCAGGGAGCGGGACCGGGAGACCGACCTGCTGCGCTACCAGCTCGGGGAGATCGATGCCGCCGGCGTCCGCGTGGGGGAGCTCGCGGAGCTCGACGCCGAGACCGAGCGCCTGACCAACGCCGAGGCGCTGCGCGAGGCGGCCGCTCTCGCCTGGCAGCTGCTCGAGGGCAGCGACGACGCCGGCGCGACCACCGCGCTCGGGGCGGCGGCGCGGGCGGTGGCCGCGCCCGGCCGCCACGACCCGTCGCTCGGCGAGCTGGCCGAGCGCGCCGACGGGCTGGCCGCCGAGGTCGGCGACCTGGCGTCGTCGCTGCGCGCCTACGCGGAGTCGGTGCTGGTCGACCCGGAGCGGCTCGAGGTCGTCCAGGGTCGCATCGCGCTGCTGCGGGACCTGCAGCGCAAGTACGGCGAGGACGAGGCGGCGGTGCTCGCCTTCGCGGAGCGGGCCGCGGCCCGGCTGGCCGTGCTTGAGGGCGGCGCGCTCCGCTCGGGGGCGCTCGAGTCCGAGGCCGCCGCGCTGCGCGCCAGTCTCGCGGACCTCGGCGGGTCGCTGTCCGCTCGCCGCGCCGAGGCCGCCGCCAAGCTGGCCACGGCGCTCCAGGCGGAGCTCACCGAGCTGGCCATGCCCCACGCCAAGGTCCAGATCGCCGTCGAGCAGGACGACGACCCGGCCGGGCTCCAGGTGGGCGAGCGCAGCCTGGCCGCCGGCGACAACGGGCTCGACCGTATCGAGGTGCTGCTGTCGGCCAACCCCGGGATGCCGCTGCGGCCCGTGGACAAGGCCGCCTCTGGCGGCGAGCTGTCACGGGTGATGCTGGGGCTGCGGGTGGTCCTGGCCGGCGTGGACCGCACCCCGACGCTGGTCTTCGACGAGGTCGACGCCGGCGTCGGCGGCCGCACCGCGGCGGCGGTCGGGCAACGGCTCGCTCAGCTCGCCCGCCATCACCAGGTGCTGGTCGTCACCCACCTACCGCAGATCGCCGCCTACGCGGACCGCCACTTCGTGGTCGAGAAGCAGGCCGCGGGCGGGCAGACTAGCACCGCGGTGCGGGCGCTCGACGACAGTGGCCGGGTGACAGAGCTGTCGCGCATGCTCTCGGGGATGGAGGGCTCGGGCCTGGCCCAGGCCCACGCCGAGGAACTGCTGGCCGCCGCCAGCGCGGCCAAGCGGGCGGCCGTGGCCGGGGAGCGCCCATGAGCCCGCGGCGGCGCCTGCCCCTGCGGCCGCGCCGGTGGCGGCGCGGGGCGGACGCGGACAGGCGGGCGGGGGAGCACTTCGACGTGGCGGGGCCGATGCGCAAGGACAAGCGCACCAAGCACCTGGTCAAGCGGCTGCGCCCTGGCGACGTGGCCGTGATCGACCACCTGGACCTGGACCGGGTGGCGGCCGAGGCCCTGGTGGAGCGGCGGCCGGCCGCCGTGGTCAACGTGGCCCGCTCGATCTCCGGCCGCTACCCCAACCCCGGCCCGATGATCCTGGTCGAGGCTGGCGTCCCGCTGCTGGACGGCGCCGGTCAGGCGCTGTTCGACCTGCGCGAGGGCGAGCGGGTCCGCATCGACGAGCAGGGCGCCGTCTTCCGTGGCGGGGCCGAGGTCACCCGGGGCGAGTGGCTCCAGCCCGAGGACGTCCGCAAGCAGGTGGAGGCGGCCAAGGACAACCTGGCCAGCGCGCTCGAGGACTTCACGCTCAACACGCTGTCGTACGTGCGCCGCGACCGGGACCTGCTGCTCGAGGGGCTCGACCTGCCGGCGCTGAGCACCCAGCTCCGGGATCGGCACGTGCTGGTGGTGGTGCGCGGCCACGACTACAAGAAGGACCTTGAGACCCTGCGCGGCTACATCAGCGAGTTCCGGCCGGTGCTGATCGGCGTCGACGGCGGCGCCGACGCCCTGCTCGAGGCCGGCCTCAAGCCGGACGTGATCCTCGGCGACATGGACTCGGTCACCAACGAGGCGCTCGCCTGCGGGGCCGAGATCGTGGTCCACGCCTATCAGGACGGCCGCGCGCCGGGCAGGGAGCGGGTGCAGAGGCTCGGGCTCGATGCGCTGATCCTGCCTGGGGCCGGGACCAGCGAGGACATGGCCATGCTGCTGGCCTACGAGGCCGACTGCGACCTGATCGTGGCGGTCGGCACCCATGCGAGCATGGTGGACTTCCTCGACAAGGGGCGTCCCGGCATGGCCTCGACCTTCCTGGTCCGCCTCAAGGTGGGCACCAAGCTGGTGGACGCCAAGGGCGTGAACCGGCTCTACCGGCAGGGGGTCCACCGCGCCGACCTGCTGGTGCTGGTGGGCGCCGCGCTGGCCGCCATGCTGGTGACCACCGTCCTGTCGCAGTCGTTCCGCGACGTCTGGGAGACAATCTTCGAGCTGGTGCGGGTCTTCGCGCACCGGCTCGCGACGCTCTTCTGACGGAGGTCCTCTTGATCAACCTGCGATACCACATCGTGTCGCTGGTCGCCGTGTTCCTGGCCCTCGCGCTCGGCATGGTGGTGGGCAGCACGGTGCTCAACGAGGGCACGGCACAGGTCCAGCGGTCCATGAGCGAGTTCCTGCGGCGGCAGAGCCAGCAGACGCAGGCCGAGAACGGCACCCTGCGTGCACAGGTGGGGCACTTCAAGGACTTCGGCAGCGCGGTGCTGACCGGGCTGGTAGGCGGCAAGCTCCAGGGCCGCTCCATCGTGCTGCTCGACACCGACCGGGTGGACGACGGCACCCGCTCCAAGGTGGAGGAGGCGCTGCGGGCCGCCGGCGCGACCGTCAGCGGGCGTATCACCTTCGCCACGGACCGCCTCGCGCTGACCGCCGACGGCGACCGGACCAGGCTCGGCGAGCTCCTGGACCTGCCGGGAGGGGACCCCGACGCGCTGCGGGCCGCCCTGATCGAACGGCTCAGCGGCCGGCTCAGCGTGCCGGCGAGGCTGCCGCAGAACGACGCCAGCCGCCCGCAGGATATGATCACGGGCCTCCAGGACGCCAAGTTCCTGGCCGACACCGATCTGCCGCGGCACGTCACCGACGGTGGCGAGGCCTTCCCGAAAGCGGGGTCGCTCTTCGTGATCATCGGCCCGACCGACGGCTCCACCGCGCTGGACCCCAAGGCGTTCCTGGTGCCGCTCGCCGACCGCCTGTCGGCCCGCACCATGGCGCCGGTCGCCGGGGTCGAGTCGGAGACCGGCGTCTCGTCCTGGGTGGTGGCCCTGCGCGGCGACAAGGACGCCACCGACCGCGTCTCCACCGTGGACGACGTGGACGCGGTCTACGGGCAGGTGGCCCTGGTGGACGCGCTCGCTGGGCAGCTCGCCAACCAGGCCGCCGGTCACTACGGCTTCAAGCAGCGCTCGACCGGGCTGCTGCCCGAAGGGTCAGCGGCCTCATGAGCCCGGCCCGGCGCGCGGACGCCCTTGCCCTGGTCCCCGCCTACAACGAGGACGCCAGGGTGGGCGCGACCGTGGCCGCGCTGCGCAAGCTGTCGCAGGTGGCCGAGGTGCTGGTGGTCAGCGACGGCTCCACCGACGCCACCGCCGCGCGGGCGCTGGAGGCCGGGGCCCACTGCCTGGACCTGCCGCGCAACGTCGGCAAGGGCGACGCGCTCAACGCCGGGCTCGCCGCCCTGATGGAGCGGGTCGCCGACGGCCTCACCCCGGAGCCCGAGGCGCTGCTGCTGGCCGACGCCGACCTCGGCGACAGCGCCGCCGGCCTGGGGGCTCTGCTCGCGCCGGTGCTCGCCAGGGAGGCGGACGTGGCGGTGGCCGACCTGCCGCCGCAGCCGGGAGCCGGTGGCTTCGGGGTGGCCATGGGCATGGCGCGCTGGGGCATGGAGCGGCTGAGCGGCCGCCGGCTCGGCGAGCCGCTCTCCGGCCAGCGCGCGCTGCGCTGGTCCGCGCTGCCGCTGCTGATCCCGTTCGCGCCCGGCTTCGGTGTGGAGGTCGCCATGACGGTGGACGCGCTCCGCGCCGGGCTGCGGGTGATCGAGGTCGAGGTGGACCTGCGCCACGCGGCCACCGGGCGGGACCTCGCCGGGGTCCTCCACCGGGGCCGGCAGGCGGGGGCGATCGTCCGTGAGCTGTCGCGCCGCCGCGTGTGGCGGGGGAGCAGAGGCAGCTGAGAGGAGAGCAATGGGACGGCTCATCGCCGCGCTGGCCGGCCTGCTGGTTGGCTTCGCGCTGGGCAGCTGGGCGGCGCCGCAGCTGCTGGCGGCGCTGGCGCGCACCAACCTGTCGCGGGTCAACTACCGCAGGCGCACGGTGGTGGCTGGGCTCGGCCTGGTGCTGCCGGTCGGCCTGCTCGCCTGGGCGGGGCTGCTGGCGCTGGCCGGCGAGCTGGCGCCGGGCTGGGCCAGCCGGGCCGGCATCGCCATGAACGGCCCCGCGGTGGCCGCGGTGATGGCCGGGCTCGCCTTCGCTCTGCTCGGCCTGGTGGACGACCTGGTCCAGGACGAGGGCAGTCACGGCTTCCGCGGGCACTTGACGGCGCTGGCAGGCGGCCGCCTTACCGGCGGGGCGGTGAAGCTGCTCGGTGGGATGCTGGCGGCGCTGGTGGTGGCGCCGCTGGCGGTGGGGCCGGGGCGGCCCTGGTACCTGGTGCTGGTCGGCGCGGTGGTGATCGCCTCCAGCGCCAACGTCGCCAACCTGCTGGACCTGCGGCCGGGGCGCTGCGCCAAGGTGTTCCTGCCGCTGTGGGTGATCGGCTGCGTGCTGGAGCCGACGGGCGGCGCCTGGTCGGCGGGGCTCGCGGGCGCCACCGCCGCGGCCCTGCCGCTGGACCTGGGCGAGCGGGGGATGCTGGGCGACGCGGGCGCCAACGCGATCGGCGCGGTGGTGGGAGCCCTGCTCGTCACCGGGCCGACCTGGCTGCTGTGGACTCTGGCGGTGCTGCTGCTCCTGCTCCAGGCGGCCAGCGAGCGGATCTCGTTCTCCCGCGTCATCGACGGCAACCGCTGGCTCCGCGCCGCCGACCGCTTTGGCCGCGACACCGACTGACCGATCCACCTTGCTGCGTTGGGGCATCTTGCCGCATTCGTCCTGGAGCGCCGGTCAAGTAGGCGGCGCAGCATGCAGCGCCAGACCATACGTGCAGCTCCTGGCCTTGCGCGCCGCCCCCGGTGGCCCCCAATCACCCTCAAACCGGCTACTTGACCGGCGCTATACGCTTGCCCGGAGCCGGGACCTGGCGTGGTACTCTGAGATCCCGAGGACCTGTCTGGCCAGGTGAGTGCCTGGCCTCCCCCAGTGGGGTCCAAAGGGGGTCAATCGATCTTGGCGAAGCACATCTTCGTGACTGGCGGGGTGTCATCCTCGCTGGGCAAGGGTCTCACCGCGGCCTCGCTCGGCCGCCTGCTGAAAGCACGCGGCCTGCGCGTGACGATGCAGAAGCTGGACCCGTACATCAACGTCGACCCGGGCACGATGAACCCGTTCCAGCACGGCGAGGTCTTCGTGACCGACGACGGCTGTGAGACCGACCTGGACCTCGGCCACTACGAGCGGTTCATCGACGAAAACCTCTACCAGGACTCCAACGTCACCACCGGCGCCATCTACCAGACGGTCATCGCCGCCGAGCGCCGCGGCGAGTACCTCGGTGACACGGTCCAGGTCATCCCGCACATCACCAACGAGATCAAGGCTCGCATCCTGCGCGTGGCCGAGGACGCCGACGTGGTCATCACCGAGGTCGGCGGCACCGTCGGCGACATCGAGTCGCTGCCGTTCCTGGAGGCCATTCGCCAGCTCCGCCACGACGTCGGGCGCGAGAACGTCTTCTTCTGCCACGTCTCGCTGGTGCCCTACATCGCCCCCTCGGGCGAGCTGAAGACCAAGCCGACCCAGCACTCGGTGCGGGAGCTGCGCTCGCTGGGCATCCAGCCGGACGCGATCGTGTGCCGCACCGACCGTCGCATCACCGATTCGCTCAAGCGCAAGATCTCCCTGCTCTCGGACGTCGACGTCGATGGCGTCATCAGCGCGCCCGACGCCGACTCGATCTACGAGATCCCGCTGGTCCTGAACGAGGAGGGGCTCGACGACTACCTCGTGCGCCACCTGCGGCTCGAGGACGAGGCGGCCGCGCCGGACCTGGCCGAGTGGCGGACGCTGGTCGAGCGCATCCGCAGCCCGCGCCGGACCGTCCGGATCGCGCTGGTCGGCAAGTACATCAACCTGCCTGACGCGTACCTGTCGGTGACGCAGGCGCTGCAGCATGCCGGCTTCCATCACGGCGTGGACGTGGAGGTCGTCTGGGTCGCCTCCGACGACCTGGAGGATCCCGCCAAGCGCGTCGTGCTGGACACGGTCGACGGCATCCTCATCCCCGGCGGCTTCGGGGTCCGCGGGGTCGAGGGCAAGGTCGAGGCGGCCCGCTTCGCCCGCGAGCGGCGCGTGCCGTTCCTCGGCATCTGCCTCGGGCTGCAGTGCGCGGTCATCGAGATCGCCCGCAACCTCGCCGGCCTGGAGGGCGCCAACTCGAGCGAGTTCGACGCCGAGACGCCGTACCCGGTCATCGACCTCATGCCCGACCAGCGCGGCGTGGCCGACATGGGCGGCACCATGCGCCTCGGCCTGTACCCCTGCCGCGTGCAGAAGGGCAGCCGGGCGGAGGAGGCCTACGGCGACGGCCTTGTCTTCGAGCGCCACCGCCACCGCTATGAGGTCAACAACCGCTACCGCCGGCGCCTCGAGGAGGCCGGCCTGGTGATGTCCGGGACCTCTCCTGACGGCCGCCTGGTCGAGATCATCGAGCTGCCCGGCTACCCGTATTTCGTCGCGGGGCAGTTCCACCCCGAGTTCCGCTCTCGCCCCACGCGGCCGCACCCGCTGTTCCGCGAGTTCGTCGGTGCGGCCACCGAGCGGGCCGACGCCCGCGCGGCCGCGGGCGCGGCCGTCGCGGCTGAGGCTTACGCTGAGGTTGAGGTCGAGGCTGAGATCGAGGTCGAGGTCCCAGGCGCCACGGAGACCCCGGCGCCCGTGGGCGGGGCGGGCACCGCGATGCCCGTAGGCGGGGCAGGCCCCCCGGCCCCCGTGGGGTTCGCCCCGGTCTCGCGCGCCGCGGAGCTGGTCCACGTCCCGGACGCCGACCCGGCCGACCCCGCCGAGCGCGGGCCGGCCCATCGCTCGTGGCCAGACGACGACCCGCTGCCCCCGACGCCCGACACCGGGCTGTTCATGCCGGCGGCGGAGGGCGGCGCGCAGGGCGCGGACAACGGGGCGCAGCGCTCGGCCGACGACTACGCCTGACCGTGACCGCCGCCGCGGAGCCGCCGTTCCGGGTCCTCGGGCGCAGCCGGCCCTTCCGGGGCCACGTCGTCGACGTGCGCGTGGACCGCATCGCCAGCCCGGACGGCCGCACCGGCACGCGTGAAGTGGTCGAGCACCCCGGCGCGGTCGCCGCCCTGGCCGTGGACGAGGAGGGCCAGATCCTGCTGGTCGACCAGTGGCGCCATGCGATCGGAGCCAGGCTGCTCGAGATCCCGGCGGGCAAATACGACGTGGAGGGCGAGCTGGTCGAGGACGCGCTGCGCCGCGAGCTGGCCGAGGAGTTGCGGGTCGAGAGCGGCACGCTGAGCTGGCTCGCCACTTTCTACACCACGCCCGGCTGGAGCGACGAGGTCGTCGACCTGTTCCTGGCCGAAGGGGTGCGGCCCATCAGGGGGCGCATCCCCGAGGCCGACTGGGAGGAGACCGGCCTGCAGGTCGTCCGGCTGGAGTACGAGGAGGCGGTGGCGGTGGCCACCGGCAGGCCGCCCGGGGACTCCAAGACGCTGGTCGCCCTCGGTCTCTACGGTCTCAAGCGGGCCGGCGCCTGGGTTCCCGACCCGGCCGGCAGCCCCGCTCCCGACGCGCCCGCCAAGCGCGCCGCCCACCGCCCGCCTGCCTGACCCGGCATAGGTCCCCCGGTCTGTCCAGCATAGGAGTCCCGTAGACTTGCTCTGTCTATCAGCCAGCGAGGGCTGCGGCGACGGGAAGGGGCGCGCTCATGCAAGTGGGGGTTCCGCGTGAGCTCAAGGACCACGAGTACCGGGTCGCCAGCACTCCGGTCGGCGTCCACGAGCTGATCGGCGCAGGCCACCAGGTCCTCGTCGAGCACGACGCCGGGGCGGGATCGGCAATCCCCGACGACGACTACGTCCAGGCCGGCGCCAAGATCGTGCCCGGCCCTGAGGAGCTGTGGGCCGGCGCTGACCTCGTGCTCAAGGTCAAGGAGCCGATCCCGGAGGAGTACCCGCGGCTGCGGAGCGGGCAGGTGCTCCTCACCTACCTGCACCTGGCCGCCAGCGCGGAGCTGACCCAGGCGCTGTGCGACAGCGGCACGACGGCGGTCGCCTACGAGACCGTCCAGACCGCCGACGGCCGGCTGCCACTGCTCGCGCCCATGAGCGAGATCGCCGGGCGCATGGCGCCCCAGGCCGGCGCGCACCTGCTCGAGCGCGAGCAGGGCGGTCGCGGGGTGCTCATGGGCGGTGTCTCCGGGGTGGCGCCGGCGCGGGTGGTGGTGCTGGGCGGTGGCATGGCCGGCCAGAACGCCGCCCAGGTGGCGGCGGGGATGGAGGCCGAGGTGGTGCTGCTCGACAGCAATGTCGACAAGCTGCGCTGGGTCGACTCCATCCACAAAGGCCGCATCCTGACCCTGATGTCCAACCGCAGGACGATCGAGGAGCTGCTGGTCGGCGCCGACCTGGTAATCGGCGCGGTGCTGATCCCCGGCGCCAGGGCGCCACGCCTGGTGTCCAGGGAGCTGGTCGGCGCGATGCGCTCGGGCAGCGTCCTGGTGGACATCTCGATCGACCAGGGCGGCTGCTTCGAGACCAGTCACGTGACCACCTTCTCCGACCCGACCTTCGTGGTCGACGGGGTCGTCCACTACTGCGTGGGGAACATGCCCGGGGCGGTGCCGCACACCTCGACCTATGCCTTGACCAACGTGACCCTGTCGTACGTGCTGGCGATCGCCAACAGCGGTCTCGAGGCGGCGGTGGCGCGCGACCCGGCCCTGGCAATGGGGGTGAACGTGTATCACGGGGTGCTGGTCAGCGAGCCGGTCGCCGAGGCCCACCAGCTTCCCTGGCGGCCGCTCGAGGAGCTCGTCCCCGAGCTGGACAGAGGGCACTGAGCCACCATGGTCATCCCGCCCGCCGCAGCGGACGGCTCCGGGCCCGCGCCGGCCCGCGCCTCGGTCGCGAGCGCGCCGGTCAGCCCCACCGCCCGCGCCGCGCTGCGGCGCTTCCTGGACTACCTGACGGTGGAGCGCGGCCTGGCCGCCAACACCCTCAGCGCCTACCGGCGCGACCTGCACCGCTACGCCGGCTGGCTGGCGGCGGCCGGGATCGACGACCCCGCCCAGGCCGAGGAGGAGGACGTGGTGGCGTTCCTCGGCGCGCTGCGCGCTGGCGCCACCCCCGTCGGCACTCGCTACCGCGCCTCCAGCATCGCCAGGAGCCTGGCCGCGGTGCGCGGCTTCCACCGCTTCCTGGTGCGCGAGCGCCTGGCCGGGGCTGACCCCTCGCACGACCTCGGCACCCCGAGGGTGCCATCCTCGCTCCCCAAGGCGCTGTCGGTCGAGCAGGTCGAGGCCCTGCTCGGGGCCGTGGCCGGCGACGACCCGCGCGCGCTGCGCGACCGGGCGCTGCTCGAGACCCTGTACGCGGCCGGGCTGCGGGTCAGCGAGGCGACCGCGCTGGACGTCGACGACGTCGACCTGGACGACGGCGCTGTCCGCGCCTTCGGCAAGGGGTCCAGAGAGCGCCAGGTGCCGCTCGGCCGCTCGGCGCGGCAGGCACTGGAGTCCTATCTCGTCCGCGGCCGGCCGTCGCTGGCCGGCGCACGGTCCGGACCCGCGCTGTTCCTCAACGCACAGGGCACCCGGCTCACTCGTCAGGGCTGCTGGAAGATCCTGCGCCGCCATGCCAGGCGCGCGGGGCTGGAGGCGGACGTCTCGCCCCACGTGCTGCGTCACTCCTTCGCCACCCACCTGCTCGCCGGCGGCGCCGACATCCGCAGCGTGCAGGAGCTGCTCGGCCATGCCAGCCTTGCCACGACCCAGGTCTATACCAAGGTGACGCAGGATCGGCTCCGCGAGGTCTACCTGCGCTCCCACCCGCGCGCCCGATCTGGCGCTCCCGGCCGCCCGGCTCTACCGGCACAATGATCTTGTAGGCTCTCTTCCTTACTTTGATTAGTTACTTCAACCGTCGTGCCCGTGTCTGCCGGGTACGGCTGGAACCAGCGAAGCAGGCATCGTCCCGTTCCCGGTGCGGGGGCGGCTCGGTCGACGGCCCTGAGCGCGTGCTCGGGGCGGCCCGGCCCGTCGCCGTCCGCCGCTGACCCAACGGAGGAGCGCGATGGACCAGCAGACGACGGATCAGCTGCGCGAGCGGCTGACCGGGGAGCAGGTCGAGCTGCTGCGCCAGCTCGAGGAGCTGGGGGCGCAGCACGACGCCGACGGCATCGAGAACCCCTTTCTGGACGCGGGCTTCGCCGATGCCGGCCAGGCCACGGCCGAGCGCGTCAACCTGCTCACGATGGTCAAGAACCTGCGTGACACCCTGCGCGAGGTGCAGGACGCCCTGCAGCGCATCGACCAGGGGACCTACGGGGTCTGCCAGCGCTGCGGCCAGCCGATCCCGGAGGAGCGCCTGGAGGCCCTGCCGGCGACGCGGCTGTGCATCGCCTGCAAGAGGGCGCGCTGATGGCGCGGGGCCCGCGGAAGGTCGTCGTGCTGGTCTGCGACTCGCTCGGGATCGGCGCCGCCCCTGACGCCGCCGCCTACGGCGACGAGGGCAGCAACACGCTCGCTCACACCGCCGAGGCCGTGGGCCAGCTCGAGCTGCCGACCCTCGGCTCCTGGGGGCTCGGGCGGCTCACCCGGATCGCCGGCGTACCCGGACGTGACGACCACGCGGCCGGGGTGGTCGCGCGCATGGCCGAGCGCTCCGCCGGCAAAGACACCACCACCGGGCACTGGGAGATGATGGGCGTGGTGCTCGACGCGCCATTCCCCACATACCCGCACGGCTTCCCGCCAGAGGTGATCGACGCCTTCAGCGCGGCCATCGGGCGCGGCGTGCTTGGCAACAAGCCGGCCTCCGGGACGGAGATCATCGCCGAGCTCGGCGAGGAGCACCTCGCCACCGGCAAGCCCATCGTCTACACCTCGGCCGACTCGGTGTTCCAGATCGCCGCCCACAAACGGGTAGTGCCCCTCGAGCAGCTCTACCAGTGGTGCGAGATCGCCCGGCGGCTGCTCACCGGGCCGCACGCGGTCGGCCGCGTGATCGCGCGCCCCTTCGACGGCGAGCCTGGCGCCTTCTTCCGCACCAAGGAGCGCCGCGACTACGCCCTGCCGCCCGCCGGCCCGACCGTGCTGGAGGCGGCGCTCAAGGCGGGCGTCACCACGCTCGGCGTGGGCAAGATCGAGGACATCTTCTCGGGGCGAGGCCTCAGCGGCTCCGATCACACCTTCGACAACCAGACCTCCCTGGACGCCACGGTGCGCTTCCTGCACGAGGGCCGTGGCGAGGGCCGTGGCGAGGGCCGTGGCGAGGGCCGTGGCGAGGGGCCCGAGGGGCGCACCCTCGTCTTCACCAACCTGGTCGACTTCGACATGCTGTACGGCCACCGGCGGGACGCCGCCGGCTACGCCCGCTGCCTCGAGGAGCTGGACGCCCGCCTCCCGGAGGTGGTGGCCGAGCTGGGCGACGCCGACTGGCTGTTCCTCACCGCCGACCACGGCTGCGACCCGACCGCCCCGGGCACCGATCACACCCGCGAGCTGGTGCCGATGGTCGCCTTCAGCCCGGGCGGGACGGCGGGCACGCGCCTGGCCGACCGGGCCACCTTCGCCGACCTCGGCGCGACCGTCGCGGAGCTGCTCGAGGTCGAGCCCGTAGGTCCCGGTCGCTCGTTCGCGGCCGACCTCCTCCCCTGACGGCCATATCCCGCACCAGGCTGCTGCTCGCCCAGATGGACGAGGTCTACGAGCGCCTGCGGGGCGGCTGGAGGAGGGCCACCGGCTGCTGCGCGCCGACTTCGAGGCGCTCAGCGACGACGTGCTCGACCTGAGTCCCAGCGGCGCATCATCGAAGGTTTATCCACATGTCCTGCTATGTTGAATAACGGGCCGCAGGGTCGCTTGCTTTTGCAAGCAACGGCCCCCATGGTGACCACTGAGAGTGGGCGAACCGGGGGCCAGCTCCGACCATGGAGAGTGACCATGGAGAGCCGCCAAGTGTCGCTTGCCAGCGTGATGGGACCGGGGTCTTGCCATGAGCTTGGGACCACCTGGTCTGGTCAGCGAGCATGGTGGTCTCCCTTGGTGGTGTCAACGATGGTGGGCTTTTGGCGTCGCCGGTAGGACTCGCCTTCGATG
>JBKPDO010000360.1:0-10603 GCA_046727955.1 bacterium | reverse complement strand
GACCCACAGCCCCGCGGTCGCCTGCGGCGCGAGCTCGATGGCGAGCCACGCCACCGCGACGAAGCTCATCCCGTCCCCGAGGTACGAGACCGCGAAGCCGAGGATCAGTCGCCGGAACACCCGGTTGGCGAGCACCGGCCGATAGGCGGAGGGGACGAGGCGTCGGAACACCAAGGGCACCTCGTGAAGATGCACCTCAGATCGATCTCGTCTCAGTTGTGAGTCAGGCCGGCGATCGCCGGAGGTCAGCGCAGCTCCTGGATGCGGATCAGGTTGCCCGCGGGATCGCGGAAGGCGCAGTCGCGAACCCCGTACGGCTGCTCGGTCGGCTCCTGGACGACCTCGGCGCCGCTGGCCTGCAGCCGCTCGAAGGTGCCGTCGAGGTTGGGGGTGGCCAGGTTGATGGAGGCGTAGGTGCCCTTGGCCATCATCTCGGCGATCATGCGGCGCTCGTCGTCGGTGACGCCGGGGGATGCGGCGGGCGGGTACAGGACGATGGACGTGCCGGGCTGGTCGGCAGGGCCGACCGTGATCCAGTGCATCCCGCCGTATTCGACGTCGTTGCGGACCTCGAAGCCGAGGGCGTCGCGATAGAAGGCCAGGGCGGCGTCTGGGTCGTCGTGCGGGAGGAAGGTCTGGTAAATGGTGATGTCCATGGCGTCACACTAGCTGCGGCTCGGGGGCCGGCGCTTCTTGATTCCTGATCGGTCTGGTCACCTGTTTCGCGACGCACGGCGGCATCCCCGCCGTCGCGCGCGCCGCCTGGCGCCGGTAGGTGCTGGGCGGCATGCCGACCAGTTCGGTGAAGCGAGTGCTGAAGGTGCCCAGCGACGAGCAGCCGACCGCGAAGCAGACCTCGGTGACGCTGAGGTCGCCACGGCGCAGCAGCGCCATCGCGCGCTCGATGCGCCGCGTCATGAGGTAGCCGTACGGCGACTCGCCGTAGGCGCGCCGGAACTGGCGGCTGAGGTGGCCGGCCGACATGTGCGCGCCGCGGGCGAGCGCCTCGACGTCCAGCGGCTGCGCGTACTCCCGGTCGATCCGGTCGCGGACGTGGCGCAGCCACGCGAGGTCGCGCAGGTGCTGCGCCGCGGCGGGTCTGCTGGTCACCCGCGAGATTGTGCCACGTCCCGCCGGGGTTGCCTGGCGCCGCTGGCGTCCCGCCCCACTCCGGGTCCGCTCTGGCCCGGCCTGCTCCGCTTACGTCCTCGACCTGCTCAGGCCCTGCGGTATCCGTCACTCGTCCCACGTCAACACGTCTCGTTGGCAGTCAACTAGGGTGTGCTCCCAAGTGGTCGATGGTGATTGCGCCAATCTGGCCAGGTGACGCGTTCAACTGAACTCAGCGAGGCTGCGTGGGCTTGGATCGAGCCGTTGATGCCTCAGGCGGCGGGTCGTAGTCGTCCGTGGCGTGATCATCGTCAGGTGGTCGAGGGCATCGTGTTCCGGTATCGGACCGGGGTGGCGTGGCGTGATCTTCCGGGGCGGTTCGGGCCGTGGCAGACGGTGTGGAAGCGGCATCATCGCTTCGCGACCGATGGCACGTGGGACAAGCTGTTGCGTGTGATTCAGGCTGAGGCCGACGCGGCCGGTCGGGTGGATTGGAACGTGTCGGTCGACTCCTCGATCGTGCGGGCGCACCAGCATTCGGCTACGGCCAAGCGCAGTGCCCGGGAGGATCGCACCGTGCTCGTCGAGCACACAGGGGCGGTGTCGAATGACAAGAATCCGCGCTGCTGCCGGGACGAACCGGGCGATCACGCCCTCGGCCGCTCGCGCGGCGGGCTGAGCACGAAGATCCACGCCGCGGTCGACGGACGGGACCGCCCGCTGGCCATCCTGCTCACCCCCGGCCAGGCCGGTGACGCGCCGATGATGTTGCCGCTGCTCGCGCACCTGCGTGTCCAGCGCACGATCGGCCGGCCACGGACCCGGCCCGACCGGGTGCTGGCCGACAAGGCCTACTCCTCGCGCGCGATCCGCGCTCACCTCAGGACCCGCGGCATCGGCAGCGTGATCCCCGAGCCCGACGACCAGAAGGCCCACCGCAAGCGCATCGGCTCATCCGGCGGCCGACCGGTGACCTACGACCGCACCGCCTACCGCGGACGCAACGTCATCGAACGCGCCTTCAACGGCTTCAAACACTGGCGCGGGCTGGCCACCAGATACGACAAGCACGCCATCGTCTACCGCGGCGGCCTCGTCCTCGCGGCCGTGCTGCTCTGGCTCACCGACTTAGGAGACACGTCCTAGGTGTCCCGGCCATCTCGGTGTTGCTGGCGCCCTCGGCGCAGGCCAGCACGATCCGGCAGCGCTGGCCAGCGTCCGGCTGAACTTGGGTCGGCGGGCCAGCGTTGCAGCGTCGCCCGCTCGTCATCGGTCAACGCCAGCTCGGGGGAGCTTGGAGCCCCGGTGGCGTGGTGGGGTATCGGGTGCTGCATCCATCCCCGAACCTACCAAACCGCCGACCAATCAACGATTCAGGATACTAGGCCAGCGTGGGGTCGCTCGATGTCTGCGCGAGCCGCCGGGCGAGGGCCCGCAGCACCTTGCGCTCGACGTTCGGGTTGTTGTCGAGCACGCCGCGGAAGTCCCTGCCCGTCAGCACGAAGAAGCGCACGGGCGTCTCGGCCGTCACGGTCGCCGTGCGGGGCATGTCCGTGAGCAGTGCGATCTCACCCAGGAAGTCGCCGCTGCTCATCGTCCTGACAGGCCTGCCCTTCCGGGTGACCTGCACCCTCCCGTCGACGATCACGAAGAACTCGTGGCCGATCTGGCCCTCCTCGCAGAGCACCTTGCCCGGCTTGACCTCGAGGTCTTCGCAGGCCCGCGCCAGCTGGACGAGTTCTTTGCGGGAGAGGCCCTCGAAGAGGGGGGCGCCCTTGAGCGCCTGCACCTTGGTGTCCTGGCTGAACAGTCGCATGGCGCCCATCCTATTCGGGCACGCTCGCTGAGGCGAGCCGCGTACGCGTCGAGTGGCAGTCTCCAGGGACCTGACAGGCACGGAAACTCCTGATCCGGGGCCTCATGCAGCGAGTTGGTACTCGTGGATGAGGCTGCCCAGGGCATCGCGTGGTCGCACGGCTCGGCGCGCGCTCGTCGGCGGGGCGGAATCCGGCGGTGGGTCGGGCGGCCGGAGGTGCAGCCCGCAGTGTGGCCGCCTTGGTTGTGATGGGCACGCACCCCGGAGCACTCCTTTGAGGTGGCGCCGGCCGAGGACGAGCGTCCAGTCCAGGCACTCCCGCCTGACGGTCTCCACCCAGCGCTCGGCGACGGCGTTGGCCCTCGAGGCTTGGGGGGAGGATCGTGGTGCTGCTGCCGTCGGCGGCGAAGACCGGTGGGTGTCAGCTATTCGGTCACCTCATGCGACCTGCGCGTGCTTATGGGCCAGCCCGCCGACTTCGCCACCTACCGCCAGCGGTAGGCCGCCATCCGACGCTGGAGGTCAGCTGCGCAGCCCGAGCCGGTCAAGCTGCTGGTCCAGCCAGCCATGGCCGACGCCGAGCTCGGCGCACAGCCGCCGCACCGACCAGTCCCGCCCCACGTAGCGGTCCCGCAGATACTCGTCCACCTGTGTGAAGCCAAGCTCCCTCAGGCGCGCCTGGCGCCGCTGTTGTGCGACGTGTGCCTGCGCCCGGGGTCCCAGGCCTCGCCCCGCCACGGCGCGCTGCCGCCGGGTCGGCCCCACCCGCCGCACCTGATACTCCTCCAGCAGGCACCGCAGGGTGCTCGGCGCCGCGCCAAGCTCACCCCCCACCTGCGCCAGCGTCCCCGCCTGGGTGGTGGCGAGGTGGGCGGCGAGCTGGGGGACGCTCCAGCCCTGGTCGAGGAGGGCGTGCAGGCAAGCGTGCAGGTCGGCGAAGCCCAGCCGTCTGGCTTGCTGACGGCACGCGGCCAGATCAAGGCGCAGGCGCCGGCGGCCGGGCAGTTGCCCGCCCCGGGGCGTGGACAGCCCCGGACGCCCAGCTCAGTCCCCATGACCGACTTTCTGGCACCACAGGCATGAGTAGGTGGGGATTGCGCGCTGGAGGCGACGAGCGCGCGATGGACTATGTCCAGGGGGAGCTCACCGCCGAGCACGTCCGCGCCTCCGCAGCGATCCCGATCCTGTTCCCGCTCGTGCGCCTGAACAGCGGGACCGGGGCGAGCTGGCGCATGGACGGGGGCGCGCGGCTCAACGCGCCCCTCAAGCCGGCGATCGCGCTGGGCGCGAGGCGACTGGTGGTCGTCGCCACCGACCCGCCCTATCACCGGCCGTCCTCCGCCGCCGCGGGGCGTCCGGCGCCGTCGATCCAGGACGCGACCGGCCAGCTGCTGCACGGGGCGATGGCCGACCGGATGATCGAGAACCTGATCGTGCTGGCGAAGATGAACAAGCTGCTCGCAGCCGGGGGCGCCGGCGTGACGAGCCGCTCCGGACGGCCCTACCAGGTGATCCCGTTCGTGTTCGGCGGCCCCTAGACCCAGGGCACGGTCGGCGCCAAGGCCGAGGAGGTCCTCGACGAGGTCCTGGCCGGCGTGCGCCGGGTCCGCCACCTCGACCTGGCCGTCCTGAGCGGCCTGCTCGGCGTCGGGTCAGGCAGCCGCGGCGACCTGATCAGCTACCTCTTCTTCGAGCCGGCAGGTCCCCGGAGCGGTTGCTGACCTGCCAGACCTCGGTCGTGCCGACCGTGACGACCTGGTCGATGCGGCCCATGTCCATCGACTTGCCGTCGATCGCGTTCGAGCTGGTGATCTCCATGCGGCGGGTCGTCGTGGCGGCGGCCGGGTCCAACGGCGCGTGGTGGGCCAGCCGGGCAGGAAGCCGCGCCGAACGGCGCAGGTCGGCGCCGGCCCGGACCTGCAACAAGTCGAAGGTGTCATTGCCGCCGGCAAAGCGTCCCTGGAGCGAGCTCATACCCAGGTCGGGCGCGAAGCTGCGCAGCAGCGCCCACTCGCCCGGCCGGAAGGCGGCGACGACCTCGGCGCGCTCACCCGGCGACAACTGCACGCGGGTCGTCAGGTACGGCGCCTCCAGCAGGCCACCATCGGTTGCGATCAGGTCGAAGGCGCGATTGTCGGCGAAGCCGACGTTGTAGCTGCGGGCGGTCGAGGCGTTGAGCAGCCGGAACCGCACGAGCTGGCTGGTGATCTCAAGGTGCGGGTCGTAGGTGCCGTTGATGAGGATGGCGCTGCCGAGCCGACCGATCGGGTGGAACAGCGGCTGGCCAAAGTCGAGGTTCCCGTCGGCGCGGAAGCGCTTGTCCTGGATGACGACGGGAATGTCGTCGACGCCGTAGTGCTTGGGCAGCGGCAGCGAGCTGGCCTCAGCGTCGTCGAGCAGGAACAGCCCGGCGATGCCGCGGTAGACGTGCTCCTCGGTCTGGCCGTGCGGGTGCGGGTGGTACCACAGGGTCGCTGCGGGCTGGTCGATCGTCCAAGACGGCGACCACGTCGCGCCGGGCGCGGTCAGCTGGTGGGGGCCGCCGTCGGCCCTGGCGGGCAGGTGCATGCCGTGCCAGTGGATCGTGGTCGCCTCGGGCAGGTCGTTGGTCACGTTGATGCGCACCTTGTCGCCCCAGGTGGCGCGCAGCGTCGGCCCGAGGTAGGCGCTGTTGGCACCCCAGGTCTGGGCGGGCTTGCCCGGGAGCAGCTCGCTGGTGCCCGGCTGCAGCCGCAGCTCGAAGACCTTGCGGCCGGCGGCGTCGACGCGTGGCTGGAGCAGCGGCGGGATCTTGAGCTGGTTGGCGAAGCTGAGCTGGCCCACATTGCTGCTATCAGCCCCGGAGTACAGCCAGGCCACCAGGCCGGCGAGCCCGAGCACGACGAGCAGGCCCAAGACGGCGACCGCGATCAGTACTCGCAGGAGCAGGTGCCGCCCGCGACCGGGCGGATGACCGTGAATAGTTCCTGGCGCCGCAAGGTCGGTAGTGATGACGTGTCCTTGTTGTGTTCTCGGCGCTCTGGCGTCCGCTCTACCCTGCCGGCATGCGGGCGCCCCTACCATCGGGAAATGCCCTGTGCTGTCCCGGAGTCGGCCCGGGTCAGGCTCAGGGGCATCCCTGACGGCCGCTCTCAGCGAGCCACCGGGGAAGCGTCCTCCCAGTCGGTGCGGTGGGCGTCCACCTGGTGGCCGTGGGGTTCAGAAACCCGGCCGCGCGTTGAGCAGCGAGGACCCGGGTAGGCGATAATGGTGAACTCTGGTAGGCCCAGTGGTCCAGTCGGCCCTCCGACACGAACCACTCGGATACCAGCGCCTCTCGGCGACGCTCATGCTCTGAGCAGCGGCGATAGCGGAGGCTTCCTTGCCATGGCGACCGCTGAGGATCGCGGCTCCAGGTCAGCGCTTCGCCTTGCTCGTACGGCTCAGGTCGGGTCTGGCCGCGCGGATACGCGTGCTGCGCGCCGGGCAGCAGGCGCAGCTGCCGCTGGTCCAGGTGCAGCGACAGCACGGCGAATATCGCCGCCAGCGCCGGGTCGGCTCCATACCGGGATGCTGCACGCACAGGCGATTGTGTGACGGCCCCTATCCAGGGGTGAGCCCGTGGCGGTAGGCGTAGGTGACGGCCTGGGCGCGGTCGCGCACGCCGGTCTTGGTGAACAGGTGGTTGACGTGGCTTTTGACGGTTGCCTCGCTGACGACCAGCCGCGCCGCGATCTCGGCGTTGGACAGCCCCTCGGCGATCAACGACAGCACCTCCGCCTCCCGCGGCGTCAGCCCGTCGGGCAGTAAGGGTGTGGGCGCCTGCGCTTTGGCGGGCAGCCCGCTGGCGACGGCGTTGACCAGGTGGTGCTGCACGGCCGGGTCGATCGCCGCCGCACCGCTGACGACGGCCGCGATCGCCTGCTGGATCTCCTCGGCGCCGGCGTCCTTGGTCAGGAACCCGCGCGCGCCCGCCTGCAGCGCGTCGACCACTGAGCGGTCGTCGGCGTAGGTCGTCAGCACGACCACCCGCGTGGCCGAGCCTTGCTCGCGCAGGCGGCGGGTCGCCTCGACGCCGCCGCAGCGCGGCATGCGCAGGTCCATCAAGACCACCTCGGGCGCAAGCTCCTCGACCAGCGCCAGCGCCTCCTCGCCGTCGCGGGCCGTGCCGACGACCTCGATCCCGGGCAGCAGGCCAAGCAGCATCGCCAGGCCTTCGCGGACGACGCGCTGGTCGTCGGCGACAACGACCCTGGTGGGCGCGCTCATGCTGGCACCCACAGCTCGACGCGGAAGCCGCTGCCGGTCGGCCCGGCGCGCAGCTGGCCGCCCAACAGCTCGGCCCGCTCGCGCATCCCGGTCAGGCCGTACCCCCCACTGTCAGACAGCGGCGTGGGGGGGTTGCCGGCGAAGTCCTCGATCGTCAGCCGCGTCCCCGCCGGCTCGTAGGCAAGCCGCAGCTCCACCCGCTGCGGCCGCGCGTGCCTGCGCACGTTGGTGAGCGCCTCTTGTGCGGTCCGGTACAGCGTCAGCCGGGCCTGCGACCCGAGCTCGCGCTGCCGGCCGACAACCTCCAGTGACGCCGGGACGCCAGCGTCACGCTCGAAGTCGCAAACGAGCGACGGCAGACGCTCGGGACCCGGCAGCTCGTCGTCGCGGAGCATGCCGATCGCCCGCCGCGCCTCCCCGAGCCCCGCCTTGGCGAGCTGGTGGGCTCTCGCGACGGCATCGACCACCTGCGGGCCACAGTCCTGCCGCACAGCCAGCAGGCGCGCCCCTTCCAGCTGGAGCACCAGCCCGGACAGCGAATGCGCCAGCACGTCGTGCATCTCCCGTGCCAGCCGCTGGCGCTCAGCCAGGGCCGCCGCCTGCACCTGCGCCTGGCGCGTCTGCTCCAGCTCTCCCAACAGCCGCTCGGCCTGCTCCTGTCCTTGCTGGACGCGGCCGGCGAAGCGCGCCATGAGGTAGAACGCCGCCACGCCAAGGGCGTTGAGCGCCACGGTGGTCACCGAGCGGTGCTCGGCCCGCGTTGCGGCCACGACCGCGGCGACCAGCGCACCGACCACCAGGGCCGCGCCGGCGCGGCTGGGTAGGCGCAGCCCGGCGGCGGTGACGGCGATGAACACGCCGAGCAAGCCGGGACCGTCCGGCTGCAGCCAGACGAGCACGGCCGAACTGGCGATCAGCAGCGCAAACAACGGCACCAGAAGCGGCACCTGAGCGGCGTCTGGGGCGCGCCGGCTGGCGATGGCGCCGGCCACAGCGGCGGCGAACCCGATCAGCGCCAGCAGGACCCCTAGGTGCTCGCCGCTGATCCCGGGGCGCGGCTGGGTCCGCGCGCCGGCGATCTCGACCAGCACGACCACAACCACGGCCAGCGGGCGAAACAGGAGCAGCGTGGCGTGCTGGTGGGCTCTGGCCCGCTCCAGCGAGGCGAAGGTCGGTGTCTCGGCGCTCATCGACAACAGCGTAGGCAGCCAAGCCAGCGCCGTCATCACAGCGGGGACCGAGGTCGTGCGGCGCCCGCCTCCACCCGTGGGTGCAGACCACTCCAACCAGCAGTCGAGGCCAACGACTGCCCGAAGTTCCACCTCGGCGCCGAAGGCGGCCGCGCCCGCCAGCCGTAGGCTGCTGCCCAGACCGACTGCAACCCACCGGCAACCCAAAGGAGCCACATGAGCACGACAGCACCATCGATCCAGGCCGCCCCGGCGGCCAACCGCGCCGGCGACCGCGCCGGCGACGTCGTGATCGGCGCCAGCGGCCTGCACAAGCGCTACGGTGAGCTGGAGGCCGTGCGCGGCATCGACCTGCAGGTCCGCCGCGGGGAGATCTTTGCCTTCCTCGGCCCCAACGGCGCTGGCAAGACCACCACCGTGGAGATCCTCGAGGGCTTCCGCGAACGCTCCGCCGGCCAGGTCAGCGTGCTGGGCGTCGACCCCGCCAACGCCGACAGCTACTGGCGCGACCGCGTCGGTGTCGTGCTGCAGGAGTCCCGGCCCGAGCCGGGCCTGCGCGTGCGCGAATGCCTGGAGCTGTACGCCGGCTACTACACCCACCCACGCGAGCTGGAGGAGACGATCGCCCTGGTCGGCCTGCAACAGCAGGCCGAGGTGCCCACCGAGCGCCTGTCGGGCGGGCAGCGCCGCCGGCTGGACGTCGCGCTGGCCCTGATCGGCGACCCGGAGCTGCTGTTTTTGGACGAGCCCACCACCGGCTTCGACCCCTTGGCGCGGCGGGCCGCCTGGCAGGTCATCGCCGGGCTGCGCACGCTCGGCAAGACGGTCTTTTTGACCACCCACTACATGGACGAGGCCGAGCACCTCGCGGACCGCATCGCGGTGATCGCCGCCGGCCGCATCGTCGCCGAGGGCACCCCGCGCACGCTCGGCGGCCGCGACCGGCTGCCCGCCACGATCAGCTTCACGCTGCCCACCGGCGTCACCCCGCAGGCGCTTCCAGCCGACCTGCAAGCGCGGGCCGAACGCGACGGCGACCGTCTGATGCTGACCGGCCAGCACCCGCTCGATCACATTCGGCAGCTGGCCGACTGGGCGTTGGCGCGCGGCCTGGACCTGCCCGACCTCGACGTGCGCCGACCCAGCCTCGAAGACGTCTACCTCCACCTCACCCGCGACAACTGAAAGGACCAAATGATGCTGCTCCTCTACCGGCTCTATCAGTGGCTTCGCAGGCGGCGCGCCAGCGCGCCCGCGACCCAGGCCCCAGCGCCCGCACGCGCCGAGGCACCCGAAGCCGGCCGGACGGTGCGGGCGCTTGGACTCGTCGGCCATCAGGCCCGCTTTGAGCTGCTCAGCTTCCTGCGCAACCGCCAGGCACGCTTCTTCACCCTGGCGCTGCCGGTCGTCTTCCTCGTCGTCTTCGTTGGTGTCTTCGGCAACAACACCGTCGGACCGGCGCACGTCAAGGCCTCGACGTACTACGTCCCCGGCCTGTCGGCGCTGGCCGTGATCGCCGCCTGCTTCGTCAACCTCGTCATCTCGATCACCGCCCAGCGCGAGCTGGGCATCCTCAAACGCCGCCGCGCGACCCCGGTCCCCGCCTGGGTGCTGATCGCCGGCCGCACCCTCACCTCGGTGGCCATCGGGCTTGCCGTCATGGCCGTCCTGCTGGCGATCGGCCGCTTCGCCTACGGCGTCCACCTGCCCGGCTCCACCATCCCCGGCATCCTGCTCACCGCCGTGGTCGGCTCCATCGCCTTCTGCTGCCTGGGCTACGCCCTGGCCACCGCGATCAGCTCCGCCGATTCCGCCCAGCCGACGCTGCAGGCGATCATGCTGCCGCTGTACTTCATCTCCGGCGTGTTCATCCCCAACATCAGCCTCCCCGGCTGGCTGCAGCAGGTGGCCAGGGTGTTCCCCGTCCAGCACCTCGCCGACGGCCTGCACCACGCCTACGATCCCGCCACCCATGGCAGCGGCATCGTCTGGAGCGACCTCGGCGTCCTCGCCCTGTGGGCCGCCGTCGGCCTGGCCGTCGCCCTGCGCCGGTTCACCTGGACACCTGCAGCCGCGGCCGCCTGACCCGACTGCAACGGGCGCGGGGCGCGGATCCGGCCCGCGCCCGGGTCTCCACAAGGCCAGGGCAGATCGGTCAACGGCGTTGGTCGATGTGACCCGCGGCCGCCGCCGAACCTGTAGGGTATGCCGCTTGCTGTCGCACCGTTGTCAGGATTCT
>JBKPDO010000359.1:0-1539 GCA_046727955.1 bacterium | reverse complement strand
AGCGCCGCCACCACATCGGCGAGCTGCTGAAGGGGCTGATCGCTGTCGAGCTGGCCATCGGCCCAGGTGGCTAGGTCGAGGTCGAGTGTGGCTGCGGTCACCTCGCACCTCCCCGTCCCGGTGTTGCTGCTTCGTGCTGGGGCTGGGACCTACCCGTGACCGACAGGCCCAACACGCATCTTGGTCACTTCTACCTACCTATTCCGCAAAAGGGCGTAACCGGGATCATGCTCCGTTCTCGGATGGCTTCGGCGCTCGCCTCCAGCGTTGCCGACAGGCCGACTCCGTCCGGCCTGCCCCTTCATGTGGTTTGGGCGGCAGACGAGCCTGCGCCTCGGCGGACAGCGCGGGACCTTTAGGGAGCTAGGAGACGCCAAGGCGCACTTTGAGCGGCCGGTGGTCTTGCCGACGGTACCGCCACCGTCTGGCCGGCTCGGGCCGCCTGCCCTGCTGCCCGCTGAGCACCATCGCACGCTCGCCGGCCCGGCACCCGCCGGCCCGACACGTATGCACGCCCCGTCGGGGAATGGAGCAGCCGCGCCCAACGGTGGTCGTCGACGGGCAGAGCTGTGCTGCTTGGCCTGGGCGCAGGAAGCGCCACAGTTCGATCGGGTGTCCGCGGTGCCGAGTTGAGGCCGACCGACCCGAAATGACCAAGGGCGCCGGCTCCGCCCCGACCGCCGGTCGGGTAAAGTCTCGCGGATGGATCCGAGGCTGCTCAGCAACCGCTACCAGATCGTCCGGCCCATCGGCACCGGCGACACGACCAGCGTGCTGGCGGCGCGGGACCGTCTGGCGAACCGCCCCGTTGCCATCAAGGTCCCGATCGGGCAGCTCGCGAACGACAAGGCGTTCCTGCTGCGACTCGAGCGTGAGGTCGCGGCGCTGGCCGGGTTCGGCCACCCCAACGTCGCCGCCGTTTACGCGGTCGAGCGGGGCGGCGACGCCGGCTTTGTCGTCGTCGAGCTGGTCGACGGCGCAAGCCTTGGGGCCCTGCTGGCAGGCCGCGGCCCGCTACCCCCTGCCCAGGCAGCGCAGCTCGCCGCCACGGTATGCGCCGCGCTGGCCGCCGCCCACGCCCGCGGCATTGTCCACGGCCACCTCACCGCGGCCAACGTGCTGCTGGGCGTTGACGGCCAGGTGAAGCTGACCGACTTCCGCATCGCCCAGGCCGCCCAGCCGATGGCCAGCGCGCCCGATCCCGGCGCCGACCTGCGGGCACTGGGCCGCTTGCTGGCCGCCATGCTGACCGGCGTGGTGCCCGCCGACGGCGAGCCGGTCCGGCTCGGCCCCCAGGTACAGGTACCCGCTGGGCTGGCCGCGATCGTGGCGCGAACAGAGGATCCCGAGCGGCCCTACCGCTCGGCCGTCGAGGTTGGCCGCGACGTGGACCACTTCCTGGCCAGCGTCGGCCCGGAGGCTGCCCAGGCCCAGCAGCCGGCCATGCCGTTGGCGCCCGACGCGACCGGCGTGGCGGTGCTGGCCGCGCCGGTCCCCTCCCGGCCCGCTGAGCTGGTGCCGTCCCCGGCCGGGTCACGC
>JBKPDO010000358.1:0-7426 GCA_046727955.1 bacterium | reverse complement strand
GTCCCTGATGCCCGTCGACCCGCGAGAGGTAGGCGGGCCGGCCGCCCGCGGCCACGGCGAGCTCCTCCGGGGTGGGCAGGCCCGGGCTCGAGAAGCGGCCCTCGTCGAAGCCGTCGCCCCAGACCGGGCCGCCGGCGCCGCGGCTGGTGGCGGCGCGCACGCGCGCGAGCAGCTCGCCGGCCGAGCGGGCGCCCGCCAGGTCGGCGCCCTGCAGCGCCAGGCCGGTGCTCGTCAGGTGCACGTGCGCGTCGACGAAGCCGGGCATCAGGGTCACGTCGCCGAGGTCGACCACGCGGTCGGCGCCGAGCGAGCGGGCCTGGTCGGCGGGGACCACCGCGGCGATGCGACCGCCAAGCACCAGCACGGCCAGGCCGCGCCGGCGACCCATCGGGTCGCCGGCAAGGCTGTGCGCCCGCGCGCCCGCCGCGCCCCAGACAGTACCCGCTATGAGCGCGAGGCCAGGCATGGGCAGAGACCTCCTCTGGGACGGCGCAGCCTCCCCCTGGCAGCCTCCCCCTGCTCGAGCTTGGACGCGCGAACGTACCGCTGGGGTTCCGCCAATATCAGACGAACCCGCCCCGTTGTAAAGGAGATCCTGGGCATATGTGACCTATCCGAGGATATTATCTAGATTCCACCAGACGACCGGCTCCGAGCGGTTTGGCCGGGTCTGGGGCCGCCGGCTCGGGGTCAGGATGGCGCGAAGGGGCCAGGGTTTGGATGGCCGGCTTGGGCCTATACTGCTACCCAGGAGTCGTGTGGTCGAGGAAGGCGGGCTGCCTTGAACAACGTCCTGCGCTACAGCCTCAGGAAGACGCTGAAAATCCTCCTCTGGGTCCTCGTGCTCTACGCCTTGGCGATCCCTGTCCTGTACTGGATGTACAAGTCGAACCGAGGGCTCGACTGGTGGAGCGTCCTCGGCGGCGACCCCAGGGTGGACCCGTCGTTCAGAGGCTATCTGATCCAGACCGGGCACCCGCTCGCCCCGCCGTTCGACCTGTGGAAGGTCACCCGGGCGCTGCCCTTCACGATCGTCAACACGCTGGCGATGTTCCTGATCCTGATGCTGTTCGGGGTCGTCCAGATCCTCGGGATCTTCTACTTCCTGTCGCGCGGGCGCACCTACGTGATCTACCCACGTGAGTACGACGTCTCCTTCGACGACGTGCGCGGCCAGCCCGAGATCGTGTCCTCGACCAAGGAGGCCCTGTCCCTGTTCCAGGGCTTCAAGAGGTTCCGCGAGGCCGGCGGCTACCCACCCCACGGCATCCTCTTCGAGGGCCCGCCCGGCACTGGCAAGACGCTGCTCGGCAAGGCGATCGCCGGCTCCGCGAAGGTGCCGTTCGTCTATGCCTCGGGGACCAGCTTCAACAACATGTTCATGGGCGTGGGCAACCTGCGCATCGCCGCCCTGTTCCGCAAGGCTCGCCGTCTGTCCAAGAAGTACGGCGGCTCGGTGATCTTCATCGACGAGCTGGACGCGGTCGGCGGCTCTCGCGGCGCCGTCTCGAACGCCATGGTCGCCGACCCGCCGCAGAACCCGAGACCCTGGCGCTTCATCATGCCCGGCGGCATGAACGGCATGGGCATGGGCGGCATGTACGTCAACGAGCTGCTGATCCAGATGGACGGCATGACCATGCCGAAGGGGCTCTGGCGCCACGTGCACCGGATCCTCCATCTGGGCAAACCCAAGGTCCCCCAGTACAACCTCATGGTCATCGGGGCCACCAACCAGGCCGCGACCCTCGACCCCGCCCTGCTACGCCCCGGCCGCTTCGACCGCAAGCTCCACGTCGGCCTGCCCAGCGGCGACGGCCGCCAGGATATCCTGGAGTACTACCTGAACAAGGTCCCGCACGAGTCGATCGATGTCGCCCGCCTGGCCCGCGCCACCTACGGCTTCAGCCCGGCGCAGATCAAGAACCTGGTCAACGAGGCGTTGATCTTCGCCCTGGTCGACGGGCGCGACAAGCTGAACTTCAGTGACCTGTGGACTGCCAAGGTGACCGAGGAGATCGGCCTCAAGGAGGTCACCAAGACCTCGGCCCGCGACCGGCAGATGACCGCTTTCCACGAGGCCGGCCACGCCGTGCTCGCCTACATCCTGCTGGTGGACGACCAGATCCAGATCGCCTCGATCATCAAGCGGCGCGACGTCCTGGGCGTCGTCTACCACACCCCGCTGGAGGAGCGTCTCACAAATCTGCGCGAGGACATGCGTCGAGAGATCGTGATGGGACTCGGCGGCATGGCCGCCGAGGAGATCTGGTTCGGCGAGTCGACCGGCGGTCCGGGCTCCGACCTGCAGAACGCCACCTTCAGAGCCGCGGCAATGCTTGGCTTCTACGGCATGGGTGAGAGCCTGATCTCCTACGGCGTTGTGGGGCCTGGGCCGCTTGGCGGCGGCCCGATCCCGACGATCCTCGCCAACCCGGAGGCGCGCAAGGCGATCGGTCAGCTGCTGCAGGAGTGCAAGCACGATGCGGTCGAGCTACTGCGCCGCAACGAGCACGCCGTGCGCGCTCTGGTCGAGAAGCTGCTAGAAAAGGACGAGGTCCCCGGCGAGGAAATCGAGGAGCTGATGCGGGCCAAGGGCGTTGCCAGGGCGACCCCCGCGTTCAAGCCCGCGCTGGAGCTGCTCGGCGAGAACTGGCACCAGCCGGCGCTGGTGGAGGCGCGGCCGAGCAGCAGGAGGGACCCACGCCCCAACGGCGGGCCGAACGGCGGCCCGGGTCCGCTGTCGGACGACCCGGAGCCCGACCGCTCAACCGCCACGGGCCCGGTGCCGCGGCTCCCAGACAGCCACCCGGGCATGAACCGCTCGACCTCGCTGCCGGACCCGGCGGACTTCGAGTGGTGAGCGCGTAGGCGCCGTTTGGTCGTTCACGTTCAGCGCCCGTTCAGCGCCCCGGCCGTGACACAGGCCCATCAGGCCGGGAGGGCGGCCCGCAGCGCAATGGGCTGGGCACCGGCTCCAAGCTCGACAGCGAGGTGAGCGGCCGGTGCCGTAGGGCAGTCCAGGACCACCAGCGGCGAGGCGTCGGGCGCCGGACCGAACATGGCGGTGCGCTCGCAGACGACGCGGTTCCCGGCAAGCAGGCGCGCGCTGACGGGGAAGGCGCCACCGGTCGACTCGGAGAGCAGCCGTGGCACGTCGTCGGGCGCGGCGCCAGACACGCTCCCGGACCGAAGCGCCACCACGGCTCGGCCGCCGCCGACGAACGCGCCGGCGATCTGGAACGGCAGGTGGTCGATGTACCCCCCGGCGGGCACCCGCAGGTTCAGCGCACCGACGTCGATGCTGACGGTGTCAGCGGCCGGCTCGATCGCGCGCAGCGGCGGCTTGGCGGGCCATGAGCCTCCGCTGTCGAGCTCGATCCGGTTGCGGCCGCTGGGAGGCTGGCTCAGCAGGAGGCTCTGGAGCTTGATCTGCGCCAAGGTGTCCACGTCCGGGGTCGGCCCGAGGTCCACCACGTAGGTGTCCCCCTGGCCGGTCGGCTGGACCAGGGCGGCAGGCTGGCCGGCGACCGGGTGCTCGTCCGGGCTGGCGAAGACGCCGCCGCCGAGGTCCAGCAGCTCCAGGCCCTGCAGGCCGAGCAGCCGGCGCCCGGCGGGCAGGCCCTGGATCCGGATGGTGAGCTGCCCGACGTCGTCGCCGCTGGGATCGCCGCTGGCGATGCGCCTGAGCGAGACCGCGGTGAAGGTGATCCCGCGCGCCGGCCGGGCCGGCCAGCCAAGCGTCCGCTGCGCCGAGGGCTGCGCCGCGGGCTCGGTCGTGGTCGTCGGGACCGTCGCCGGCGCGGCTCGCGGCGCCTGGTGGCCGATGCTGTGCCCCGCCACGAACGCCAGAGCGGTCAGCACCACCGCCGCCACCACCAGGGCGACGCGCAGGCGGGCGCCGGCCGGGCCCTCGGCCACGGCGCCCACCTCGACCACCGGCTCGGCCGGGTCGGGCCGTCTCTTGGGCCGCCGTTCCACGCTCACCAGCGGTGTGCCGCATTCTGGGCAAGCGCCGTCGGCAGCGCGCACGGCGTCGCAGCGCGGGCACCAGCCGGTCATCGCGACCCGCTCTGCTGATCGAGCTGCCACGGGCCCTGCACGACCTGCGTGCCGTCGAGCATCACGGTGACGCCGAACGGCATCGTCGCCTGGCCGCGGTCGCTGGTCTGGGCCAGCTGCAAGGCGCTGAAGCTGATCATCGCGCCGCCGGCCTCGAGTGTGGTCACCATCGAGGTGAGCTGGCCACTGGCGCTGAAGATGACGACGTCCGACCCCAGCGTCTCCCCGACCGACGGGCGGGTCGGGGCGAGCAGCAGCGTCACCTGGCCATGCCGGTAGGCCGTGCCGGCCAGGCGCAGGCTCTGGCAGACCTCGCAGCGCACCTGGAGCCGGCAGGATGGGCACGACGCCGGGGGAAGGTCCGTGGGACCCTGCACAGCCTGGTCGACGCTTCGCTTGAGGTCCGCGTCCACCAGCGTGCCGGTGAAGCTCTCCTCGGACCGCTGCGCCAGTACCAGGCGCCCCACGGTGACCCGCGCGACTGCGCTGGGCTCGACGCGGCCCGCCAGCGCGATCGAGATCATGGCGGCGCCGGCGACCTCCTCGCGCGAGCGGAATACCGGCAGGTCCTGGCTCGGCCTGTTGAGGGCCAGCTCACGGCCCTTGCCGTCCAGGACGTGCACGTCCCCGAGGGTCTCCGGGCGCCAGTCAGGGTCGAGCCCGGTCGCCTCGAACGTCAGGTTAGTGGAGTCCCGGGTCGCGAACACCGTCCGCAGCAGCAGCGAGACCTTGCCGCTGGTGGCGTGCCAGCCGAGGTCGCGGGTGCTGCCCGTCAGGACGCGGCCGTCCGGCAGCGTCACGCTGGACGGCGTGGTGGTGGCCGGGGCGGCCGGGGCGGCGCGAGCGGGAGCGGCGGCCCGGCCGGCGACGAAGCCGCCCGCCAGCAGCCCGAGCACCACCACCGCAAGCGCCGTGGCCCGCAGCGCTGGCAGCAGCGAGCGCGCCTGCTGCTGCAGGGCGCCCCAGCCCGCCTGCCAGGACGCTGAGGTCAAGACGCGCGGCAGACCGACCAGGCGCGCCGAGCACACCGGGCAGGCGGCGCCGGGCCGAGCCTGCCTCACCTCGTCGCAGCGAGGGCACCAGGCGTGGCGGCGGCCGATCATCGGGCGCTATCCCGAGACCACTCGCAGGTCGCGCGAGGTCTGGTTGAGGCGCCGGCCTCCGGGTCTCCCGGGCCCACCTGGGGCGGCGGCGCCGTCCGGCTCGGGACAGACCACGATGTCCTCGATCCGGGCGCCGTAGCGGCCGGCGAGGTAGATCCCCGGCTCGACCGAGAACGCCATCCCGGGCGCCAGCGGCTCGCTGTTGCCCGCCACGATGTAGGGTTCCTCGTGCACCTCCAGGCCGATGCCGTGCCCGGTCCGGTGGATGAAATGCTCGCCGTAGCTGGCGGCGGCGATGATCCCGCGGCAGGCGGCGTCGACCGCCTCAGCGGGGACGCCGGCGCGCACCGCCTCGCAGCCGGCCCGCTGCGCGGCCCGCAGGACCCCGTACAGCTCGAGGAAGCCCGCCGGCGGCTCGCCCACCACCAGCGTGCGGGTGGTGTCAGAGCAGTACCCGTCCAGGCTGCCGCCGATGTCGACCACCACCGCGTCGCCGGGCCGAATCACCCGCTCGCCGGGCTCGTGATGGGGGCTGGCGCTGTTCGGGCCCGAGCCGACGATCACGAACAGCGTCTCGTCGTGAACGGCCCGGATGCGCGCGTCCAGGTCGCGGGCCACGTCCCGCTCGCTGCGGCCCGCCCAGCGCACCTCCGCCAGCTCGTCCACCACCTGGTCGATGGCGGCGGCGACGCGGGCCAGCGCGGCGACCTCGGCCGCGTCCTTGGCCACCCGCAGCGGCCTGGTCACCACGGAGGCGACCGTGAACGCGGCGCGCGGCAGGGCGGCCTGCAGGCGCAGCAGGAAACTGCTCCACAGCTGGTCGCCGACGGCCAGCCGGACGGGCGCGTGAGGGCCGGCAGCCCCGGAGACCTCCAGCGCGGCCCGCACGAGCGCGATCGGGTCCTCCGTCTCCTGCCAGGGAGAGATCCGGATGTCGAGGCCGGCGAGGTGCTCGCGGGCGAGCGGTGCCTCCAGCTCGGGCACCACCAGCAGAGGCTCCCCCTGCACCGGCACCACCAGCAGGGTCAGGCGCTCGAGCAGCGGTGGCTGGTAGCCGGTGAGATAGCGGAAGTCCGCCGACGGACCGACCAGCAGGGCGTCGACACCGCGGTCGGCCAGTTCCTTGCGTGCGCGCGCGAGGCGCTCCACCAACGTCGTTGTCATGATCCGATCGTACCGCGCGATCGGTCAGACCTTGACGCGGAGGACCTTGGGCAGCACGTCGACGGCGAGCGGCGGCCCGCCGGTCATGCGCTGGCCGTCCAGCGCGAGCGCGAGCGGCTCGGCGGTCGCGACCTCGACCCGCTCCGTCTGGTACTCGCGCACGCTCGGGTGGGGGATGTGCTCGCCGTAGTAGAGCTCCTTGGAGCGCGAGTAGATGGCCAGCGGCTGGCCCTGGAAGGCGATCACCGACATGCGCCCGTCGTCTGGCAGGGCGCGCGGCGCCACCTTCATGCGGCCCATGGAGAACTGCCCGTTGGCGATCACCAGGCCGGCGAGGCGGAGCTCCACCGCGCCGCGGGCCAGCTGGAGCTCGGCGGGGGTACTGCGGGTCCTCGTCAGCGCGCCGAGCGCGACCGCGAACCGCCCGAAGCGGCCAGCCCAGGTCAGGCCCGGAGTGCGGCTGGACACCTCCGCCGGGTAACCGAGCTCGGCACAGTTGGCGAAGACCGCGGTGCGCTCGGCGCCGTCCGGTCCGCGCCAGCGGGCTTGGCCGACGTCGGCGAGGAACAGGCTCGAGCCGAGCAGGTGCCGCGCGGCCCGCTCGGTGTCCTCGGGCAGGCCGAAGGTGGCGGCGAGGTCCTGCCGCCCCAGGCCGGCCAGGCCGAGCACGGCGTCGGGCACGCGGGGCCCCTCCGGTCCAATCAGCCGCTCGACGATCGCGTGGGCGACGGGATCACAGCCGACCGCCACCAGGAAGCGGGCGCCGCCCTCGAGCGCGCGCTCGGCGAGCGCCCCGGCACGGTGCAGCGGCCGCGCCACCGCGGCCTCGGCGACCACGCCGGCGGCGGCTAGGGCCCGTCGCAGCTCGGTGAGCTCGCGGCGGGCGCTGGCCGGGTCGCCGATCAGGTAGGGCGTGCCATACGGCAGCAGTGATCCCTGCCCCGGGGAGCGGCTCTGGGTGGTCGTCACGGACGGGCTCCTGGTGATTGCGATCCTTGGCCGGCGTGAACTGGCAGCCGGCGTTAAACGGCGGCCGCCGCGAGACGGCCGCCGGCGCTCAGTGTAACGAAGGGCTCAGCAAACGCTCGGCTCGAGCC